>NZ_CP099917.1:2560000-2712500 GCF_030994125.1 Pseudoalteromonas xiamenensis | reverse complement strand
TTGTCATTGCCTATGGAGTACAACTCGGTTTAGGCTATAATGCGATAGTTTAGATATGTATATTAATTAGGAACTTTTATGATCCATAGCATGACCGCTTATGCCCGTCGCGAAGTTAAAGGTGATTGGGGTACTGGAGTATGGGAAATCCGCTCTGTAAACCAACGTTACCTTGAAACTTTCATTCGAGCCCCAGAACAATTTAGAGGACTCGAGCCCGTGATCCGTGAGCGTCTGCGTCTGCAATTGCAACGTGGTAAAGTGGAAGTGTTTTTAAAGTTCACCGCAAACCCTGCCCATGTTGGCGAACTGACTATCAATGAAACGTTAGCTAAACAACTTATTTCCAGCGCAAACTGGGTAAAAGATTTAAGTGGCGGCGACATTAATCCAGTCGATATTCTCCGCTGGCCGGGTGTAATGGAAGCACAAGAGATTGATCTTGATTCAGTAAACAGTGAATTACTTAACGGTTTTGATCAACTAGTTGAAGACTTTAAAGCAGCTCGAGCAAGCGAAGGTGCAAATCTTGAAGAGATGATCCAAACTCGTCTTGACTCAATTCTCGAGCAGGTTGCCGTGGTAGAGACTCACCTCCCTGAAATTAATCAGTGGCAAAGAGACAAACTCACTCAGCGACTAGATGAGTTAAAAATGGACATCGATGAAAGCCGACTAGAGCAAGAGTTGATCTACCTTGCCCAAAAGCAAGACGTTGCAGAAGAGTTAGACAGACTTCGCTCGCACGTGAAAGAAACTAATAAAGTCCTTAAAAAAGGTGGCGCATGTGGCCGTCGTTTAGATTTTATGATGCAAGAATTTAATCGCGAGTCAAATACGCTGGCATCAAAATCCATTAATACCAACATAACTAACGCTGCGGTTGAGCTTAAAGTGTTAATTGAACAGATGAGAGAGCAGATCCAGAACATTGAGTAACTTTACTCGTCGGGACAGGTTTTTCTTTCAATCTGTCCCTCTATAAAACGCCTCAGTTTCTCACATTCTCAATTTCGACCCTTTAATGCGTTGCGACTAGTGTTATTTAGATATCAGTGAAGATGTCATCAGTCTCAACGATTTTTTGTAGCATATATCCACTTCCCCATTGTGACGCTCATCGGCCATTTCATTATCTGCAATGTACAAAAGGACTTAGTCAGTAGGCCTTAGCCTTGAATATTCGCAAGCCAACGTGGATTCGTTGTGCAATGGTCAGGAAAAAATCGATTCATTAACAGGATCTCGGTTGGCTCAGTGATAGGTGTTGTTTGAAAATAAAAAGCCAGTGACAGGCACTGGCTTTTCGCATCAATGAGTGATGATGCAGTTTAAAAGCGACGTTCTACACCAAGCATAAGTGTATTGACATCGTTCCGTTCACGTTGCTCAAACTGAAATTGCGCTCTGATTGACGTATGTTCAGACACCTTGTAGTTACCACCAATGCTCACCAGTGGATCGGTGCCATCAAAAGACTTTGTAAGCTTATTTCCACCATTAATGGTCGCCTTAATATCGGTTTCCCATTTTTGCACACCTGCCGCCACATCAACGGAAAAATCAGTGCTCAAAGGCAGTGAATACCGTACTACAAGCGAAGCCGACTTCCCTAAAACAGGCGCAGCATAAAGCCCATCTTCACCAGAAGAAGCTGGCAAAATGAAGTTATTAGAAGCAGTTCCTAAATCTTCATATTGGAAAATAGCAACCCAGTTTTCCATAAAGGTGTAACCTGCACTGAGATAGTAACCGGTCGCAGAGTCATCGACTTGCGATGATTGACCTTGCCAGTTACTCGGGTAAGAAATACCGGTCGCTTTAGCGGTGGTTAATCCCCCTCCAAGCATCCAATTCTGCGCAGCATAGCCTTGTGGGCTTTGCAGTAAGCCTAACGTGCTTACAACAATTGGCACAAGGAAAAATCCTTTATGGCGAATGCGTCGGAGCAGGCCAAACAATCCACCGATTACTAACATCCAAATAGATGTACTACCTGATGACTTGCTTTCCACATGGTTGTTCACGTTGGTATTCTCCGCGTTTACGGTCATGGTTAATGTCCCACTTGATGCCGCACCCAGCTCATCCTGCACGTAATATGTAATTGTATCGATGCCAGTAAAGCTTCCGTTAGGTACATATTTGATTTTTTGATCTTCCGTGACACTCACATTTCCTTGTTGAGCAATTGCGTCCATTAATATTAACGCATCGCCTTCAAGATCGGAGTCGTTCACAAGTACATCGACAATTGCGGTCTGTCCAATGTTTACTTCGGCGCTATCTGGTTGAGTGGTTGGCGGATTATTCAGTTTAATTTCAACTTTAACTTCCCCACTTGCCGTGCCTCCACGATTATCGCTAATGCCATACAAAATGGTCGCTGTACCTAGCAGGTTCGTTGGTGGTGTGTAGCGTACTTTATTATCCACAATTTCAACTACACCAAAGTCAACGTCGGCACTGGTTATCGTCAGCGCATCGTTGTCTTCGTCGGTGTCATTTGTTAACACATCAATGACCACAGCAACGCCTTGCCGAGTTGACGCTGAATCAGCCGTCACCACAGGGAATGCATTGCCGTTATTCATAACCGCAATACCGCCTGGATCAACAATAGTTCCGTTTGCGACACCATCGTCGTCGTTAGGTCCGCCGTCTTGAATACTTAACTGCACACACCAATGGCCTGGTGTTAATCCCACTTGCCATGAAGAGTCACCTGGTGGTGGGCAATATCCTTTTTCTCCCAAAGCAGAATAAATCTGGTTTTGGCCATCTGTAACGAAGTCTCCCCACTGGCCGCCTCGTAATTTACGGTATGCTGGGTTCATGGGAATAGGTTCACGCTGCGGTAATACGATGTCATAGACATCCCCCGCATTTGGCAAGCCATTCGCAATGAAGTCAAAGATACCACCAACGTTTTGAGCTGCTTGATCTTGAGCGAGTTCGGAATTAAATAATTCCACGCCACCTGACTGGTTCTGAGGTACATTTGCACCTTTTCTGAGACATACGCCTGGAGACCCCTCTGTAAGGAATTGGTTTGGATCCGTTACACGTTGCTGAATCACGTTACAATCTTCAATTGCATCGAGATAATCAGGAATACCGTCTCCATCACTGTCTTTTACACCTTCTTGAGAATCAGGTATTAAGTCACCATCCGAATCTTGATCGCCAAGTTGAGGCAAAGATTCGATGACTTCAATGAAGCTCGATTTCTTGCTCGTCAACGAAGGCGACCCATTGTCACTGGCAATTGCATCTATTTGGTAAATACCCGGTGCAGTGTTAATCGGGTCAAAGACAAATTGAAGAGGGTCACCACTTTGATTGACGAATGGGGCATTTTTTACAACCCATTCTAATTTAACCTCGTCATTAGGATTCACATCCACCACATTGGCAACCAGTGAAACCTCGCCACCTTGTTGAGTGACTAAATTACGCTCTTCACCATTTTGCTTAACACTAAGTGATAACGCTGGCGCGACATTTTGCTCGACAATATCGATACGAGTTGAAGACTTCGCACCAAGGTTCAACCCGGAACTGAGTGTTACTTCGATGGTTTCAGTGCCCTCAACGATCTCATCAGCAAACACATCGTAATTAACTGTTGCTTGCGTGCCTGAGTCGATGACCACCACGCCATCCGTTAAGCTGTGATCCGCTGACGTCGCAGTTCCTGAAACTGAATAGGCAACTTCTACAGGGTAACTTGGAGATGTACCATTAAGAAAAACACTGAAACTGTTTTGACTATCTTCAACAACCGTGCTGTTTTTGCTTATAGAGATTAATGGCTCCACACGTACGGTTTGAGTTGCAAATTCAGTTCTACCTTGGCTGTCCGTTACTTGCCAGTATACTAAATGGCTTCCTGGTGGGAATATCGTTTTACCCTCCACCAGCGAAACAGGCAGAGGTAAACCACTTGCATCAAATGCCGTCGCTACCCCTAAGTCAACTTTGGTAAAGAGTCCTGTCGCTCTGACGGTTAAGTCTGCTGGCGCAGTAATCGTGGGTCCACCACTGTTTGATGAGTTTAATTGCAATGAAACGTTTGCTTTTGCTCTTGCTTTCGCCTTGTCTTCAATGAGATAACTTAAGGAAATCGGGCCATTAATGACACCTGAAGTTTGTAGTTCAAGTGCACCATTGACGATAGCAACGCTGCCAAGCGAAGATTTTGCACCAATAATGGTCAGCGTATCGCCATCCACGTCCGAGTCATTTGCCAGAACATCAAGGGTGTATCGGTTATCCGCATTAATAGAAAAATTGAATTGATCATCATTCGCCACAGGTGCATCGTTGACGGCACTAACCGACACCCCTACAACTGCGGTATTCGAGGTTAGTTTTCCATCGCTTGCAAGATAACTAAACGTGTCTATTCCGTTGAAATTCACGTTAGGTGTGTAGGTAACCGTTGTGCCTTGGACTCTCACTTGACCATTGGACGGCTGCGAGACAATCTGCACACCGAGTGGATCTTTATCAATATCGCTCACTAAAGCTACAAAGCTGGTTGTCCCATCTTCTTTCAGGGCTATCTGCATATCTTTCGCGATAGGAGCGGAATTCACAGGAAGCACTTGAACAGCAAAACTCGGTAACGAGGCTGATAAAGGCCCATCGCTCACGGAGATAACAATACCATTGTAAGTACCAATATCGTCTCTCGTTGGCGTACCAGCCAAAGTACCAGAATTCGAGTCAAAGCTCGCCCAAGCTGGTTTATTCGCGATAGAGAACACCAATTTCGGAGAATCAACATCGCTTGCTGTAGGTGTAAACGAATAGTTGTTGTCCTGCTTCACCGTGGTCGCTGGCACACCGCTAATAACAGGCGCGTCGTTGACATTATTGACTGTCAAAGTAAACGCGGGTAAAGAAGTGGTGGCTTGGCCGTCACTAACGGAAATGACTATCCCCGTATAACTTCCTACCTGTTCATTTAACGGCGTACCACTTAACGTACCTGTCCCTGAGTCAAAGTTTAACCAATTTGGCTTGTTTGTAATTGAGAAGGTCAGTGTGTCTTTATCGATATCAGAAGCACTTGGCGTAAACTGATAAGCTGAATCTTCATTTACCGTTACTGAAGGCGTACCCGTTATAGTTGGCGCGTCATTAATTGCATTTACAGTAATTTGAATCGTTGCTGGAGATGAATCCAACTCGCCGTCATTGGCTACGACGGTTAGACTGTCCGTTCCACTGAAATTCGCTTCTGGTATATACGTTAGCGTGCCTGAAGAAATTGTTGCGCTACCGTGGCTCGGTGACGTGCCGATTTTATAGGTCAGCGAACTTCCCTCAATATCAGTGCCACTTAACGTCACATTCAGCGTTGTATCTTCATCCACGCTGACCGAATCAGAATTCGCAACTGGGCTATCATTCACCGCATTTATCGTAAGATTGACCGTAGCTTGGTTAGAGTCAACCGTGCCATCACTTGCCTTGAAGACGAAACTATCTGCACCACTATAATTCGCGGATGGTGAGTATAACCAAGTCGTATCACTTTGTTTTGTCAGTGAACCATTTTGGGTACTTGTAACGATGCTATAAGTGAGGGGATCTTTATCAATGTCAGACGCAGCTAACGTAATCAATAAAGTGTTGTCTTCATTAACCGTGAGGGACTGCCCTGTTGCCAACGGCGCATCATTTACGGCCGTTACGGTCATGGTGACCGTTGCTTCATTGGAAACAGCCCCATGACTGTCTTCCACAGTATAAGTGAAGGTATCCGTTCCATTGCTGTCTTTATTCGGCGTATAGACAATGGCTCCGGTTTGAGTCACTTGCGTACTACCCTGCGAAGGGGCTTTGACGACGGTCAGCGAGCTCAAATTAAAGCTATCGCCCGTATCAACATCGGTATCATTACCCAACACGTTGACTTCGAAAGAGCCATCTTCCAGCAATTGCGCCTGGTTATCAACGGCGACAGGGGCATCGTTAATCGGTGTAATGTTCAACGTGACGGTTGCCGCGTTCGATGTTGCACTGCCACTGTCTTTTAGCGAGTAGGTAAACGTATGTTGCCCATTTACGTTTGCTTTTGGCACGATATTCAGTGTGCCATCGCTTGCAATCGTGACGGTTGCAAAGCTATATACACCGGCACCTTGCCCTACATCTTGCAACGTTATGCTGCTGTTGTTAAATGCACTGTCTTCAACATCAGTATCATTGCTCAAAATATCCAAGGTGGTACTGGTGTCTTCATCAAAGGTTTTGTTATCGGCATTGGCTACTGGCGCATCATTGATGGCACCGACATTGACATCCACCTTCGCGTTCAAAGACACACCACCTTCACTGTCTTTAATATTGTAGGTAAAGCTATCTGGGCCATTGGTGTTGGCATTTGGCGTGTATACAAAGGTGCCGTTTTGTTGGTCAATCGCCACACTTCCTTTAGTCGGCTGAGTGACTATCGTTAGGTCTCCTGTTGGATTTGTGTCTTCTACATCGGTTGCTTCACTGCGCACATTTAAGGCAGCACTAGGTGTGTCTTCATCCGTGTTAATGACCAAGTCTTTTGCAGTAGGCACGTCGTTAACGGCGGTGATAGTAATGCTAACCGTTGCAACATTAGACTCTTGCGAAAGTGCATCTTTTACCGTGTAAGTAAAGGAGTCGGAACCATTTACATCTTTGTTCGGCGTATAGGTGATTACACCACTGCTAATGCTAATAGAGCCTTTTGTAGGTTGCGTTTTGAGTGCCGCTGACGAAGCGACCATATCGCCATTTGCGTCAGAATCATTCGCTAATAAGTCAAACTGCTTAGCTGTATCTTCGTTGGTGCTAAACGAGTCATTTACCGCTGTCGGTGCAACAATGTAGCTTTTATTTACCGTATCTGAAACGAGCGTAGCGTCGTTACCGAAACTATCCGTCACGATTACTTCTAGGGTTAATGTCCCTTCATTCAAATTCGTGACATCGATACCGGTCACTTGCTGCGTTGCACTGGTGATCGTTTGGCTACTCGAACTCGAAATCGTTGATGTACCGTCTTTTAATTTATATGTAAACGTTGTACCTATTTCTGCGCTAGCGAACGTAAAACTCAGCGCAGCTTCATTTGTTTTTGTTATTGATGATTGGTCGATGTTGACGCTGTGCCCTGTTGGAGCCACATTATCAAGCGCAATTGTTTTAGTCGCTGCACTAGAACTATTACCCGCAGTATCACTTTGCGATGCAGTAACGGTAAGATCGCCATTATTGAACGTACTCACATTCAATTCTTTGCCCGTTAATGTCCAATTACCCGAGCCATCCGCTGTCGTTGTGGTGCTTACTTCTCCAGAACCCGAATCACTAATCTTCACCGTAACCGTTGCACCAGACTCAGCACCGGAACCCTCAATAAGTACGGTATCATCTTCCGATGCGTTAACCTTATCGTCAACCTCTATTGGTGTAGTAATAGCTGGAATCGAAGGTACTGTTGTGTCAATTACAACACTAAGCCCCGCCGACGCTGAACTGACGTTATTGCTACTGTCTTTGGCTTTCGCTGTAATCGTGTGTGTCCCTTCACTCAGGACGCTGCTTGTGATTTGCCAATTTCCGCTTCCCGACACAGTTGCTGAGCCAATAGCGCTCGCGCCAGCCAAAGAACTATAGAGTTCAACCGTCGCACCCGCCTCGGCAGTACCACTGAACGTTGGGGTTGTATCGTTAGTTATATTATCGGTACTCGATGTACCACTATCGGAAGCCGCATCTAGGTCTGGTGTAGACGGCGCACTAGGCGCTACGTTATCGTTAACCGTGATCGTAAACGATTTTTGGAACGTTGTATCACCATCATCTGTTTGAATACAGACGATATAACTACCCGCTGAGAGTGCTGCATTGGCCTCTAAGTTACTACCATTAATTTGGAAACTACCATTGCCTGTACTTGCTGTACATGAACCGTTAGCACTTGAGCCTGTAGTGAGCGTATACGTAAAGCTACTATCATCAACGTCCGTGGTTGAGAGCGCCCCGATATTATAATTAGCCGCAGTATCAGATTGATCTACTGAGCTATTAGCTAAACTAATATCTGTAGGCGCATCGTTTACAGGCGTTATCGTCACTGAGGCCTGATTGGTGCCCGTACTATCTGACGTGCCATCATTAAAGGTATAGTTAAGCGTTACACTTGTACTTGGATTTTCGGACGCGTTCGAATAAGTGATCGTTTGCAGCACATTATCAACTAACGCTGACGTTGCGTTGCTATTAAAGGTTAACTTTAGGGTACCAGCCGAATTTGTTGTCACGGTACCCACTTCAGTGCTGTTGTAGCTAAACGTGCCACTTTCAGTAAGTGTTGATAACAACCCTGAGTTACCAAAGACATCGTCTGAATTTGCCCCGCCACTACGCACTATGGTTAACGACGCATTGTTGTAATTTCCATTACTCGCGTTCAGTGCATCAAGTTCAGTGTCGGAAACCACAACATCTGAATCAATAACCACTGCGGAGCCACCTTCAGTGAAGGTAGACGCACCATTTAAATTACTGAAAGTCGGTTTTTCATTTTTAGCAATCAGGGTAATTAGTGTATCACTGCCACTGTCTGCCACCGTGAAGTCCAAGGTGCTGCCCGGAGAGTTCGTCAGCGACAGTGAAATTTCAGCTGAGCTAAAGTCCGTCGCATTGGTATCCACTTCCAACGTGCTAGTGCCGTTGAATCGGACGTTACTGGTTGATAATCCAGTAACACCTGTCACTGTGATAGTATCGCCGATTGCCAAATCCGTGATGGTATCGCCATTTAAATTGCTCGCGCTACCAATAAAGTTGTCGTTGCCACCATTACCCGTTAAGGAGTCTGCTCCACCGCCTGGGCGTAAAGTATCCGCACCACTTCCACCAACAAAAGTATCATTACCGTTAAGATCCGTTGCGCTAATGTTTAACGTGTCACCGCTAAACGCACTGGCATTAATCGATAACGCATTGGTGATAGCACTTCCCGTAGTATTCGTGATTGCCACTGCTTGACCATCACTATTAAAGTTATCTTTCAGCGTTATGGTAAAGGCACTGTTAGTGCCAATGGCTACCGTTTCAATCGCAGAAACTGTCTCTGATGAGAAATCAAAAGTGCCACCATCCATGAGTTTTAGCGTTTCACTGCCCCCGGAGCCCGTGAATGCGCTAAAATCACTGAGATTGGCAGAATCAATTGCAACGCTAGCACCTGAAAGTAAACTCAGAGTCCCAATATTAAAAAAGCTACCGCCACTTACATCCGCACCATCCGACACAGTCACCGTGTCAGCAACAGACGCCTCGCCGACTAACGTGCCTGAGTAACTTGCACCTCCAAGTGCGAATGTGACTGCATCGGTTGATGAACCTGCCGTCACACTCACCGTGCTACTAACTGTAATCGTTCGGCTATTAGTCGAGTCATCATCAACAGAGTAATTTTCAACATTACTGAACGTGGTCAAGCTACCATCGCCAGAAATGTTGATTGTTTCGCTGCCCGCCGCCGTCACGGTTCCACTAAATGCACTGTGTTGCGAAGTCGTCATCGAAACATTTGCACCACTGGCTAAAGTCAAATTGGTAATATTATTTAGTGTGGCAGACGCAATATTTGCGCTAGAAGACAGGGTTACGGTGTCAGCGACACTGCTTTCACCAGTTAAAGTTCCTGTATAAGTCAACGACCCCACATTAAATGTGATTGCATCAGTTGACGATGTTGCCGTAACCGATGTTCCAGCCGACCCTAGTGTGATAGTTCTTGCGTTCGTAGATTGGTCATTAACGGTAAACGTCTCAATATTGCTTAACGTGGTGAAATCGCCATCACCAGTAATCGTAATAGTTTCGTTACCTGCAGCTGTGATTGTACCTGCAAACTTGGCGGGTTGATTTGCTTTCATCGTCACTGATGCACCGCTCGCCAGCGTCAAGTTGTTGAAATTAACGATGGTTGCGCCTGAAATGTCAGCCCCAGTTGAAAGGCTCAGTGTATCCGTGCCACTTGCGCCGTTATATGTCCCCGTAATACTTAGACTACCTGCATTTACGGTATCATTTCCGCTGCTACCAGTAATACTTTGACCAGTATTTGATAACGTTACCGTATTGGCCGCACCTAACACATAAGTTTCAATATTGCTTGCGGCAGTGAAACCATCCGTTGCGGTTGAAATCGTGATCTGTTCTGTGCCAGCGCCACTAATGGTAGAAAAACTATCGTGCTGCGCTTCGGTCATCGTCACTGAAGCACCACTGTCCAATGAAAGCGTTTCGAACGCGCTGATGGTTGCACCCGCGATACTTGCGCCTGTTGCCAACTGTAACGTGTCGCTACTGCTGCTACCGGTTAGTGTGCCCGATGCGGTTACAGCACCGGTTTTTACCGTAATCGCACTACTGCCACCCGTCACATTTTGTGATGCGCTCCCTAATGTAAATGTTAGTGCTGCATTTAGTACATAAGTTTCAATATCGGCATCACCCGATAGAATCCCGTTACCATCTGCGCTACTAATGGTAAATTGATTCGTGCCCGAACCATTTATCGTGGTAAAGGCTTCATGCTGTGTCTCAGAAAGGGTAATGGATGCACCACTGTCGGGTGTTAAGGTTTCAAAATTCGTTAATGAGGTAAACCCTGTTAAATCTGCCCCCGTAGGCACAGATAACGTATCGGTTCCTGCGCCGCCATTTGCCGTAGAACCAGTAATATGGCTGGTACTCGCTATCGTCAGTGTTTCATCACCACTGCCAAATATAATAGCGGGTGATAGATTCGTGCCCGTTGTGGTATTAAAACTCGCGGCGGTAGAACTGGCGGCGTTGACATCCGACACGCTTATTGTCGACGTGCGCGACGTACTGCTAGCTGTACCATCATTAATCACGACCGTCACGGTTCTCGCGGTGGTGTTGGGTGTACTCGCGGTATTATTGTACGTAATGGCTTGTAAAAATGTCGCAACTTGCGCCGCCGTTGCGGTAGCGCTCGTAATGCTAATGGTATCTTGCAACGATTTCGCCGAAGAACCTGATACACCATCCAGTGCATCTTGTGCTGCGGCTGAGACTGATAAACCTTCTGAGGCCCCATCTTGATCGTTGGTTAAACTGACTGTGATGGTTTTAATCGTATCGCCATCAGCATCGGTGACAGCGGCATTTGATGCGACATTGACCGCACCACCGCCTTCTGAGAAGCTAATGGTGTTGTCATCGCTTCCAGACGTTGAGTCTAAATCAACCACGGGTGCTGTATTCGCCGCGACGGCTGGACCAGTTACAATCGTATGTATAGCAAATTGAGTGTCATAATCATTCGTTGCCGTATTTTTAAAGTGGAATTGCACTTCATCTACATTCTGCCATCGAGCATCAGAGAAGTCACCGGGATAACTCTTTGAAAACGTTTGCCCAGGTGAGCCAAAAGAAGGAACTGATATGGTTTCACTGAACTCTGTACCTGAATCATCATTACCGACAATCGTTAATTCATAGCTACTTGTGTTTGTTGAATTCTTCGCGTAGATGATAAAAGAATCTAGACTAAAGTTATTGCTGTTATTGCTCGTGTAAAATTTATACGCTCTGTCTAGTTGAACATCCGACACAGAGCCGAGCACCATATTATTAGAAAAGGCACCAACCGAGTTGATTATCTGCATATCAGATTGGCTAGTATAAGAATCACCCGAGTAGCCAGCATCTAGCACGTAGGTAAAACCATCTGTATGGCTAAGATTTGCCTGACCTGATATATCAGATTTAGTAGAATAATTGATTGTTGCAGCCATCGCATTACTGTAGGTCAGAGCAATATTGGCAACGAACACCTTAGTGAGAATACCGGTGATTTTATTTAGCTTCATTTTTTCATTCCTACTTGCATATAGCTAATACCCCAACTCCAAAAAACGTTTACCTTTATGGATTGTATTGTCCTCTTTTAAAAAGATACCGACCTTTTTGGTTAAAGAGGCAATACACAAAAGGTAAAAATTTTCTAATTAAAGTGTCACTTTTGAAATCCTCACGCTTTACCTCCATACAACGATAGGTAAAGCGTTGAAAAACTGATGAATATCAATTATGAACGTGGTGGATATATGCCTTCCAACACTATCTGCCAATTAACAACCATCCCTGGATTCAAAATGCTAAACGATTGAGACTTCCCGCTATCTCCAATATCAACAGTACCACCACTACCAGCAGAGCCGTCTATAGTTAGTCCAGATATCTCCTTCAAGGTTGGTTCTGGAGATAACCCACCCGCTTTATAGAAATTTACACTCGTTGTACTTGCTGATATATATGCACCTTCACTTGGCTCTGAACTATTACCAGGGTTAGTTGCAGCCTGTAAAGAGGCCGTTACACCTTCACTACCACCAGAAGGCACAAATACGGCAGCGTGTGAGTGTTCTGGCAATTGTAATGAATTTAATGCAATGTCTTCCATACCAAAGCGTAAACCTAATTGATAAGTTCTACCTCCAGGCATCGTTCCCATTCCAACGGGGCTACGCCCCCTCATATCAGGCAAACCAAAGGTAGTGCGAGCATCTCCGCCATAGTTATCACCGATTAATGAAAAAAGCGCGGTATTTTCTGATATCGCTAATAGTTGCCCCTGACAAATTGCCCAATCTCTTATCGCAAAGATACCGCCAAAAGGTCTCATTGTTCCGATATATGAATCTGCAGACATGTTATTAGTCCTTATGTATTTAGTTAGTTACTTTGTATGGCAATCGGACTGCAACTACTTTTCTCGGGTGCCACTATCTACTCACTGATTTACTAGTTTGAGGGTGAAAAACGCGCTTACGCACTATCATCGCCCCTCATCATTCTGGTTGCTCTTGTTCACTTTCTTCTTGCATGGTTTCAGTTGGGTTGACTAAAAAAACTGGCGGAATAAACAACTCTTGTAAAGAAATCTGCCGTACACTGCCTTTTGATACCTTACCAATACATACCGTTCCAACTTGATTAACGATTAGTTCTACTGAGCCTACATCATCTGATGTGGGAAAACGCCAATAAAGCTCTGAAGTTTTATAGCGAATCAATACCATTTGCCCACATTGGTCAAATTCATCAGACTGCTCGCAAAATTTGTCATGATATTCAGAAAACTTTTGCTCCCCCATAAACTGGATAAGCAAACTTCCCATCCCCGGAATATCGACAATAGCAGACTCTGATTGCTCAACATCAACATCCCCTCTCCCTTCCTGCCTATTGATAATTTGAGCTTTATCATTACTTGGCAGGGCGCCTAAATTATATGGATACACAGCAATGTCGTATCCGTATTGGTTGGTGATCTCTATGTTTATTTTCATTCGTTAACTCGCTTCTGAAGTAAATTTCAAAGCACTGTACAAACCAGAAAACGATAACACCCACACAACTCTTTATCGCTTTTCCTTACATTGCTTTCCCATTTAAAAAGCTGCAGAGGCTTTGCCTAACTCACTCTTTCAGCAGACAAGCACATACCAGCTTCTAAACCGAATAAAATGGCAAATCGATAGCCATCAAAGAGCCCTTGTTGAGTACCGATCACATCAAGACAAACGGCCCCATCAGTGGTTTTAATAATCAACCCTCGCAGTCTATCTAACTCAACTACCGTGCCAGGCTTAATACCCTTAATGTCACACTCAACGGTGCTTACTTGCAGTAGTTGAAATTTATCAGGACCAACAGCGAAAATTGCACAGCTAGTGTCAACGTTACCAGCTCGAGCCATATCAGCGATTTGCTTGGCGCTTTGTTTGTGCCAATCAACGATTAGCTGATTTTCATTAACCAATGGTGCATCTTTTTCACAATCAGCTTCTTGCTTTAGCCAACGGAGTGATTGCTGCTGTATGGCTTGGCTGTAATTATCAATAAGTAGCGGTAAAGCTTGAGCAACTTTTTGTTGTAGACAACTCATGGTATCAAAAGGGTGAATTGCAATATCAACACCGATACCAGTGGCCACGTCTCCCGCGTCAATCTGCTCATTCACCTGATGTAGCGTAAGGCGGGTGGTTTCTTCACCATTTCGCAACTGCCAATATAATGGCCAAGGCCCGCGATAATTAGGTAAAGGACTGGGATGAATGTTGACTAACTTCTGCGCAAAGTACTGGATAAGAGAAGGCGTTATTTTGTGCCTAAACATGTATAACAAGCCATGATTAACTTCGAGTGTATCGAGCTGCGCTATTAACTCAGACTGATTATTTTTTTGATATTGCAATGTGATAATGCGATTTTGTTGCAACCAATATTGTAATTGAGCCAAGTCTGGGTTGGGTTGCGCTTCAATCAGTACAACACACGCTAATTTTCCAGCCTGCAATAGATATTGAATGGCTGGTATACTCTGGCAACTGCCTGTAAATAGAGCAAACTTTTGCATAATTAAGTCTCCTTACACTTTTACGGGCACAAAACCTGGTAAACCGCTTAACTGGTAGTAAAACTGTACGGTATCACCACTACTAGCAACAAAATGAGTGTGCTCAATCTCCCGAGGCTTACAATCTACATAAATACTCATGTCAGGTTTAGGATGCGTTATCCCAGAGTCATATTGCCCTACGGCTTCTTCTGCAAAGGTATCAATATGTGCGTAAATAGCTAAAAAGCGTTTATGCATGTCTTCTACGCCAGTTGGAAATGTGATCTGATTAACGGGGATCACACTAACTCCGTCTTCTAGCTCCAATACCTGTATTCTTAACAAACTGGATTTGTTAACGCTGAAAATTTCGCCCAGTTCAATCCTATCCTGCTGTGCTACATCTGATAGCTTGGTTGAGTGACTATAATCTGCGGACTTCCACTGCTGGTTAAATTCCGTTTCACCAATAACCATCACGCCTTTAATCGATACATTTTGCGGGATCATCCAGCCATCGATATTGAGAAATTGGACTAAATGCTTAGCAATACTTAATTGCCCTTCTTTGGTAAAACCATGGTGCATGGCCTCGAGCACTAATAAATCAATGCCTACATCTGGCACATATTGTGTTGCATCCACTTCTTCAATTAACGAGATATATTCGTCTAACTGCAGATCTTTTACGAGCTGGCGTAACGTCATAACAGCACCAGGTTGAATATCGACCAACATGACCTGAAGCTGTTGTGCACTGTATTTTTTTGTGTCTTTGTAATAACTCAATAAAGGTAAGAGAAGCGGTGCAAAAGGCCCGCAAGCTGGGTATAAAATGTTGATTTTAGCTTTGTGCTTAATCTTGCTTTGAATCGCTTTATCAATGCCTCTTGCATACCCTTTTATGCGGTAAACATCTTTTATCGTGTGCTTACAGTTATACGGTGACATGATCAGACCCGTAGGCGAGATGTACTGACGGGTTAGTACATCTTGACTCAGCTCTGCAAGTGCCATTGACTGCACAGCTTGGTCATACATAGTTTCAAACGCTTTGACTAATTGGTGATGAGTTACTTTTGTATCACTCAATATCAGGCTCGTTGCGTCAACAAAGCTTTTCTGCAATAGCTCGATACGTTGCTCAACACTGACTTTTGATTGTAATAATGACTCAAGTTGGGTTCGAATAGAATGTTTAAGTAGTGAGTCTATGTTTGGATCAGCATAAGCTGAAACGGGTTTACCGTTTGTACCTTTTAATCTTTCCATGATTTTACCACCAAATTGGAAAATCTTATTTAACAAAATTTTTTCATTAAAAACATAGTTCAAACAAGGAAAAAAGTCTGTTCTTTTAGGGCTTTTTACTTTTTATTTTTTATTTGGACGCAATACATCAGTAAAACTAAATTATTCACTACTGTACATTACAGTACATTACAGTGCATTACAGTAGATTGATAATGCAACTAAACTGCTGCTATTTTAGGTTAAATAATGATCTGTGATAATTTTTATGAAATTAAATCTAGCCTGTGATGCACACTTACATTCTAACTTTATTCCTGTTGATTGCGCGCAACGAATAGCGAATGAAATTACAAAAAAATTTGATTTGAATGCACCGGAGCAAATACAGTTTCCAGATGGCAGAGTACTGAGTATTTGGCCATGGAAAATGAACTTTCTGAGCCCTCATTTGTATCAGTCGAAAAAATTCTTATCACATCACGGCAGAAGCACTCTGGCATTTGATGAGTTGTTAGGCGTAATGCATGCTGTAAACAAACTTCTTGGGACTGAGTTTGATGTCTGTGTAGGTCTTTATTACCCCAATGGTGATGAGTATATTGACTTCCACTCAGATCTTCCTGCTTTTGGTCCTACAGACACCATTGCTTCTTTGAGTATAGGCGCAACACGAAACTTTATTATTCGAGATGGTGGCTCAAAAGAAGAGGTACTCACTCTGGAACTCGAAAGTTGCTCGTTACTTGTTATGGGAGAAGGGTTTCAAGACATTTATGAACATGCATTACAAAAAAATGAACGCATTTGCTCAGATAGGTTTAACTTCTCTTTCAGAAAATTCCAATTTTCCAAATCATGAGTTTGATGGGCGTGAAAGTAACGACGGAATTTAAAGGAGAAGAATCTCTAACGTAGCCCTATCAGCCTGTTCAGCGTTCCCATTGAACTACCAAACGGCGGGGTTACTAGCGTTACTCCTCTCCACAATTGTTTTAAACAGGCACCTTCACACTGTTAGGGAGTGCTTGAAAACTGAGAACAGCGCTATTGCGATGGTTTAAATCAGTAAACGCATTCTGGCTGCGGTATTGTTCGCAATACGTTTCAGGGCATCCTTGTTGAGACAAAAAGGCAGACGTTTGATTGATTTGGTTAAGCATACTTTGCCAACTTTTTACCACCTGCTCTGGCGGATTTGGGGTTTGTCGTAACACCTGTTCCGAAAGTTGAAATTGACTATTCATCGCTACCGCAACCATATTGTCGTTAGCGGCAGCAAGCCAACTGATGCCTTTTTTATTCACACAAATTAGTGGAAAGTAAGGCGCTAATGCAGGCAATACCGTGTTAGCGTAAACCTCAACTTCCCAGTATTTTTTGGCAATCTCACTAAACTTTTCAAAGGTTGTGATCGGGTAAAAGTTGGCTTTTTCTAGTTCGACGATTTCGACACGCGGTTTATTGGGGTAAACGGTGTCATTGCTTACATCCACATACCACTTGCCAATAATCATCGCATTTTGAAAATATTCATCTCGAAGCGACCCCCACGCCTTTTCGATTACGCCACCTTGCTTTAGGTAAGCGTTGATCTTTTGAAACGGCGCTGAGGTATTACTTTCAAGTGCTTTGACAAAACGCGTGTACACTTCGTCGCGAATTTCCTTACAGCGACCCAAAGGATAAGGCTTACCAGAGAAGTAAGGTAAATTGGGTAGTAAGGTCAGATCAGCCTCAACACGCAACATCACAAGCTGCTTTTCGAGTTCTAATAATTCGGCTTGATTCAATTCCATGCCAATCTCCATTTGGAGCTACGTGAAGTACATCGCACGTTCAATAGCTCAAGTTCAATACGCAAACCCTACCGATTTCCAAATATTGTGTCTATTGTCATAAGGGTTTCTTTTTAAATTAACGAGATGTGTAAACCGCGTACGTGTTGAAACACCGCAATCAAAACATGCGTATTTTGCGAAAACACGGATATCCAAAACTCAAACGAACAAGATTGAGGCTTAGTCTTGGATTGGTTACAATGCGCCTCTTTTTTCAAAAATACGTTACACAATACGTAAGAGAGTCGGTATGGCAAATTTAGCTCGTGGCAACTTGTTTATTCTATCTGCGCCTTCAGGTGCAGGAAAGTCGAGTTTAATCAAAGCACTGTTAGAAAAACACGACAACGTCAAGGTGTCTGTGTCACATACCACGCGTCAGCCTCGTCCAGGAGAAGAAAACGCGGTGCACTATCATTTTGTTACGGTAGACGCTTTTAACGCATTAATTGAGGCCGGTGACTTTTTTGAGTGGGCAAAAGTGTTCGACAATTTCTACGGCACATCTAAGCAAGCCATTGAGACTCAATTGGCCAATGGTATTGACGTATTTTTGGATATTGATTGGCAAGGTGCTCGACAAGTTCGTGAACTCGTGCCCGACGTTAAAACGATTTTTATCCTTCCTCCTTCACGTGAAGAGCTTGAGCGTCGTTTAAACAATCGTGGTCAAGATAGCCAAGATGTGATTGCCTCTCGTATGGCTGAAGCAAAATCAGAGTCGTCACACTACAGTGAGTTTGATTATGTGCTTGTTAATGATGATTTCGATACAACACTGAATGAATTAGAGTCCATTGTGTTAGCTGCTCGCTTACAAACGAAAAATCAAACGGTTAAGCATCAGCAACTCATTGATGAATTACTACGCTAAGTTATCCAGCTAAAGCAAACTGTTGGAAGTTAGCAAAAATTAACCATGGTGCTTGGCGAAATCGACACCATACAGTACACTACCCGTTTCCGAGTGAATAATTTTGGAGTGCATAGATGGCTCGCGTAACTGTTGAAGATGCAGTAGAACAAATTGGTAACCGTTTTGATTTAATCCTTGTTGCGGCACGCCGTGCGCGTCAAATCGCAGTAGGTGGCAAAGACCCTATGGTTGAGCCAGAAAACGACAAGCCTACCGTTATCGCTCTACGTGAAATCGAAAAAGGTCTTGTAGATTCAAGCTCTCTAGATCGCATCGATCGTGAAGAACAGCAGCACCAAGAAGCAGCTGAACTAGCCGCTGTGGCTGCGATTGTTGGCGGTAAGCGCTAAGCACACAGTTTGAATAGCCAACCCACTTGGGTTGGCTTTTTTAATTCTATTCATTGCCTTTGTGCCGTTGGCATCCCTCTCATTTCATCGTATATTCTAAGCATCACTATACCCTTTCAGGAACATTGGAGTGTGAATGTATCTATTTGAAGGTCTCAAGAAAAAAATATCCGAATACCTTAGTCCACAAGACGTTGAACTAGTGCAAAAAGCGTACGTCGTAGCGCGCGAAGCACATGAAGGTCAAACACGCTCAAGTGGCGAACCTTACATTACACATCCAGTTGAAGTAACTCACATACTCGCAAGCATGCGCCTTGACCATGAAACACTCATGGCTGCGTTAATGCATGACGTCATTGAAGATACCGATTTTAGTAAACAAGATTTGGCTGAGATTTTTGGTAATACCGTAGCCGATTTGGTCGCGGGCGTGAGTAAACTCGATAAACTCAGTTTCAAAGATCAAAAAGAATTCCAAGCTGAAAACTATCGAAAAATGATCATGGCGATGACACAAGACATTCGCGTGATCTTAATTAAGCTCGCGGATCGTACGCACAATATGCGAACACTTGGTGCACTACGCCCTGATAAGCGCCGTCGTATCGCACGAGAAACCTTAGAAATTTTTGCCCCTATCGCAAATCGACTTGGTATTCATGACATTAAAAACGAGCTCGAAGATTTAGGCTTTCAAGCCTTGTATCCTATGCGTCATCGCGCACTGCGCAACGAAGTTGCGAAGGCTCGTGGTAATCGCAAAGAGATCATCAACAATATTCAAGGTGAAATTGAAGCGCGATTGGCCGAAAGCGGGATCAATGCATCGGTCAAAGGACGCGAAAAACACTATTACAGCATTTATCAAAAAATGCTTAATAAAGAACTTCAATTCAATGAAGTGATGGATATTTACGCGTTTCGCATCAACGTCGACAATCTCGATACCTGTTATCGCGTGTTAGGGGTCGTGCATAACCTCTACAAACCGATTGAAACGCGCTTCAAAGATTACATTGCCGTACCAAAAACGAACGGTTATCAATCTCTGCATACCTCACTTGTCGGCCCTCATGGGATCCCTGTTGAAATACAGATCCGTACACACGATATGGATCACATGGCAGACAAAGGGGTTGCTGCACACTGGATGTATAAAAAGGCGGGTGATAGTTCAGGTCATACTGCGCAGCA
Source organism: Pseudoalteromonas xiamenensis (assembly GCF_030994125.1). NCBI lineage: Bacteria > Pseudomonadati > Pseudomonadota > Gammaproteobacteria > Alteromonadales > Pseudoalteromonadaceae > Pseudoalteromonas > Pseudoalteromonas xiamenensis. The sequence continues at coordinate 2,692,502 of NZ_CP099917.1, read as the reverse complement.
ACGCGCACGTCAGTGGATGCAGAGCTTGCTAGAGCTGCAGCAAAGCGCCGGCTCTTCATTTGAGTTTGTAGAAAACGTCAAAACAGAGCTGTTCCCGGAAGAAATTTATGTCTTCACGCCAGATGGACGTATTGTCGAACTACCGATGGGCGCGACAGCTGTCGATTTCGCCTACGCTGTACACACTGATGTTGGGAACACCTGTGTTGGTGCTCGAGTGGATAGACGTCCTTATCCCCTCAGTAAAAAACTCGATACCGGCCAAACAGTTGAAATTATTACCAGTTCTGGCGCGCATCCAAATGCGACATGGCTCAACTTCATTGTTACAGGGAAAGCGCGCTTAGGCGTACGTAACTATTTAAAGAGTCAGCGGCAAGAAGAAGCATTGCAGCTTGGGCGTAGATTGCTCGATTCAGCCCTTGGCGAAACAAAACTAGAACAAATTCCAGATGAAACACTGGCAAGAGTCCTCGAAGAGTACAATCTAAGTACCGTACTCGAAATGCTCGTGGAAATTGGTACGGGTAACATTATGAGTTTACTCATTGCCAAACGCTTACTTCAAAAAGACAGCGACGAGCTTGAAACACTCGCGAAGAAAGCCAAAGCCGCCATTATTGGTACTGAAGGTATGTTGGTTACTTACGCGAAGTGTTGCCGACCTGTACCAGGCGATGAAATCATTGCCTACATGAGCCAAGGCAAAGGGTTAATGGTACACCGTGAAGGTTGTAAAAACATCAAAGGCTGGGAAAACGAGCGAGCCAAGTACTTTGTGGTAAAATGGGAAGATAACCCAGAGAAAGAATACATCGCCAATATCCGTGTTGAAATCATCAACCATCAAGGTGCGCTGGCGAAATTAACGAACGTTGTCGCAAGCACCGCAGCAAATATTGTTGAAATCGCGACGGACGAAAAAGAAAGTAACTTATACGTTATTGACCTCGGCATAACCGTAAAAGACCGGATCCATGTCGCGAACATCATGCGACGTATCCGAGTGATGCCTGACGTACAACGCGTATATAGAAAGAAATAAAGGATAATCCATGAACAAAGCAATTATTTCGACGGACCAAGCACCTGCAGCGATTGGTACGTATAGCCAAGCAGTCAAAGTGGGTACTGCAGTCTACCTTTCAGGTCAGATCCCGTTAGTACCGGATACCATGTCTATGGTCTCTGAAGACTTTGCAGAACAAACACATCAGGTGTTTAAAAACTTAACTGCGGTATGTGAAGCTGCAGGCGGTAAATTACAAGATATGGTTAAAGTGAATATCTTTTTGACTGATCTCAGCAACTTTGCGGTGGTGAACGAAATCATGAGCCAATATTTCCGAACACCATATCCTGCTCGTGCGGCAATTGGCGTCAAAGAATTGCCGAAAGGGTCACAAATTGAAATCGATGGCATCATGGAGTTGCCGTCAACAAACTAACCAAATAAAGCTCGCTGTGCGGGCTTTATTTTTATCTGTGAAAAAACAATAGAATGCTAGTCGAGAACAACTTGACGAGTTGGCATTATTTTAGCACTCTGTTAGTAGAAATCTTGATGTCGCAAAGAAAGGAAGGCTTTAGGTGTTTAAGCTCGCGCACAACGGTAACATTCTTTTAAACGTCGCGGAATTCCAACCTCCGAGTGCGGCTTTTGTCATTGAAGCACTTGAAAAGTCTCCTTTTGCCGATTGCGATATCGATCATGATGCCATCAATCAATTTTTTAAAAACAATACAAAAGAAAACGTTCTCGTTGTTGGTAAAAAAGTCGATGCCATTTTTAGTATCACTATCTCCGACGATAAAATGGAAGCGCAGGCAACGCTTATCACAGCGAAGGGCGGAAAACTCATTAGCTTAGAAGAAGCGAAACGTGAGATTGTTAAAGCGGGCGTCACCCGAGGGTATAAGCAAGCTTTTTTAGAAGATGTGCTGAGCCAACAGTTTGAAGCATCTCCCGGCACGGAAATTTCAGGCATCGTTGCAAAAGGGCGCTCGCCCGTTGATGGTCTTCCTGCAAAATTATTGCCTCATGTTCAAACGCTTAAAGAACGCTTAAAAACACCTAAGCTCCGTGAAGATGGCACCGTTGACATGCGTGATTTTGGTGCGCTCGCCAGTGTGGCACCAGGTACGGTTCTCGTGACACAGCGGCCAGCAACGCCTGGAAAAGAAGGGTTCACCGTAACGGGTGACACGATTGAAGCCAAACCCGGTGCGTCTTTTCAACTCATGGCTGGTGATGGAACACAAATTTCGCCGCACAACCCACTCGAACTGATTGCCACCATTGCAGGATGCCCTTCAGACATTAACAATGGTATGCGTGTTGACGACATTTTCACAATTGCTGATGTTACTGTAAAAAGCGGCCATGTTGACTTTAATGGTAGCGTAATTGTTACCCATAACGTTGAACCCGGTATGCGAATTCACGCAAAAGGGGATGTCACGGTTATGGGTTCCGTTGAGTCGGGTGAGATAGTGGCCGGCGGCAATATTGAAATCCGTCAAGCTGCCATTGGACATGTGACCGGTAACGAAGAAGATCACGATCTTTCGTGTAAAATTATCGCCAAAGGTGATGTGCACCTATCCCACGGTCAATACGTCTATGTAGAAGGTGAGAATATCTTCTTCGATAAGCAAAGTAACCATTGTAATATCAAAGCGAAAAAGCTTATTCAAGTGGGTCAACCGGATAACCCTAAAGGAAAGCTCATTGGTGGCCATATCCTCGATGGGCAAATGCTCATTGCCGGTGAAATCGGCAGTGAATCGGGTGCAAAGATGTCTATTACGCTTGCCGCTGAAGGTCAGATGCTTACCGAAAAAACGGATAAATGCCTAAAAGATTTAGCCAAAACCGATGAGCAGTTGGATACGCTACAGCAAGCGATTGAGAAGGCGGATCAAGTAAAAGACGCCACGAAGAAAAAGTTATTATTGGAGAAAATAGGCGCTACACAACTGCATTACTGTCAAATGTCAGAGCAGCTCGAACATAAGTTAAGTGAACTAGATCACCACTTACACGACTTAGTGGATAACGCCAAAATTGCCGCCAATACGGCTCTACACCCAGGAATAGAAGTCCGTATTTTTGACAAATTCTTAAGAACAACACGCTCCTACCCGCCTTGTAGCGTCATGCTGCAAGATGGGAAGTTAGAAGTCGTATTCAAAACAACTTAAGCATGCCCTTAGAGTGGATGAGCACACAGGCTCTTCCACCAGCTCTTGTCTTTAAACTAACACCTCACCGACCGATGCTTTTAATGCATCACTCCACACGCCAACCTGAACTTGAGCAATGTGATCTTTCTGCAGCAGCAACATAGCTACGCGCGACTGACCAATACCTCCACCGATAGTTTGTGGTAATTCTCCTGACAGTAAAGATTGATGCCAAGGCAATGATTGCCTATCTTCATCGCCCGTCATGGCCAGTTGACGTGTTAAACTTTCAGGACATACACGGATCCCCATAGACGACACTTCAAATGCATCTGTGAGTACTGGGTTCCAAACTAAAATATCGCCATTGAGTCCAACATATTGTTCGTCGTTTTTCGTTGACCAATCATCGTAGTCTGGTGCTCGCACGTCATGGCGTTCACCATCTGACAACGTATGACCAATGCCAATTAGAAATACCGCGCCGTAGTGTTCGCAAACCGCTTTTTCGCGCTCTTTTGCACTTAAGCTTGGGTACATTTCCAACAATGCTTCGCTGTGAATAAACGTGATTGACTCTGGTAAAAAAGGGACCAAGCCAAATTCATCGCTGACCGCTTGCTCCGTTTCTTTCAAGGCTGAATAAATTTCAGTGACGGTCGACTTGAGTTTCGCTAGGGTGCGCTGACTTCCTGCACAGATCACCTTTTCCCAATCCCATTGGTCGACAAAAACAGAGTGTACTGGACTTAATCGCTCTTCGTCTGGTCGAAGTGCTTTCATATGCGTGAATAGCCCTTCACCAATGTCAAAACCATGCTCACCTAATGTTTTTCTTTTCCATTTAGCCAGTGAATGCACAACTTCGAATTGGCTCTCTGGCAAGGTTTTGACGTTTACTTGCACAGCCTTTTCATGACCACTTAAGTTATCTTGCGTACCATCACCGACTTTCGCCAAAATCGGCGCCTGGACTTCAATTAGGTTCAACTTCTCACTAAGTAATTCAGTAAACTTTTGTTTTACATAACTGATCTGTCGCTGTGTTGATTTGAACTGTGTTTTCATAAAAAGGGCCCTCATTCCCAATGTGATACTTACTGCTTGAAAAGCATAATCAACAAAAACATCTCTTTATTCAATATTCTCAAGGACAAAAACACAGTTTGAATTATTATCATCAAATAATTACACTTAAATTTAATGATTCCTCAATTCACCTTGTAAATTATGCAGGATTTTTATCAAATCGATAATCTCGATAAAGACATACTTCACGCGTTAATGAGAAATGCGCGTACTCCTTATGCCGAATTGGCCAAACGATTTGATGTCAGCGCGGGAACAATCCACGTGCGAGTCGAAAAAATGAAAGCTGCGGGTATCATCACCGGCACGAAAGTTGAGATTGATCCAAAAAAGTTAGGTTATGACGTGTGCTGTTTTATCGGAGTGAATCTCAAGCATGCTCGTGATTACCCAGCAACAATTGCACAACTTACTCAGTTCGAGGAGGTCCTCGAAGCCTATTACACCACGGGCAATTACAGTATCTTCATTAAAGTTATGACGCGCTCTATCGAACACCTTCAAGATGTTTTAATTAACAAGATCCAAGCCATTGAAGCTATTCAGTCCACGGAAACGCTGATTTCCTTGCAAGCACCGATTCAACGAACGGTGATGCCATAGTAGCCAACTCAGGGTACGAACCTAACCTTCATGGGCTTTTTTGGGTATAATGCGCAGCATTTTTAAGTACAAGAGCCACACCAATGGAAGAAAACCGCTTTCAACGCATTAAACGCGTGCTAGATCGTCGCCAAACGGATTTAACCGTTTGTTTGGAAGAAGTGCATAAGCACCATAATTTATCTGCTGTTATTCGAACTGCAGACGCCGTTGGCTGCCATCACGTCCATGCAGTATGGCCGCACGAAAAAAGACGCACGACCAATAACACCTCTGGCGGAAGTAAAAACTGGGTCGAGACCCACATGTACTTCACAATTGATGAAGCCGTTACCGCGATGCGCGAACGAACGCCTGGGTTACAAATTTTGGCAACCAACCTCAGTGAACATGCCGTCGATTTTCGTGAAATCGATTACACAAAACCGACAGCGATTATTGTTGGCCAAGAAAAATTGGGGATCACTGAACGTGCGCTTGAATTGGCAGATAAGCACATCGTTGTTCCAATGGAAGGAATGGTACAATCACTTAACGTGTCAGTAGCAAGTGCCCTTATTTTATACGAAGCACAGCGCCAGCGTGCTGCTGCCGGCTTGTATGAGCGCACCGGTATGCTCGACCAAGAAACGCAGCACAGGCTGCTGTTTGAAGGATGTCATCCTATAATTGCAAATCGTTGTAAAGCCAAAGGGTTAGCTTATCCTCCACTTGATGACGAAGGAGAGATTGTCGCAGACGAACAATTTTGGCATATTCTAAAATTCACTCAGCCAAAAACTAAAGCGTAATGAAAACTCTCTCACTGGCAAGATACCCTGTATCAGATTTAAAAGGCGTCGGCCCTAAAGTAGCCGAACGTCTGTCAAAACTGGGCATTGCCAGTGTTCAGGACATGCTGTTCCACTTGCCGCTTCGTTATGAAGACCGCGCACAAACTTATGCCATTGCTTCGTTGATGCCACATACTCATGTCGCCGTCGAGGGGGAGATTGAGCACGCTGAAATTACCTTTGGTAAACGTCGCATGCTTGTTTGTCGAATAAACGATGGTACAGGGCGCCTCACTTTGCGATTTTTCAACTTTTCCGCGGCACAAAAAAATGCCATGCAAGTGGGCAAAATCATGCATTGCTTTGGAGAGGTGCGACGCGGGAAATTTGGCTATGAAATTGCGCATCCTGAATATCGTATCCAAGATGAATATCAACAAATCGATGAGAATGATCAAACACTCACGCCAGTTTACCCTACAACCGAAGGTTTAAAGCAGCTCAGCATCCGCGCAATTGCGGATCAAGCGATTGCATTGTTAGAGAAATACGAGCTGGAAGAGCTCCTGCCAGAACGTTATCGCCCATCTGGTGTTACTCTCACCGAAGCCATTCGTACGTTACATCATCCTCCTCGCGATGTTTCATTGAGTGAGTTAGAGCTCGGGCAACACCCTGCACAGCTGCGATTAGCGTTTGAAGAGCTGCTTGCGCAAAACCTAAGCTTGCTGAAACTGCGTTCGCAAAGCCAGCATGTTCAAGCGGTCACCCTGCCACAAACCTCATCGCTTGAGCAGCAGTTCCTCGCTTCATTGCCATTTTCACCTACCAACGCCCAATCACGAGTTGTTGATGAGATTAAACACGATCTGGCGCTACCTTACCCGATGATGAGACTCGTTCAAGGTGATGTCGGTTCAGGTAAAACATTAGTCGCAGCGTTATCCGCACTAAGTGCCATCAGTGCTGGATTTCAAGTTGCTCTAATGGCACCCACCGAAATACTGTCTGAACAGCATGCCGCCAATTTTGCTAATTGGTTTACGCCGCTGGGAATAAGCGTCGCGTGGCTTGGTGGAAAGACGAAAGGCAAAGAGCGCAACACCACACTAGAACGGTTAGCGTCAGGCGAAGCGCAAATGGTTATTGGTACTCACGCGTTGTTTCAAGAGCAAGTGACATTTAAAAACCTTGCTCTCATCATTATTGATGAACAACACCGATTTGGTGTACACCAACGTTTGTCGCTGCGCGAGAAAGGTCGTTTTGGCGACTGCTACCCACACCAGCTCGTTATGACAGCGACGCCCATTCCAAGAACACTCGCGATGACGGCTTACGCCGACCTAGAAACCTCTATCATTGATGAACTTCCACCTGGTCGCACTCCAATTACTACCGTCGCCGTTCCCGATACTCGACGCCATGAAGTGATCGAACGAGTTCGAGTCGCTTGTACGGAGCAACAACGACAAGTCTATTGGGTCTGCACACTGATTGAAGAATCCGAGGCTTTGCAATGCCAAGCCGCGGAAGACGCACAAATTGCATTAAGTGAAGCCCTGCCTGAACTACGCGTATCGCTTGTCCATGGAAGAATGAAAGCAGCTGAAAAACAAACCATTATGGCTGAGTTTAAACAAGGTCAAAGCGATGTATTGGTTGCTACCACCGTGATTGAAGTCGGGGTAGATGTTCCAAATGCGAGTTTAATCATTATTGAAAACCCTGAGCGATTGGGGCTTGCTCAACTCCACCAATTACGTGGCCGCGTTGGACGAGGTGCGATTGCTTCACACTGCTTACTTCTCTATCACGCACCTTTGTCAGGCACAGCCCAAAAACGCTTAGGCGTTTTACGCGACAGTAATGATGGGTTTGTTATCGCGGAACGCGACCTTGAAATCCGAGGACCAGGGGAAGTGCTGGGCACAAAACAAACCGGACTTGCCGAATTTAAAATTGCCGATCTCTCGCGCGATAAAGAACTTATCCCGCAAGTACGTGCAGTCGCCAAACGGCTCATGCAGGAACATCCGGACATTATTGAACCGATTGAGCAACGTTGGATGGGCAATCGAGCGCATTTTGCGATGGCTTAAAATCCTTTTTTATATCCTCAGTATACGAGTTCATTCATATCGAATCCTTGATCATGAAAAAAGGAGACCTAAGTCTCCTTTTCCTAAGCTCAGAACGTCAAGTCCTTGCTTACCAAACTACTTGTAGACGCGCACCAACTGACGTTGAATCGTACTTAGCAAACTCGTCGCCGTTTGCTGAAACAACGTTAAATTTAGCTAACATGTTTGAATTGATGTAGTAGTTCGCACCAAGCGTGATTGAATCTACTTTGCCACCAAATACATTTGCATCAGCATCGTTTAGGTCAAGGCTTGAAATACGTGCAGTTAGTTCCCAAGCGCCGTTTGCACCAGGCTTGTAACCTTTGAATTTACCGCCTTTTGTCGTGTAATTACGCATACCACCATCAAGTAGGTAAGACGCTGAGACAAAGTAACCATCAAAACTTGGGTCGCTACCATCCACGCTGTCTACGTCTTCTTTGATGTATTCGCCAAGTAACGTTAGGGAACCGAATTGCATCACTGACTCTAAACCAAACATTGTATAGCTGTCTGCAGCGATTGAACTGCTATCCACGATACGCGTGTTTGCTTGATGTGATTCAGGGCGCGCTCGTAAACGAACAGAACCGCCGTCTTCTAACTCAGTTTGCAATGCCGAGAAGCCGAAAGACACCATACGATCTTTTTCTTTGATTGGAGCGTATGCAAAACGACCATTGAAGCTAAGTTCTTCGTCTTTGCCGTTTGCCGCATTCACGTCTTGACCGTATACACCATAGTTCAGTGACCAGTTATCACCCCACTGCTTCGCCGCGATACCAAAGCCACGACCTTGGTCAAATGGGTCTGTAATCAATGAACGCTCGATGAAAGAGACGTCGTTTGAGCTGGTGTTCGCTTCCATACCAAACGCTTGGCGTTGGTTACCAATCTGGATAATGGTATTTTTGAAACCATTGTATGCGATAAATGCGTCTTTTACCGATTCGCTTGAAATGTAATCGTAATCGAGTTTGTATTCCCATTCTTCAATGTTTGCTTTTAGGGTAATACGCGCACGACGCATTTCAGTTCCGTTATTTAAATCAATGTCATCGCTGTTGAACGCAGTCCCATCCATTTGGATACGGCCACCAACGGCAAAAGTATAACGTCCGTCATCTGACTTAACTTTAAAGCCGCCCTTCGTCGAAATTTCAGCCGCTTGAGTTGAAAACGCAGCCGAGAGAGCCAGTGTTAACGCAGCAAGTTTAAAAGATGTCTTCATTTTTACTGTCCTAAATAACGTAATTATCAGCAGTTTTTCACTGCCTCACTTTTAATTCGGGCACAGTTTAGGAAAGGAATATGAACTTTATATTACAGTTGAAATGTTTTTTTCATAAAAAATACATTTTATGGAAATTAAAATGTAATCGAAATGAAATATTCCTATGAAAGGTAAAACTTTAAATTTTATGTTATTGCAGAAGGAAGAGGCATTAACGCATCGCATACCTCTACCTACTTTTGTTTACGCGCAATATCGAGCGTTAGTCATACCGAATAAGCAATTCGACAATTTTTTCAATCTGCTCTTTTTGATCATTGTCGCGGTGATAAGCCACAAACACTTCTCGTGAAGTCGGAGGTACTTGTTCAATGCGATGTAGCTGTCCGCTTTCAATGTGCTCCTTGGCCAAAATCTCAGGCACAAATGCGTTTCCACCACATTGCAAAATCAGATCAAGTGCAATACGGCCAGTACTCGTTCTAAAAAATGGCGGCGTATTGCCGGTAAATTGTTTGGCATGCCAAAGTGAAAACGCGGTTCCCCAATCAACATAGACATATTGTCTCTCGAAAAATTCATCTCGCGTAAGACCCGCAAATGTACTCACAGGAATAATCGCTAAATCACTGATTGGTTGAACAAGCAATTCATCGACTTTTGGCGGGTCAAACAACACCGCCATGTCGAGCGTTCTTTCGAGCAGTAAACGCGTGCTCTCTTGTTGTGCTTTCACCTCAGCAACCAAAGAAACATCAGGCATCGCTGATACAATGTTATTAATGCCAAACTGTAAGAAGGCATCCCATATATTTGGAGTTCCCGCAAGCGACAACTGCTTATGCATATTGTTTGCAAGAGCAACATCCACTTTAGCCCGCTGCATCCCTGTTAGTATCATCTTCGCATGCGGCAATAAACGCTCACCTGGCGCAGTAAGCTGAATATTATTGCGTTGACGAATAAATAGATTTACCCCCAGACTTTGCTCTAATTGACGGATCCTGAAACTCACCGCCGATTGGGTAATGTACAAGTTTTCAGCCGCTCGACCAAAATGACGGGTTCGAACAACCTCAACAAATGTCTTCAATAAATCTATATCCACAAATTTATCCTTTCGATAAAAATATCTTGTTTAAAAAATTCATCGTCGTGGTCCATACTCCAGCCCAGATGGAAGATCAAAGGAATCAGTCATGAACATTAATTTATCTGAATTACGTAACGCTTTTGCAAGCCCAAAACAATTCTATGACGATGCAAATTTTCCTCGTGGTTTTGCACGAAGTGGCCACTTCACAATACTTGAAGCTGAAATCTTAGAAAACCACGGTGTAGTTCTAAAGGGGTTATACAATAAAACCTTAGCACCACAAAATAGTTTTCAAACTCAGTTCACTCAAGTGATGGAAAATACCAGCGAGCCGACGAATGCATTCGAGCGCGCTTGGATTAAATACTTGAAACTGACAACAAGCAAAGCGAAATTCCATACTTTATTTGGTCGCTCTCGTCTTGTCGCGGACAATGCGCCTGCAGCTGTCACCTCTGACGACGACTATTAAGCGCTGTATTGCTTAACAGGAAACCAACTCTGTTTGGTTTCCTTGAGTCTCTGTTTCTTCCTTTCCCTACTTGATTTTCGTTGCTTTTTCGCGGTTTCACTATTAATAATTATTACATCCAATTGAAACGCAGTAGTTTGTATTGTGCTAAGAGCCTTAATAATTGAAGATACCCCAACAATAGCAAAAGTACAGAAACATATTGCTATCTCCGTCGGTTATGCCGTAGACATTGCGGCGACACTGGAAGAAGCCAAAGCACTAATCAAACAACATAGTTATTATTGTGCTGTGGTCGATTTTATTCTACCTGACGCGCCCAACGGTGAAGCAATCCCTGTTACCATCAAGGCGGATATTCCCACCATTGTCATGACGGGAAACATAGATGAGTCAACGCGTACGACCGTGGAACGTTACCCTATTATCGACTACATCACAAAAGAACATAAACAGGCTTATCACTATTTAAAGAAACAGCTGCAGCGGTTGCCTAAAAACAAGCAGATTTCGATTTTAATTGTTGAGGACTCTATTTCAGCCCGCCACTACATCAAAACCTTGTTGGTAAGACAAAAATACCGTGTGTATGAGGCCCACGACGGGGAGCACGCGCTTCAAGTGCTTGCCGAAAATCCGGACATCAGTGTGATCATCACCGACTTTGAAATGCCAAAACTTAATGGTGCTGAATTGTGTATTGAGGTACGGCGAAAACACAATGACGAAGATATTGCGATCATCGGTATTTCGAGCTCTGAACAAGCGCAGCTCTCGGCGCGTTTTATCAAAAGTGGCGCTAATGATTATTTACGTAAGCCCTTCAATAACGAGGAGTTTTATTGCCGTCTGAGTCAAAACGTTGATATGTTGGAAAACATCGCAACTATTCGCCGTCAAGCGAACACCGATTATCTGACTGATTTGCCAAATCGTCGTTATTTCTTTGAAGAAGCCAAAAAGCTGCTGCGTGTCGATGAAAAAGCACAAGCCGCGGTTTGTCTCGCGATGCTCGACATTGATCACTTTAAATTGATTAACGATAACCATGGACACGATGCGGGTGATGCGGTGCTTAAAAGCTTTTCTGCTGCATTAAGCAAGTTTTTTCCTAACGACCTTATCGCACGCATGGGTGGGGAAGAATTTGCAATTAAGTTTACGACGAATGATAAAGCGGAAGCTCAACAGCAGCTAGCGTTGTTTATACAATATATTGAAAAAAACAGTCGCTCATTTTCCGAGCACGCGATTCATTTTACCGTTTCAGCAGGATTAATCGAGGAGCTCAACCACAATATCGATACGCTGCTCAAACATGCCGACGTCAATTTATACCAAGCGAAGGAAACTGGACGAAATCGCTTGGTCTAGGAGACCAAGCGATAATAGCGAATTTATGTCGATTAAATAGGCGACCCTGGCGGTAATGGCAGTGCGTTGAAACCATCCGGCCATTTACCATGCTCTTGGAACCAACGGATCTGTTCAGCGAGATACACCTTAAACGTCGCTTTACCAATTTTGTTACTATCAAATAATGACGCATCTTGCGGTAATTCTGCCAACTTATGTACAAACCGCTTGAACATGGCTTGCGCTTCAGGTGACACTTTGTCGCTAACACTCATTTCCGCAAATTGCTTCGCTGCCAATATTTGCGTGCGCTGAGAGAGTAATAGCGCCATGCCTGTCTTTTCTTCTGTCTCAAACACTTGCTGATATGTTCTAAACAAAACAGTATCTAAACCTAAGTTTTTCGTGTCTCTCGCTTTTTGCTGTATTAGACGATTGACTCGTTCTGGATTCAAAAGCAGCTTTAATGATTGTGCGGCCGCCACTTCGGGTAACGCCATCGCATCAAATGAAAGTCCTGTACGTCCGACGACACTTTCCCGTGTTTTATATTCGCCGTACGCCTTTGGTGGGACAAGTGCGAGAACAGATTCAGGGATCATTAGTTCTTTCGGTGTCAGCGTTTTCAAAATAGCTTTGAGTGCAGCAAGTTGACGCTCACGTGCAATCACTTGAATCCCATGCGGAGCCTGACCTTCCTCTCGTACTTCATAACTGTAGTCTTCACCACCTATCAGCTTTACTGCGGCTTCAACTTGATAACGGTGGAACAAGTACAATGGAACAAGCCTTTCTTCAAGTTGTGAAAGGGCTTCACCATTTTTTAAATTTTCAATTCCAAAGCGACCCAGTGCTTTTTGACGAACGTCCAATACGCGGTTTAGCTCTTCAGCCGGATCGTTACCATTATCCCATAGATGTGCTGTGGGATGACTGCCACCTTGCGCTCTTGCGTCGTCATCGGAAATAAACTCCAAACCTAGTGTTTTGTTTTCCGCCAACACCGCTTTTAACGCGTTATTTTCCTGTGATTCATTGAAATCACCATACCCGTACTTGATGACTTGCTTATCCCAAACACCAATGCCTTTGTCATAGCCTTGTGTGACATCCAGCTCCCCTTTATCGTTAATACTCAACAGCGGGTGTGGGTAATCCATCACAGACGCTCTGTCTTTTACCGATGCAGAAAAGTTATGCGCAATACCCAACGTGTGCCCTACTTCGTGCGCACTGAGTTGGCGAATACGGTCCAGCGCCATTGCTTGCAAGGTTTCATTCGTTTCATTGCCCGTTTTGAATGGTGCGGCCAATGATTCAGCAATGAGAATATCTTGGCGTACGCGCAACGACCCGAGTGTAACGTGTCCTTTCAGAATTTCGCCAGTGCGAGGGTCAATAACCGATGAACCATAAGACCAACCTCGGGTTGCGCGGTGTACCCATTGGATAACGTTGTAACGAACATCCATCGGATCTGCACTTTCTGGGAGCATTTTTACTTGGAAGGCATTCTTGTAACCAGCGGCTTCAAACGCATTATTCCACCAGCTTGCGCCTTCGAGCAACGCACTACGAACTGGTTCAGGAACACCAGGGTCCAAATAGTAAATGATAGGCTCTACAGCCTCACTTACCGCTGCAGAGGGGTCTTTTTTCTCAAGACGGTGTCTTGGGATATAGCGCACATACATCGATTGGCCCAGTGGCGCCGAATAATCTTTGTGTTCAATGCTCCAATATCCCGATTGAGGGTGGAATGGACGAGGCTGGTATTTATCATCCGGTAACTCAATGAGAGAGTGGTGTTGATGCACAGTAACCGCATACGGATCTGCACTAACCTGTTTGATGTACTCACCTGGATTGCTGCCACCAAACGTTAACGTCGCTTCTAGCTCCGTGTTTTTGACAAATGCTTTTGTTCTTGGCAAGAATACCGCGCTACGTGCATTGTCTAATGAAAAGTTACCTTGTTTCGTGTCTGCTAAACGACGTGACACACCGTGTACGTCAGACATTAGATAGGGTGTGTAATCGATAAGTACACTGTCATTGTCTTCTGCCACTACTTTAAAGCCCTGCAATACGCTCGCAGCAAACGCTTCTTGTACACTCTGTTTTTCCGCGGCATTTTCAGCACTTGCACGGTAATATGTATTCAGCGCTTTCAGTAATACTTTGTCACCAATGCGCTCAAACTGGGCAACGTAAGTCCCGCCTAGCTGCCCTCTATCAAGACCGATGTCATTAGAACCCACACCATATGGCAGGCTGTGTTGCAGTAAAAAAGGTTTATCTAATTTATCCACGTCGAGGTAAACATGTGCAGTTTGAGGGTCGACATAGACACTATAAAAACCAGGAAAATGATTAAAAGTCTCAGTAAACGAGTCTATAGACTTAATTGCTGCGTGCGCTTGAGTTATCATAGTCAATAACAAAGCAGAAGTAGCGTGCTTTATAAATTTAGTTTTTGGCATAAGCTTATCTTTGTTAAGTCGGGTTTAAGTAATTGTTTGTACCAGTATATGAAGATGGTATACAAAATACAGCTACTTTAGACGAAAATTCAGCGCAGTCTGTCGACTCTCTCACAATTTATACTCGATAGACGAAACGTTATCAGGATCTAAAAATGCGAAGACTCCCACCGGTGTTGGTAGAAGACGGTTGTTCACGTGAATTGGTTTCTCTTATTCGTACTATATTGGCGGCGTGTAAAGAAATTTCTTTCCGCGTTGGTCAAGGTGCACTTTCTGGCGTATTAGGCTCTACCTTAGATGAAAACATTCAAGGTGAAACCCAAAAAAAGTTAGATGTACTCTCGAATCAACTGCTCAAAGATATTCTTTTAGAAAGCGGCTATGTGAAAGCCATTGCATCCGAAGAAGAAGACACGACGGTTGCAGGCAACCCAGAGGCAAAATACATCGTTGCATTTGACCCACTCGATGGTTCGTCAAACATCGACATCAACTCGCTTGTTGGTACTATCTTCTCAATTATGGAAGTCGATAAAGCGTCAGATCCTGCCGATCCGGCCATCTTCTTACAATCGGGTCGCAAGCAAGTTGCCGCAGGTTATGTCCTTTATGGTCCATCGACCATGCTTGCTCTTTCTACTGGTAAAGGCACTCGCATTTTTACCCTAGATAAAACGCACGGGAGTTTCCTCCTTACCCACGACTACGCAAAAATCCCAGCCGATACGAATGAGTTTGCGATCAACGCTTCAAATCAACGTTTCTGGACAGCTCCAATGCAGCAATATATAGAAGACTTGCTAGCGGGTAAAACAGGGCCTCGAGGCAAAAACTTTAACATGCGTTGGATTGCAGCGATGGTGGGTGATGTACATCGTGTATTGTGCCGTGGTGGTTTATTCACATACCCAGAAGACACTAAAGATCCAAATAAACCATACAAACTTCGCTTACTCTATGAAGCGAACCCAATGGCCATGTTGATTGAACAAGCCGGCGGCCTTGCTCATACAGGACAAGAAAAAATTCTCGACATTCAGCCGACCGAAATTCATCAACGTGTCGCCGTGATCCTAGGATCGAAAAATGAAGTTGAAGCGTGTTTAGGCTATCACCAATAAACACCACAAAAAAACGCGACTTAGGTCGCGTTTTTCAATTTGGTTTATCAACCCATTCAAGGTTTATTGAAGTTGTCTGTCGGCAACCGCAAAAATAGCATCTTGATAGCCCGATTGGAGCGTTTCTGGGTCGCTCACTGCGGTGTAGATCTCTTTTAAAAGACCATCTTTTAAGCCATACACGAGACCGTGAATAGTCAGATCTTGTCCTCGCTGCCACGCATCTTGAACAAGATTGGTTAAACAAACATTACGTACCTGTTCAATTACGTTTAGCTCACATAATGCGTCGCTTTGCGCTTTAGGGGTCAAATCGGTTAGGACATTTTGATGCTTTTCTTTGACGTCCGCTACATGGCGTAGCCAGTTATCAATTAAACCGAAGCGAGCTTCATCTAATACCGCTTGCACACCACCACAACCATAATGGCCCACAACGAGAATATGCTTCACTTTGAGTACATCAATGGCAAACTGCATCACAGAAAGACAGTTATGATCGGTATGTACCACAACGTTAGCTACGTTGCGATGCACAAACATTTCACCCGGCATTAGATCAACAATTTCGTTCGCTGGCACACGTGAATCAGAACACCCAATCCATAGATATTCCGGTTTTTGTTGTTTTGATAACTTATCAAAAAATTGTGGATCTTTGCCAAGCGTACGCTCTGCCCACTGTTTATTCTTAGCCAATAAATGGTCTAATTCACACATTGTGCTCACCCTTCTTTTTTTAGCACCCCATTGATGAACACATTCCTCGGTGTAAGTGCTTTATCACAAAACTCAAATACCTCTACATCATACCCAGCTGATTGCAAATATAAAACCCTATCGAGGACCAACCAGATCTCAATCGCTCGCCGAAAGGCATGGCGTACGAGTTCGATTCGCGCCGTTATTTGCTGTTTTTTTACACCTAATGCTAGAAATGAGTCGAAATCGAGGTGATCTGGTAAAGCAATATTTTTTTGATTTGCAGCCCAATAACAGAAATCAGAAAACGCTCCAGAGAAAATTTGTTTGCCTACGGACGGGACGCCCACGTATTCACAGTGACCCGTTACCGACTTTCTTAATGCATCAAATCCTAAACGCCATGCCACTTCTCGATGTCTGACCGCAGTCAAACGACTCGGTGCGGTGACAGTCTCTTGCAGTGCAAGTTTCATGTCGTGGTGCGTGAGTTGCGTACGCGCAGCTCTGCCCTCTACACTCATCGGCTCATATTCATTGGATGTAAAAAGGTGATAACAGCAAGGTGAAACGATGAGGTTTTTACAGCGCGCTTGTGCACCCTTGATCAGAAACTCTTGATGTAAACGACCGCACGCATGGAGGGCAACGGCGTGATCAACCTGTTCAAAACAATCATCGACGGCATCATTGAGTACGTCTTTGCACATAAACGCCATTGGCAAGCCTTGTTTCTTTGCGCTGGCACTACCATCATCGCACAACGCTTGCTGCAACTCGACAGAAACGACCTGCTGTGCCCCTTGAAAAGCAAGCATTCTGCCTAAATGCCCTTTGCCTGCACACCATTCTAGCCATCGGCCTTCAATCGGACTTAACGTCTCAACAAACGATTTTAGTTGTTCTAACTTTCGGCCTTTGATGCCATTTTCCAGCCAAAAAGGAAACGTCAACGACGTATGATGTGGTTGTGACAACGCACTTAAACGATGTATTTCAGAAAGTTGAGGAATATAGGGAACCAGCCATTCCAGCAAAGTACCAGGGGAGCTATCAAGTAAATGGACTTGCTCATCCGACAATTGCAACAGTGCAGGCTTTAACTCTGGCCAAGGGATATCATCACAGGCGAACGCAACTTGCTGCCAATACGCTTGTGTTTCATGGAGTAATTCATCTAATCGGGAAAAACGCGCGGAAAATGGCATTGTCTTAGCCTACACAAAAGGCGATAGTTTACTAAGCATCTTCAAAACTACAAAGCACTAGAAGGCAAAGTAATAATTTTAGCATCACAACTATTTTGGCTATTCATGCCATTTTGAATAAAGTCTTTAATTACCCCTTCATGGTTCAATGTCATCATTGCAGCATCAAGCTGAGGTAACAAGGATTGATGTTTTCGGTGTACATAATGATAAACCTCCGTTGTCAAAGTCAGCTCTGGTCGATAATAAAACGTGCGATAATGAGAGTTACACATCACGGTTCGCGCAATCCAATCTGCAGACAACAACACATCTCCAACCCCAGAGCCAATCGTTTTAAATGCCGATTCATCATTGTTAACCGGTAAACACGTCAATCGGTGGGTGTCGCAAAACTCGGTTAATAACCTACTGCCTTTTGGCACAATAAACACCGTATCTTCATCAAAGTTTTGACACGCTTGCTCTTTTAAACAGTAGTAACCTACGGTGAGTTCAAGCAATGGTGTTTGTACTTGAACTAAGTTGGGATAACTCGACGCCACCGTATCAACCCTTGCCGCTTCAGCATCCAGCTCACCGCTGTTAACCATTAGCATGCCTCGTGAAGAAGGGAGCATGACAAAACGAGGCGTTATATCGATTCGTGCATAGAGCGCTTCGAGTAGCTTAATAATGACGTCTTTGGCTTCAGGGGATGCAACACTTTCAGAAATATTAATGGTATAGGGTGGTTCTTCTGACGCGAGTACATGACCGCCAATCAACCCAAGCAACACACAAATTGCAGATTTTGTCATTGCCGCCTCATTAATTTGTATTTTCGCTGCTTAAAGAAAATCAGGTAGATATACATTGGAATTGAAACAATGGTCAGAACTACGGCGGCAATCAGCATCCAAGACCAAACTGGCTTGTCTAACGGTCGAGAGTACAACAAAAAACCAGATAAAGAACGGCCCGAGGTATCACGGTCAAAACCATACAAATCCGCTATCCATTCCCACTTATTTAAGGTCATATTGCCAATCGGCACACCGGGCACAGAGATATAACTCGAGAGTTTTTCCGCTTCATAAGCAAGTTGTTCCATGGTTTTATCTTTTGCATAACGCGAATGCGTGATAGTTAGCGCTTCTTGTAGGTTGAGTAATGCATATCGCCAACCTCTCAAACTCGCTTGTAAAAACCGCTCTGCAAGTTCTGGGTTGTTTTTAAGAAGCTGTTCGCTCGTGAAGAGAATATCTCCGTAGACATTTAATCCGTAACGTTTGGGACAAATAAGCCGCACGTCGATACCAAGCTGCGCCATTTGAAAAGGCTCGTTAGTTACATAAACTTGTAGAGCATCAACGATACCACGTTGGAAATCTCGAATAGGATGTAAGCCAGCATACAAGGCAAGGTCTTTAGCCTCTACCCCAGCGCGTTCGAGCATGACCAGCAGCTCCGCATTTTCGCTGCGACTAATATGACTCACTCGTTTATTCACGAAATCTTTTGGGCCATTAATGCCACTTTGCGCTTTAACCATCCAACAATACGGTGACGACTGTAAAATCGCGGCCATTGCGACAAGGGGCTTGCCTTCTAAACGTTGCTGCAAAATACCTGAATGTGTAAGACCAAATTGCGCTCGACCTGACAAAACACTAAAAAAGGTATCAGGATTGCTCGGATCTGCGGGGACGATATTAACGTGCAGGCCCGCTTCTTTGTAAAATCCTTTCTCTTTCGCAACATAATACCCAGCAAATTGGAATTGGTGAGTCCATTTTAACTGTAACGTGACGTTTTCGATGGCTGTACTTTGAAATGAAAACAACAGTAAACCCAAAATCAGGCCTATTTGGCGAACGAGCGAAACCTTGCGCGCTGCTTTCATCTGTGAGCTCCGTGCTTTTCTATGAGCTAACTATAGAAAAGCACGTTAAATTTTCAAGCTATCCGGCCTTTCGAGCAAGACTTGGTGGTGTTTTCAAATATTGGCGAAAACATGGATTCTCCGTTTCATCTTGATATTGATAACCAAGTCGCGCCAAATGCGCATCAAACTCTTCATACTGTTGAGGTGTGATGTCAAATCCAGCCAATACATTACCTTGTGCGGCACCATGATTTCGGTAATGGAACAACGTAATATTCCAATTGCTGCCCAACATTTCTAAAAAGCGCGCCAACGCGCCTGGATATTCGGGGAATTCGAAGCGCAACAAGCGTTCTTGCAATGCGACGGGCGGTTTGCCACCAACCATGTAACGGATGTGGAGTTTTGCCAGTTCGTTATCGGAAAGATCGTCAAAATGATAACCATCTTGAACCAAACCAGCTTTCAACTGCTCAAGCTCAATTTGCCCATTGCGTAAGCCCACACCGACGAATATCTGAGCATCCCCTTCTCCCGCATAACGGTAGTTGAATTCGGTTATTGAGCGACCACCTAATGCCTGACAAAAACGTTTAAAACTCCCTTTTTCTTCTTTAATGGTCACACCTAACAGCGCTTCGTTCTTCGCCCCGAGAGCGGTTCGCTCAGCGATGTAGCGCAACCTATCAAAGTTCAAGTTCGCACCCGACAGCACCGCTGCAAGGTTCAAGCCCCTCACCTGATTGTCTCGGCACCATTTTTTTAATCCCGCAGTCGACAACGCCCCTGATGGCTCAGCAATGGCACGGGTCGCAACAAAAATGTCTTGAACAGCGGCACAAATTTCGTCAGCCGTTACTGTGACCACTTCATCACAAAACTTTTGCGCCAAACGGAACGTCTCTTTTCCTATAAGCTTTACGGCAACGCCGTCCGCAAAACTTCCGACGCTGCTGAGCTCCACTGGGTGCCCTGCGTCTAGCGCGGCTTTTAAACATGCACTGTCTTCAGCCTCTACACCTATGATCTGAATGTCGGGACGAAGCGATTTGATGTATACCGCCATCCCTGCGAGTAACCCACCACCGCCAACAGGAATAAAGACGGCATCCACTTCATCCAACTGCTGCATTAATTCGCGCGCAATAGTGCCTTGACCAATGATTACGTCTTTGTCATCGAAAGGCGGCACAAATACCGCTCCCGATTTTTCACAAAGAGATAAGGCATGGGCGTTTGCAGCATCAAAATGATGTCCAAACAACACGACTTCACCACCCAATTTACGCACCGCATTAACCTTAATTTCGGGCGTTGTAACAGGCATAACGATGGTCGCATGATGACCTAAATGGGCTGCTGAGAGCGCAACACCTTGAGCGTGATTACCCGCAGAAGCCGTAATCACGTTGCTACCCTGAGGAAGCTGTCTAAGCTTGTTAAATGCACCGCGCAACTTAAAGGAATACACCGGTTGTTGATCTTCACGCTTAAGCCAAACCTGATTACCTAATTGCTCCGATAACGCCGCCATTTCGCTGACTTCAGTGACCTTGGCTAATGGCTCCATATTGGCTTGGATGATAGCCCGAAAATAATCGAGTTCTTGAGCAACCATTAGCTGAGTTCCTCTAGTTTACTTAAATCTCGAACAGCTCCTTTATCTGCACTCGTGGCAAGCAATGCGTAGGCTTTCAAAGCAGGACTAACAGAACGCTCACGATCAAGTGGCTTATAAGCCAATTTACCACGCGCTAATTGCTTTTCATGCCGCGCTGCAAGTTCACTCTCATCGACTAATAAGTGGATACCACGATTTGGAATATCGATTTGAATGCGGTCACCGTTTTCGACCAATGCAATCACCCCACCACTTGCAGCCTCTGGTGATGCATGACCAATCGATAAACCTGATGTTCCACCAGAGAAGCGTCCATCGGTTAATAAGGCACAGTATTTATCTAAGCCCATAGATTTAAGATAGCTCGTTGGGTACAACATTTCTTGCATACCTGGGCCACCCTTTGGCCCTTCATAGCGAATGACCACGACATCGCCTTTTTTAACCTGTCCGCCTAAAATACCTTCGACAGCATCATCTTGCGATTCAAACACAACTGCCGTTCCCGTGAAGTTCAACATTTCATCCACTACACCGGCGCTTTTAACAATACAGCCATCATCCGCTAAATTGCCTTTTAACACAGCCAAACCACCATCTTGGCGGAACGCATGTTCTACACTGCGAATACAGCCCTGTTGACGGTCTAAGTCGAGAGATTCCCAGCGATAAGATTGACTCATAGCTTGTGTTGTACGGATCCCCGCAGGTCCTGCTCGGTAGAAGGTTTGTGCTTTTTCATTTGATTCATCGGCTGCATCCCAACGGGTTAGCACCTCACCTAGAGTACCACCTGCGACATGGCCTACTGACAAGTCAAGTTTATCTGCACGCGCCAATTCATTAAGGATTGCCATGATCCCACCTGCACGATGAACGTCTTCAATGTGATACTGTTGTGTTGCGGGCGCAACTTTACATAAGAACGGCGTCGCGCGCGATAGACGGTCAATGTCATTCATATCGAATGCAACTTCACCTTCTTGCGCGGCGGCTAATAAATGCAGCACTGTATTGGACGAGCCTCCCATTGCGATGTCGAGTGTCATCGCATTCATAAACGCCGCTTGATTCGCGATATTGCGCGGTAGGACAGCCTCATTGTCCTTGCCATAATATTCATCGCAAAGCGCCAAAATACGTTGACCAGCAGCCACGTACAATTGCTTGCGATCCGAATGCGTAGCAAGGGTTGTCCCATTGCCTGGCAACGCAAGACCTAGCGCTTCAAGCAAGCAGTTCATGGAGTTGGCCGTGAACATGCCGGAACACGAACCACACGTTGGGCACGCAGAACGTTCAACTTGCTCTGAATCGGCATCTGACACCGATGGGTCAGCACCTTTCACCATCGCATCAACCAAGTCTAGTTTAATATCAATGTCAGCCAAACGTGTTTTACCTGCTTCCATGGGACCACCTGATACAAAGATCACAGGTATGTTTAATCTCAGTGCGGCTAACAACATTCCAGGGGTAATTTTGTCACAGTTTGATATACACACCATGGCATCGGCACAATGCGCATTAACCATGTATTCAACTGAATCCGCGATTAAATCGCGCGATGGCAATGAATACAACATGCCTCCATGCCCCATGGCGATACCGTCATCGATCGCTATCGTATTAAATTCTCTTGGCACACCACCCGCATCACGAATGGTTTCCGCCATTAATTCACTCAGCTGATTAAGGTGAACATGACCCGGTACGAATTGCGTATAAGAATTCACAACGGCGATAATTGGCTTGTGAAAATCTGCATCAGTCATACCTGTTGCGCGCCAAAGCGCGCGAGCGCCTGCTCGTTGTCTGCCTTCCGTTGTTGTTTTGCTACGTAATTTAGCCATGTTCTACCCTTATTTAATTTGCGTGGTGACGACCACGACTTTCCTCATTCCCAAAACTTTCTATAGCTGACAAAGTGCCAGCCCTGCATAAATAGCGCGATGCGCTTATTCGTTAACGTAATCCAACCTACCGCGTTGATCTTCAGAAGAACCTTTAACTAAATCGAAATACGCCTTTTTTAGCTCTACCGTAGTGAATAGAGTGGCTCAACACGCGAGTTGTCGCTTGATCACATGGGGTTATTTCGCCATTGTGCCAAACAAAATATGATTTTTTTGTCATCTGCTCATACCTTATTGGTAATCTCTTTTAAATAGCCTGTTGCTTTAAGGTATGCAGTTGTACATCTTTTACTTCAACCAATTTACTAAGTTGGGTTGTCAGTAAATAGATAGGTCTATCGCTATCTACCGTCATCTTTACATGGAAAAGTTCGTCGTTTGTAGCGCCTTCAAGTTCTAGATTCGTCAATGCAAAACCACGATGACGCGCCACGCGCAAAAAACGCTCTATCGCGATACTGTGCTTTTTTACTGCAAGGGTCAATTGGTGTTTCATTTCGCGTTCTCCGTCATCATTTCATCGTTTGCAGCCCCTGGTGGTACAAGTGGCCATACGTTTGCTTTGTCATCTATACACACATGAAGTAGATAAGGGCCCGGCGATGACACCAATGCTTCAATTGCTTTATCTACCTCTTCACCACGAGTGATGGTTTGCCCTGGAATCCCAAAGACAGCAGCCAGTTGAACGAAATCGGGATTGTCAGATAGATTCGTTTCACTATAACGACCCTCAAAAAACAATTGCTGCCACTGTCTAACCATACCCAGTCTTTGGTTATCTAAAATCAGAATTTTTACAGGAAGGTTGTTACGACGAATTGTCGCCAATTCCTGAATGTTCATCATAATAGAACCATCGCCTGATACAGTAAGTACCAAGTCCTCAGGACGGGCGATTTGCGCACCAATTGCAGCCGGCAGACCAAATCCCATGGTACCCGCTCCACCACTACTTAAATGATTTGAAGGGTGAGTAAACTTCATGTGTTGAGCAACCCACATTTGATGTTGCCCAACATCACAACACACGACTGCATTGTCGGGAAGTTGCTGACTCAATTGATTCAAAAGCCTTGGTGCATAAACCTCTTCACCAGGAAAATCATAGCGCCATGTATGTGTACTCATCATATCTTGCACATGTTGTTGCCACGCCTCAGAAGAGAGCACGGGTTTAAGTGCGGGCAAGGACGCTTTCAAATCCGCATGTAACATTGCCGCAACGGGTTTACGTTTACCTATTTCAGCCCGGTCGATATCTAGGTGGATTACCTTTGCCTTTGCCGCAAACTTTGCCAAATTTCCCGTTACACGGTCGTCAAATCGCGCACCGATACACACCAAAAGATCGCATTGTTGGACCGCTAGATTCGCCGCTTGTCCACCGTGCATGCCAAGCATCCCCAAATCGTATTCATAACTTGGCAGTACGCTGCCAAGCGCTTTCAACGTAGACACTGCTGGCATTTTGGAGGCGTTAAGAAACGCCATTAATTCGCTTTGTGCATCTGCGCTTTGTACGCCGCCACCCACATAGGCCACAGGACGCTGTGCTTGTGCTAAAAGTTCGTTGGCTCGTGCCAATTGCGTCTCACATACTGTGGGGTGTTCATCAAACTCTTCCGCTAGCCATGGATGAAAAGGTACTTGCGCCATCTGAATGTCTTTCGGAATATCAACCAAAACGGGACCTGGACGACCACTTTGCGCAACGTGCATTGCTTCTTGTAATACTTGAGCGAGCTCGTCCACATGCTCAACCATGTAACTGTGTTTCGTGCATGAAAGCGACATACCTAACACGTCCACTTCCTGAAATGCATCAGAACCGATGGCAGCCGTAGGCACTTGTCCTGTAATCGCAAGTAGTGGCACCGAATCCATCATGGCATCAGCAAGTGCCGTGATTAGGTTTGTCGCGCCAGGACCAGAAGTAGCTAGGCATACGCCAAGTTTTCCTGTGCTACGTGCATATCCAACCGCGGCAAACCCTGCACCTTGCTCATGACGCGTTAGGTAATGTTTAACTGGCGCACCGTAGAGGGCGTCGTAAATTGGCATAATTGCACCACCAGGATACCCAAATACCTCTTTAACCCCTTGCCTCGAAAGCAACTCTACTACCAACTGTGCGCCTGTCATTCCTCATCCCCATTCGTAACGTAAAATTAAATTTTGATCCTAAAACGAAGAAGCCCCCGAACTTTTCAGTGCGGGGGCTTCTCTAAATGCTTTTCAATTTTCTTCAAGCATTAGCCAGCCCCCGCGGTAATAATAATCACCACGTTGATAATCACGACTAGGACTAGCTTTGCTGTTAACATTTTCGTTTCTCTTAAACCGAATTCTTTTAGTCAGGTAGCCATAGCGAATTTGCGCTGGCTATCCATCAATCTACCTTTTCTATTAGTACATACGGGGACAGGCTTCGTCAAGCATAAAAACAATGCAAATTACAAATAAAAAACCACGAAAAACAAAATTAAAATCCAATAAAGACTCACATATTGAATTATAAATTCAACCTATCTTTAAAGCATAACTTCGACACCTCAAAAACACGCTTTCATCGAACGATTAAAACTTTGTTCGAGCAGACATTAAATTTTTGTGATTTACACTGGGAATTGGATATGATCTGGTAACAACTACATCTCGGACTGACCAACATGTCATTTTTGCATTTACTACGCCCCATTTTTCTCCTCTGCATTTTTTGCTTTTCGGCTGTCTCTTTTGCTGAGCCTGGTCTTTGGCAAATTAAAAAAAACCACCATACATCTTATCTTTTCGGTACGATCCATGTGGGCGATAGTAGCATGTCAGCATTGCCTGATTCGGTTATTGATGGATTGGAAAAATCAAACGCCGTAGTGGTTGAACTGGATACAACTACCCTCACCCCCGAATACCTGCAAACTCATATTTACCCATTAATGACGTTGCCAAATTCGGCGTCGCTCAGTCAACGCTTAAAACCAGAGCTATACCAGAAACTTGCAAAAGCATTACAGGAAAACGGTCTGTCGATAACTCAGTTTGAACACATTAAACCTTGGGCCGTTTCGATTAACTTAACGGCCATGAGCTATCAAAGAGCTGGATACCTTTCAAACTTTGGGGCAGATATGCAGGTGCTTGGTTTTGCGAAGAAAAAGCAACTTGAGATCATCGAGCTTGAATCGGCTAAAGAGCAATTTGGCTTTTTTGACCAAATAGACCAAGATAGCAACTACCTCCTTAGCGAAACACTTAAATCAATGGACGACGCGGCCACTTACATACACCCACTTGTCAACGCGTGGAAAGCAGGTGATTTAAACAAACTAACCGACTACTACCACTTGTCATTTGACGGCTCACCACTCAGTCAAGCTGCGGAAAAGGTGATTCTTAAGGACCGAAATGCTCGCTGGACCAACACGCTTGTTCCATTACTAGAAAAACGTTCCTTATTCATCGCGGTTGGTGCTTTGCATCTGCCCACAGAACATGGACTTATCGCACTATTCAAAAAAAATGGCTTTGAAATAAAAAAATTAACTAAGACTTTAAACCTTTTCATTCGCGATAAACGTCAAATAAGAAAATACAGAACAACAGGACATTGATAATGAAACACACACTCCTTGCTTTGACATCCGCTTTGGTTATCAGCCAAAGTGTTTTTGCAGATGAACAACGCTCTATTAGTAAAACATTTTCTCAAGGTTCTTCACACGAACTCGCGATTGAATTTCCGGTTGGTCAACTGGATATACAAACGACTGAAGGGGAAAACATCGAGATCAACGTAGTACTTAAACCGAAAACAGACGACAGTTGGTTCAGTAAAAACGTCGAGTTAGATACAATAGAGATTGAATCGAAACAGCGCGGCAGTGAATTATATCTCACTATCGATAATGATGAAATTCAACAGGAATGGTCAGTGAAAGTACCAAAATCAATGGCACTCGATATTGAGCTTGGCGTTGGCAATGTCGAAGTAGAATCCCTCGCGAATTCTGCTGACATCGAAGTTGGCGTAGGGAAAGTCCGCATTAATAGCCACGAGGACGATTTTCGTTCAATCGCCCTTGAATCCGGAGTGGGTAAATCGCATATCAAGGGCTTCGAGAACAACATTGAGTACACCAAAAATATGGTAAGTTCGGATATGAAGTATCGAGGTCAAGGCAAATACACGATTAAAGTTGAGATTGGCGTTGGCGATGCAAAATTTGAAAAAATATAGAATTTTAACGACTTTTAGCATCATTTAAATTCACTTTAACGCAAAATGCAGCATATCAACGTGCTGTTTTTTGCGCTTCCCTCAACCATCACCAAATCACTCCATTCTTGCTATTAAGTTAAAAATATACGCTTGACACCTAGACGGCTAAAATGTTTCAATGCCGCCTCACCCGATTTTTGCTAGGTGTGAACGTTGATTCACAATCTAGATATGTCGAACCATTTTTCCTAAAAAAATGGTCGATATTATGGGCTGGAAGAGGAGCGTTATTCAGGTAGTTGACTGGAGGGGAGCAAACCCCATTGAACGTCAGCGAGGGGAAATAACGCCGAGAAGTATGTGTGTTTTGCTACTGCGTATTTCGGACGTTTGGGCTGAATCCCAACGTCTGTCACCAATTTTGGTTTTGGTGGAGAGCTTCTGGTCTTGAAATTATTAGGCCAGATGTGTCTATTTTTTTAAGTCCATTGCTCTTCGAATTTTAATCTGTTCGGAGTCTTGGATCCTGCCAATACACCGAACACTTTTAAGTTCGGTAGAGATGAAAACATCATTCAACTTATCAGACTTTCCGTTATGGACGGCTCTAGTTACGCCTTTTGACACGCAAAATAACGTTGATTTCGATACGTTAGCACGGCTGGTCGAAGAGCAAGTCGAGGCCAATAACGGCATTTTACTCCTTGGTTCCACCGGCGAAGGGCTCGCGCTTACGCTTGATGAACAAAAACGTATTGTAGAATTTGTGTGTGATTTATCGCCCACCGTGCCTCTTATGGTTGCCGTTGGCGGAATAAATTTACAGACTCAATTAGATTGGGTTTCGTATTGCAATGACTTGCCAATTCACGCGTTTTTACTTGGTACCCCACTCTACGCAAAGCCTGGTGTTGTGGGTCAGACTCACTGGTTTGATGCGTTATTAAGAGCCACATCCCTGCCTTGCATGTTATACAACGTGCCTGGCCGAAGTGCGGTTGCCATTGCGCCGCAAGTGCTTTCTAACCTCCAACACCACGATAATCTTTGGGCATTGAAAGAAGCCTCTGGTGATATCAGTAAATTTGAAGCCTTTCGAAAAGCGGCGCCAAACGTGGCCGTGTACAGTGGCGACGATGGACTTATCCCTTATTTCGCCCAAGCTGGCGCTGCTGGATTAGTGAGCGTGGCTTCCAATGCGTGGCCGCAGCAAACCGCCGAGTTCGTGCGTCGTTCACTTGCAGGCACATTCCCGAACTTATTCACCACATGGACAGATGCCGTACATAGCCTTTTTGAAGTTGCAAGCCCTGTACCCGTCAAAGTGCTTATGCATCAACAAGGGCGTTTAGGTACCCCGAATTTGCGTCCACCGTTGACTCATTTAGAACTGAATAACACCGTAGCCCTCAGTGCTGCAAACGATACGATTTTAGCTTGGAATTAAGGTAGTAACATGAGCTGGTTAGATTTATTAAACGATTTAGAACAAGGCAAAGTACGTGCAGCAACTCAAGATGCAAATGGTCAATGGCACGCAAACGTCGAAGTTAAACAAGGCATTCTTGAAGCATTTCGTCATGGCGTAAACACAGAATATCCGGGTGGTTTTGTTGATAAAGATAATTTAGCACCGCGTGGCTTCGCTAGTGAGCAAGGTGTACGTATGGTCCCCGGTGGAAGCAGTGTACGTCGTGGTGCATACGTCGCATCGGGCACCATCATCATGCCACCAGCCTACATCAACATCGGTGCCTATGTGGATTCTGGCACCATGGTTGATAGTCATGCCTTGGTGGGGTCATGTGCGCAAATTGGTAAGAATGTTCATCTTAGCGCTGCGGTGCAAGTCGGTGGTGTCTTGGAGCCTGTGGGGGCAAGCCCAGTGGTGGTGGAAGATGGCGCTTTCATCGGTGCAGGCTGTGTATTAGTCGAAGGTGTGGTCGTGAAGAAAAATGCAGTACTCGCGCCTGGCGTACGTTTATCAGCCTCCATTCCCGTTTACGACTGTGTAAATGAACGCATGTTAGATAAAGGCGAAGCGATCCCTGAAAACGCGATAGTGATCCCTGGCTCGCGTCCCGCATCAAGCGAGTGGGGCCAAGCCCAAGGGCTTAGCATGTCCTGCGCACTTATTGTTAAATACCGCGACGAACAATCTGATGCGTCGTTGTTACTTGAAGAGGTGCTGCGTTAATGACGTTCTTGAGTGCGCCTGTTCGCGAAACTTTAGTCTCTCTGTGCCATGAACAAGAAACACCCTTTTTTGTTTATGATTTAGATAAGCTGAGCCAGCATCTCCAATTGCTGACGAAACAAGACATCGTTAAGCTATGGTATGCCGTGAAAGCGAATCCTCTGTCTGAAATCATCAAATGTCTCGACCAAGCAGGATTTGATTTTGACGTTGCAAGCAGTGGTGAGCTAGAGCAAGTCCTTGCGCAAGGTGTCGACGCGACTCGCGTACTCAACACGGGACCGGCTAAATCAAAACGCCAAATCCAACACTTTCTTAAACGTGGTGTGACCACGTTTGTTGCTGAAAGTATCAATCAAGTGCTCTGGTTACAAGAAGCAGCTCTTGATCACCATGTGAACTTACGTGTTTTACTGCGTGTTCAGTTACGCTGGCCTGAAGGAGATAAAAATCCGCTTGGCGGGGATACGCTCACTCCTTTTGGCTTGGGTGTTGAAGAGTGGCAACATTTGAACCTTAAAGACTACCCTCACTTGAATTTTGTGGGTCTCCATATTTTTCAATGGGGCAATATGCTCTCGACGGATAAACTCGCTTCACTTTGGCAAGCAATGGTGACGCCATTGCAACAATTGTCCCACCGTTTAGGCATGCAACTCGACGTGCTTGATTTGGGCGGAGGACTGGGGATCCCATACTCTCCTGACGCTGAACACCTTGATTGGCAAGTACTCTTAACTGCTCTTGATGACATAAAACGCGCAGTTGGTGTCAAAGAATTATGGATGGAGTTGGGCCGCTATGCTGTTGGTGAATGTGGTTACTACGCCAATCCTGTCGTCGAGCAAAAAACCAATTACGGCATAAAGCAACTCATCGTCTCTGGCGGTGTAAATCATTTACTGCGCCCGGCAGTGACGGGACAGGCATTTCCGTGCGAACGACTTCGTCAAGATGATACACCGTTCGCCCAATTCGCCATTCATGGCCCACTTTGTACTGCACTGGATAGCCTTGGAAGCCATACACTTCCTGAAAGTACAGACGAAACCGATTGGCTTGTTTTCAGCCAATGTGGTGCCTATGGTTTTACCGAAAGCATGCCTTACTTCCTTTGCCATGAGTTACCTGCTGAATATGTGATTCAGCAAGGAAAGGTGCAATGTGTTCGTCAGGCCGAGTCTGCCCTTTATTATTTGAGATAACGTGCGCATGTTGAATTCGATTATTCAAGAAAACATCCAAGTCGGTGAAATAGCCAATGGTCTTCCACTGACCATTCCCGTGTATCGGCTCAAAGGCTCAGGGGCTGGCCCATCGGTCTATATTCAAGCCAACATGCACGGTGCCGAGGTACAGGGCAATGCGGTGATTTACCAATTGCTTGAACTGCTAAAGCACATCCCATTGAATGGCGATATTACGCTGGTTCCTTACGCCAACCCGATTGGCTGTAATCAAAAATCAGGGGAATTTACGCTTGGTCGCTTCGATCCGATTACGGGCACAAATTGGAATCGAATGTACCATGATCACACCGATTTAATTCCTGCATTTGTTGAAACCCATCAGACGCTTGATGACGGTGCATTAAAAGCGGCGTTTAAATCAACGTTGTTAGAGCAAACCCATGCTTTACTCGATGGCGATGCTTATCGTCTCACCACGGGCAAGCGGATCGCACTCAATCTGCAAGCACTGGCTCACCAAGCTGACTTAGTGTTGGACCTTCATACCGGTCCCATTTCGGCAAAACACCTTTATTGTCCGATGTACGCCAAAGAAAGTGCCCGTTATTTTGATATTCAAAATGTCCTCCTTATCCCTGAAGGATTTGGTGGCGCGATGGATGAAGCAAGCTTCTGTCCGTGGTGGCAATTATCTCAAGCGCTCGCACAACGAAATCGTGAATTCCCAATCATGGTAGAAGCATTTACGGTTGAACTTGGCTCACAAGAGACGATTGATCTCGAAGAAGCCAAACAAGACGCCAAAAGCATATTAAGTTATTTGAATCACAAAAAGGTAATTGATTCTAATGAGTATCAGCCGACTCGAATGGCTCGTTACGCATGTTATTTAAAAGACTACTTGGCTTTCTACGCCCCAATGGGTGGCATGGTGGAATACACCGCCCCGCTCGGCGAGCCAATCCCAGCAGGGACCACTATCGCTAAGATCCTACGTATGGAGCAGTACTTAAGTGAACAACCGCTTCATGACATTACTTTAAAGGTTGATGCAATTCCGATTCTTCACTTTGCTTCTGCAAGCGTAAACCAAGGTACTGAACTTTATAAATTTTTTACTCATTATTTTGAGCTGTAAACGATTATTGCGTGAGAGTAAGTATCCACTTTCATTGAAGTTATTGAAAATGGACTACTTACAAGGTGAGGCGGCACATGCCGCCAGCCTTTTTACCAAGACCTCACTGTCCGGCTAGCACTTCCATGTTCTCTTGTTCTGCGTACTGGTTTTGTCACTCCTGCACATAAAATCGACGCTTTTTTTGTTATAAACTGCTTGGGATGAGAAATTCAGGAAAACTTCATACGTTATGCGTATACTTTCCCTATAAAAATTAAAGGGATCTCTTTCATGCGTATCACAACGTGGGTATTTTCGTCGCTAGCCACACTCTTCGCTTCAAGCTACACACTCGCCGCTACGGAAACACAACAAGAACCAGATGAAATTGATCTGATTAAACAATGCGTGTTAAATGAGGTGCTTGCTGGTGATAAAAATCGTACGGTTGGTGAACTGAGAGCGTTTTGTTCACAAATGGATGCCGCCAAGAACGTTAGCCAACTTGATAAACGTGTTGCTCGTGAAAGCGTTGGCGCAAAGAACCGCAACGTATTAACGCCACATCAACGTAACTATATTTTACCCGTTTCTTATGTTTCTCATCCGAATAGTCGACCGTTTGATGGCTTTTCCGAATTGACTGACGAAGGCGAACCGCTTGACCATTTAGAAGTAAAGTATCAACTGTCACTAAAAGTCCCAATTTACACTGGTTTCTCGGACAAAGACCAAGCCATTTTTATGGGTTTTACCTTGCAGTCCTTTTGGCAGTTTTATAACAAAGAAATTTCCTCACCATTTCGAGAAACCAATTACGAGCCCGAACTTTTTTGGATCAACTTTTTAGATGATGACCATGTTTTGTGGGGCGATGAAATGGCCTTTGCACTGGGTATCTCTCATCAATCCAACGGCCGCAGCCAGCCTAATTCACGTTCTTGGAATCGGGTTTACGCCAACTTCATTTGGGAAAATCGTGGTTTTGTATTCAGCCTAAAGCCTTGGTATCGCATTCCAGAAGACAGCAAAGAAGACTCGCTTGATGCAAAAGGCGACGACAATCCTGATATTCACAAGTACATGGGTTACTTCGAGTTTTCCGGTGCTTATCGCTACGAAGAACATGAATTCAGCTTTATGTTGAGAAACAACTTAAACAACGACAACCGTGGCGCAATCCAACTTGATTGGTCATTTCCAGCTTGGGGGAAATTACGTGGCTACGTTCAATATTTCAACGGCTATGGTGAGAGTATGATTGACTATAACGCCGACATCGAGCGGATTGGCGTTGGTATACTACTTACCGATTTACTCTAACATATACCCTGTGGGCGCTATGCGCCCATTTGGGCTTTAATCCAACGGCAAAAATGGACGACTTTTTGCCATCGAAAATGATTTTCAGGCGCGGCGATAAAGTATTTAAACAAACAGTCCATTTCAAAATCCGTAACCGCTTCAAGTTGGCCGAGTGCCAACTGCGGCTCGATTAGTCGTCTTCGGACCATCGCAATCCCTTGTCCAGCTTGCGCCGCTTGAACAACAATTGCCGCATTATCGATGGACAAGAACTCTGGTGCTTCATGCTTTTCAATGTCATGTAAATCGAAGAAACACTGCCAAGCACGTTCAGCATCTGGACAAATGTCCATAATCAGCTTTTGCGCCAGAATTTGCGCTCGAATGGGTTTGCTTTTATCAATTAGTCCCGGCTTACAGGCCAGTAAAATACTATCCGCAGCAAGCAGTTCTGTGTGTAAATTAGGATAATGACCTTCACCAAATCGGATCCCAATATCCGTTTCACCTTCGTCAAAATTAGTGAGCTTGTCACTGGGTTCCAAACGGATTTTGATATCGGGGTGCTGTTTTTGAAAGTCACTTAAACGAGGTAATAGCCAGCAGTGAGCAAACGAGCCAAGCACCGACAAATTTAAGGTATCCGGCCTAGGGTCTTGTCTGAGTGCTTGTACGCCTTTTGCCAAACTATTCATACCGGTTAGGACATAGGGCAAAAGCTGCTGCCCAGAGGACGTAAGTACAACTTGACGAATCTTACGCTCAAACAACAAGCAATCTAAATGCTCTTCGAGCAATTTGATCTGCTGGCTAACCGCAGCCTGCGTCACATAGAGCTGCTCAGCAGCCGCTTTCAAGCTGCCGAGTTCGGCAACATATTTAAAATAAAGCAGACTTTTAAGTGGAGGAAGCTTCATACAATACATTAGTTTTTCTTAACTATGAGTAAATATTACTCGTTTGTCAGCAAAGCGCAACCGAACAATACTAACTCTCGAAAGTTCACGACTCTGGAGAGACAAAATGAAAAACATTCTATTAATTAGTTTACTTAGCTTCGCTTTTCCGTCATTGGCAGCATCAACGATGGCGCAAGAACATATTGATACTGACGAAGGGTTTCCATACAAAAACTTAATTATGAAAGCAGACCGTGTGGAATTAAGTTACAAAGAGCATGGGGATGAAGTGGAGTGTCGAGTAGCTATCATTACAGCAAACAACACACATCAAGGAACACCTAAAACAACCAAGGCGAAAAATCTACGACATAAACCAATGGCAGCCTGCCTGTCACGTGACGAAGCAAAGCAATTTTTAGCTCAACTTTGAAAAGAATTTGGGGGCACCGTTGTTGCACGCCCCCATAACTTTGAGACTAGGACACCCATTCACGTACGCATTAGGTCTATTCAATGATGTGGCCAGATGCAATGACTGAAATTCAGGGATAACCGAGTGCCTCCAATCTAACTGCAATGTTAGAGCCTGTTGAGTTAAGTAATCACACTACAGCCATGAAATATCTCTTATCCATTTTTGCATATGTGGATACCCCTTCTCAGGATGAGTCATTTCCCATGCACCGAGCAAGGGAAAACCAAAACCTCCTCCGTCGGAAAAGGCATCGATTAGGTTTTTGCTCCACCCTCGATAACCCTTCTCATGAAAGACTAAGTCAAGCGGCAACCCTAAATGCGTGACCGCTGCAACGGCCCATGCTGTTGCCGCCATTTCCTCACCATGCATATGTTGGGCTTGTCGGCCATTTAACAAACCATTTTTAAAGACATCTCCTTGTAAAAAGGGACGCGCTTTCGGCTCACATATTGCGATGTGACCTGCTTCATGCAGGATGTCGCCTGGAAATTCTAATTTTTCGAGATCTATCTGAAGCACGCCAAAGTGCAAATGCAGCCCAGGTAAAAATGTGTTTTGCTCAATCGTTGTCAGTTCGAATGGCACACCAATCCCAGTCAAAAAATCCATGATTTGTCCGGCAATCGTCTTATCCATTTCGTTATTCCTTTCTTACTAACCCTAACATCACGTCATACCTTCTCGCATTGTGTGACGTTTTTCAATTAAACAATCGGGTTATCATCCTGTTTCGATGGATCTCGCTCAGATTCTTCTCTACGTTCTTGCGCCATTCGATATTCTTCGGCAAGTGATTCTTGCAGTTGAGACATTTTCTCTTGGAATTCTTCTTGAGTCACTACGCCCTCGGCATAGAGAGCCAACAGTTCATCCATTTTTTCACGGATTTCATCGATCTTTTCTTTGTTGACGCCCAATCGTCCAAACATGACCGCTTCACGTGCTTTCTCCAAAAACGTTTGCGCCGAGGTATAAGGGCTCACCACTTTCATCTGCATTTGTTGGCTAAAGTCAGATTGAGTCGATTTCATGTCAGTCGCGGCAATGGCCTGCCCCAATTGCGAGCTAAAGTCGGCAAATGGCATTTCTTTGTCGCCTTTCGGTTGATTGAGTGTCGGCGTTTTCTCCATTGTAGCGGGTGTTCGCTCGAGCATTCCTTTAAAAAACATCATACAAAACTCCATGTACTTCGTTTAAACAAAATGAACACTTAACTAAGCAGTTTGTATGCCAAAAAGGTAATTATGAAGACTCTATTTGATTGACATTTAATTAAGGAAAGGAGATGGGAAAGAGACATTAGAAACGAAAGGACTTCTCGAAAGTCCTTTAAGGTATTAATTAAGTTCCAATTGTTTATTAAACACTTTAAAAATTCCGTGCGTTATAAACGAGCCTTCAACAGTGTAAATACATAACATTTCAACACTGCCTTTGCCCTCAGGGAAGTTTCGAACAATATGCTCATGGTCAATAACGACATTCCCGTATGTCTCACGGCTTAGCACGGTTGCTTTTAAATCTGGTTCGAGAAAACGTGCGGCTATGTTTGCTTGGATTGCTTCTCGCCCCCTCGCAAGCACCGCTCCTTCAGTGGAAAGTTGCATCGCATCTTCTGCATAGGTGGCCGCCCATGCCTGTGCGTCTTTTTCGTTATACGCACGTAATTGACGCTCAACAACCTCTATGATTGAATCACTCATTATGCCCTTCAAATTGAATAATAAAATAAAGGGCGAGTAGCACACTGAAGCCACTCACCCACATATCGACTATCGGACGACAACAAACGTGCCTTCAAATTTAGCAACAAGCACATCACCATCGTAGACATTAACCGGTACAAGGTATTTGGCTTTTCCTTCGCTTTCAAGTTCCATAAGCTCTCCACGACAATCTGCAATAACCACTGTTGCCGAAGGAGCTGTCGTCAGCGGCTTGAGGTATTTCATATTGGCATCAGCCAGCACGATACTCCCTTCAAGATTTTGCTCACGAAGTGCTAAGTAGGTTGCCCCCCAACCAGTCAGCGTAGCCATTGAATAAATCGAACCGGCAAACATCGAATTGTGAAGATTGAGGTTTGCTTTGAGATCGGCTCGCGTTGAAAACTGCCAATCGGTGTAGCTCTCAACCTTTATCCCCATTGCATCACTGATAGGGATCGATTCACGCCATGTATCTTGCAGCACCTGAGTCCAGTCTGGACGACGGAACCAACCTGGCTCACTTGGTTTACGCTTCACCATCTTCCAATGTTGAATTTCATCATAAGCAAGATGTGCTTTTTCGACGACTTCATAGCCATGACGCTCGTAAAAGTTAAGCGCGCGCTCCCGCGCATACAACACTAATTCCTCCGCGCTTTGCGACCAGGCAATTTTTTCCATTTCATGTAACAAGCGACTGCCTAGATGTTTGCCTCGATTGCCCTCGGCAACAGCCATATATCGCACTTGCGCCTGTTGCTGGTTATTGAAATGCAAACGCGCAACGCCAAGCACTTCACCTTGGTTATTTTTGATAAAACGATGTTCTGCTTCTTGTTCTAAATCGTCTTGCTCTGAACCACGAGGCTGCGACCATGGCGCTCTAAGTACCTGCCAACGAAGATGATAATAGGCTTGCCAATCCTCACTACTTTGAGGGGTTGTGACTTGAAACATGTCGACTCCTGTTGAATGCCGCAAATTGGATTTCTTTTCAGCCACTCTACAAGAAATTTCGATGTTAAGAAATAAGACCAAAGCGCAATTCAAGCAAACCGCATAAATATCGGTTGAATTTGGCTAAAATCAATTTGTTAGCTATTCTGATGACACTATGCAAGAGTTTTTAACCCCGGATGGGATGATTGCCAATGATTTCGTACGCCAAAGCCACCAGCTTGGGCACCTCCTCTATTGGCATAAACAAGGTAAGATTAGCGTGCAAGTCAGGCAAGACAAAATGCTGCGCTGGCTTCTAATTAATGATACTTTACAATCCGTTATCGAAATAAATCATCCAGAACATCTGTTATTTCCTCACCTTAACATTCTCGCTAATTTATTTGAAAACAGTCCTTCCCCTTCGTCCGTGTTGGAACTGGGCCTTGGCGCCGGAGCAATCCGTGATTATCTAAAATCACGATACCCAGATGCCTACGTGACCTCTGTTGATAACAATCCAGATATTATCCATTGCTACAAACGTTATTTTGGCGGCGACCCTATGTGTGCACTGAAATGTGATGATGTGATGCACATTCTTGAACAGCCCAAGAAATACGACTGGATAATTTTGGACTTGTTTAGCGATTTAGATGCACCGCTGTTTTTATTCCAACACAAGTTTTATCATTTGTTGCGCGCTGCACTTAATGATGGCGGTACGCTGTACATTAATTTTCTCGCCGAGCATGATTCTCAACTCAAACAGCTGACGCATTTGCTAATTGCGAACTTTGGCAAAAAACCTATCATGCACGCCGTTCCTGACTATGCAAACCACATTATTGCCGTCAGCAAATAGCAGCCTAATGAGTAATTAACTCGGAGCTGCGTTTAACCTGTCTAAACCTGTAAATGGAACGTCACCGGTCCATCATTGCACAATGAAACGTGCATATCCGCTGCAAACTGCCCGGTTTGAGTGACGATGCCGCTGCTACGTGCTTTATCAATAAACTCAAGATACAAATCATTCGCTTGTTGAGGTGTACCTGCGCTGGAGAAACTCGGTCTCATGCCTTTTTTAGTATCTGCTGCTAAGGTAAATTGTGACACCACTAGCAACTCACCATCGATATCTCTAAGACTTAAGTTCATTTTTCCTTGTTCGTCTGTAAAAATGCGGTAGTTGCTAATTTTATGAAGCATTTTATCGACGTGTTCATTCGTGTCGCTTTTTTCCACACCAAGGAGCAACAAAATTCCTTGGTTTATTTGACCAACAACTTGGCCTTCCACTTCTACTTTTGCATGTTTTACACGTTGAATAAGTCCAATCACAGTGCTTTTTTCTCTTAATGATCTAGTTTTATTTGCAGCAAATCTGCCGCCCTTAAAATGGCCTCCGAATATACGCTATTTTGAATACTATGCCCAACGCCATCGATGATGAGCATTCTCGCTTTCATACGCTCCGATAAAGATAAAACGGGTGAAAACCGACATATCAGATCATGACGACCATGAATAAACCACGTGGGAATTGAACGTAAATGTTCTGCCTTGTCGGCAATCTCAGACTCAGCGATGAAGCACCGATGCGTAAAATAATGCAACATGATTTGAGCATAACTGAGTTCTTGGTGTCGTTCGACCAAAGACAGCGTGAATGTTGTCCCTGCATTTAATAACAAAGATTCCCAACTTAGCCATTGTTTGGCAGCATGGTATGCTGCTATATCGTCTTTCCCCTGAAGTACGGCATGATACTCCGCCAGAAGATGTTTCCACTTTAGTTGGTCAGGATTAAATTGGGAGTACGCTTCTGGATAAAACTGTGCACCTGCCCCATCTGCGCCATAAAGCCATTCAAAATCAGATTCGGTTGCAAGGAAGGTTGCCCAAAGCAATAGACCTTTAACAGCGTTAGGATGCGCTATTGTATAAAGCAGAGCAAGCGTTGCACCCCATGAACCTCCTGCCAGGAGGATCTTTTCAAGCCCAAGGTGCTGACGTAACATCTCAATATCGCGTACAAGATGCTGCGTCGTATTGTGTTCGATACTGTGAGGTGTTGAGCCTTTGCAGCCTCTTTGGCTGAAGAAAATAACGCGATAGCGGTCTGGATTAAAGAATTGCACCATTGAGGTGCAGCTTCCAAAGCCGGGACCTCCATGGCAAACAAAAACGGGCAAACCGGCTTGATTTCCCCATTCTTCTACAGACATTTGATGCCCATCTCCAACAGCTAGATGGTACTGACGAAAAGCTTCGGTGTGCTGATAAAATCGTGACATACCAACTCCATCAAGGCATGCCACTCGATAAATTTATTGTTCGACCAATGGGGTTGGACGACGACTACCTTGAAGGCATACGGTAAACTCTGCACCGAGTAATACCACAATCCAAGATACATACACCCACACAAACAAAATAGGAACCGTTGCTAAGGCGCCGTATATCACTTCATAAGACGGGAAATGGCTGATGTACATCGCAAATCCTTTCTTACATAGTTCGAATAAACAGGCTGCAAACAAGGCTCCCGGCAACGCTGCTTTGAGTGGCACGCGCGTGTTCGGTACTAAAGTATAGAGCATGATGAAGCCAACCATGGAAATTCCGTATGGTAATAGCTTTAATAAAAAGCCGCTAAACCCAGGGATCCCCTCATCAGCGAATGACACTAACGAAACAATATACGATGTCACCCCGATACTTGCGCCGAGAAATATAGGGCCAAGCGTCAGCACCATCCAATAGATTGCGAATGAAATAGTCAGTGGGCGCTTGTTCTCTACCCGCCAAATCTTGTTAAGTGTCATGTCCACATTGCGGATCAGTAACAGCGCGACACCTGCCAAAAAGCTGATCCCAAGTGCAGTCATACGATTGGCATTGCCCGTAAAGGCGCTGATGTGTTCTTTGATCACATCCGTTGACGTTGGGACAAAATTGGTAAAAATAAAATTTTCTATTGCTATTCGGATAGATTCAAATCCCGGAAACGCAGAAAAAATCGCAACCCCCACCGCAATGAGAGGCACGAGTGACAACAACGTGACGTACGCCAAATAACCTGCGTTAACCGTGATTTGATCTTCCATACAACGTTTAAAATAACGCCGCCACCAAGCAGGTTGATGACTTAAAAATACTTTGGCATTAGAAATAAAATCAGCTTGCTCAGCGTGCATAGGCATCATAATTTAAAATTGCTTTTGCACATCATAACAATCAATTACATAATTAACAGCAATTGCGAATTTAAAGGACGCCTGATGAAACGTATATTTATCCCTTTGGCACTCGCTTTCTCTTTGTCGGCTTGCCAAACCGCCTACTACTCTGCCATGGAAAAAGTGGGCGTACACAAACGCGACATCCTGATAGACCGTGTTGAAAACACCAAGGAATCTCAAGAGGCTTCACAAGAACAATTTCAATCTGCATTAGAGCGGTTAACGCAACTAATCCAATTTGATGGCAAAGAGTTGCAAGCAGTCTATGAGCAACTCAACGATGACTATGAGTCCAGTCATAAGGCCGCTGAAGCCGTCAGCAGTAACATCAATAAGGTGGAAGATGTGGCAACGGCTTTGTTTGAAGAGTGGGAAGACGAATTACAGCAATACAGCAACCCCAGTTTGAAACGAGAAAGTGAGAAGAAACTCAGCCAAACTAAACGTCAGTTTGAAAAACTACTGCGTTCCATGCGCACGAGTGAAAGTAAAATGGATCCCGTTTTGGCCTCTTTAAAAGACAATGTGCTTTATTTAAAACACAATCTGAACGCCCAAGCGGTCGCCGCGATCCGTGGAGAGTTTACGAATTTAAAACGCGATATTCAGACCTTGATCACCGACATGAACCGCTCGATTGCTGACTCGAATCGCTTTATCGAACAAATGAATAAAGGATAATATCAGCGTATTCAAGGCACTGATGTAAGCACGCCCTTACTAAACGCTGACGAAAAGACATAAAAAAACCCGCCAAAAGCGGGTTTTTTATTCAGCAATCGATTAGTCTTTCGGTTGACGTGATGCGCGCTTACGCTCATTTTCTGTCAGTAACTTTTTACGAATACGGATATTCAAAGGTGTTACTTCAACTAGTTCGTCGTCGTCGATGAACTCAAGCGCTTGCTCTAGAGACATGATGATTGGTGGCACAAGGTTTTGTGCTTCATCAGTACCCGCAGCACGAACGTTCGTTAACTGCTTCGCTTTCAACGCGTTAACTGTAAGGTCATTGTCACGGCTGTGAATACCAATCACCATACCTTCGTATACTTCCACACCATGACCGATGAATAGACGACCACGCTCTTGAAGGTTGAATAGTGCGTTAGTTAGCGCTTTACCTGCTGCGTTCGCAATTAGAACACCGTTCTTACGTTGACCGATGTTACCGCCTTTGTGTGGGCCGTAATGCGAGAACGTGTGGTAAAGAAGACCAGAACCTGATGTCAACGTCATGAATTCAGTTTGGAAACCGATAAGACCACGGCTAGGCATCATAAAGTCTAAACGTACACGACCTTTGCCATCTGGACACATGTCTGTCATTTCAGCTTTACGTAAGCCAAGCTGTTCCATCACTGAACCTTGGTGTTCTTCTTCAAGGTCAACCGTTACTGTTTCATACGGCTCTTCAAGCACGCCATCCACAGTACGTAGAATTACTTCAGGGCGAGACACCGCAAGCTCATAACCTTCACGACGCATGTTTTCAATTAGGATACCTAAGTGAAGTTCACCACGGCCTGACACACGGAAGCTGTCAGGGTTTTCAGTGTCTTCAACACGAAGTGCTACGTTGTGTACGAGTTCTGCTGTTAAACGCTCACGAATGTTACGTGACGTAACAAACTTACCATCACGGCCAGAGAACGGTGACGTGTTTACAGAGAACGTCATTGTTACTGTTGGCTCGTCAACTGACAGAGGAGGAAGCGCTTCTACGTTGTTTGGACAACAAATCGTATCAGAGATCTTTAATTCGCCAAGACCTGTAATTGCTACGATGTCACCTGCTGTTGCAACTTCAACTTCGTGACGGTCAAGACCCATGTAACCTAATACTTGGCCTACTTTACCATTACGTTTCGTGCCATCAGCACCAACAACCGTAACCTGTTGGTTTACTTTAACTGAACCACGCTTGATACGACCAACCCCGATTACACCTACGTAAGAGTTGTAGTCAAGCTGAGAGATCTGCATTTGGAAGGCACCAGCTGGGTCAGCATCTGGAGCTGATACACAGTCAACGATAGTTTGGAACATCGCTTCCATGTTGTCTGATGGCTCGTCTAGATCAAGTGTTGCCCAACCGTTGATTGCCGATGCATAAATTACTTTGAAATCTAACTGTTCGTCAGTTGCACCTAAGTTGTCGAATAGATCGAAAACTTGATCCATAACCCAATCAGGGCGAGCACCTGGCTTATCAACTTTGTTGATTACAACGATTGGTTTCAAACCTTGAGCAAACGCTTTTTGCGTTACGAAACGCGTTTGCGGCATTGGACCTTCTTGAGCATCAACGAGAAGTAATACCGAGTCAGCCATTGACAGTACGCGCTCTACTTCACCACCGAAGTCGGCGTGTCCCGGTGTGTCTACGATGTTGATACGGTAGTCATTCCACTTGATAGCTGTGTTTTTTGCTAGGATTGTAATACCACGTTCTTTTTCAAGATCGTTCGAATCCATAACACGTTCGTCATTGCCGCCACGTTTTTGTAACGTGCCAGATTGCTCAAGTAGTTTGTCAACCAATGTCGTTTTACCGTGGTCAACGTGCGCGATAATTGCAATATTTCTTAACTTTTCGATGCTCATATTCTTACTCAAAGAAGTTTTAATCCCAGTGATCCTAGTCGATCCGCACAAAATTGCGCGCCCGAGATGCCCAATATGGTTATAAAAGGTCGCGTATTATCCCCTATAACGCGAATGGATGAAAGTTTATGCAAGATTATTTTTATATGACACGCCAATTCATTTAGAAATAGTGTGCCAAACATGCGCTTTTTCGTTGCTGAATTTCAAAAGTTAACTACCCTTGTGTAGCACCTTTTAAAGGTCAGAAAACGCATCAATTGTTGCACCAAAAAATTGCACCTTAGCACCATTTTGGTGCATTTTGTTGTTTCTATATTTTAACATTTAAAATAAACACTTATTAATCATAGCATTACAACCTTGGCACAAAACAAGCTTACTAGTTGGCAAATGCAGTACAAAATGCAGCAAAAATTAACCCCATTCCCATCGGAGGACACATGTCACAATCGGTTTTAGATTTTATGAAAGAGCATGACGTTAAGTTTGTTGACTTACGTTTCACGGATACAAAAGGTAAAGAACAACACGTATCTATTCCACATCATCAAGCCGACGAAGCATTTTTCGAAGATGGCAAGATGTTTGATGGCTCTTCAATCGCTGGTTGGAAACACATTAATGAATCAGATATGGT
Organism: Pseudoalteromonas xiamenensis; assembly: GCF_030994125.1. Classification (NCBI taxonomy): domain Bacteria; kingdom Pseudomonadati; phylum Pseudomonadota; class Gammaproteobacteria; order Alteromonadales; family Pseudoalteromonadaceae; genus Pseudoalteromonas; species Pseudoalteromonas xiamenensis. The sequence continues at coordinate 2,649,089 of NZ_CP099917.1, read as the reverse complement.
TCTTATGCCTGATCAAGCGTCAGTAAAATTAGACCCGTTCTCTGAAGAAACAACAATGATCGTACGTTGTGACGTTTTAGAGCCAGCAACGATGCAAGGTTACGAGCGTGACCCACGTTCAGTTGCAAAACGCGCAGAAGAGTTCATGCGTTCAACAGGTATTGCTGACACCGTTCTTTTTGGCCCAGAGCCAGAGTTTTTCCTATTTGACGACGTAAAATACAAAACAGACATGTCTGGTTCAATGTACAAAATCGATGCTAAAGAAGCAGCGTGGAACTCAGACCGTGATTACGAAGAAGGCAATACAGGTCACCGCCCTGGTGTGAAAGGCGGTTACTTCCCAGTTTCACCTGTTGATTCATCTCAAGATTGGCGTTCAGCAACGTGTCTTGTGCTTGAAGAAATGGGTCACGTAGTTGAAGCGCACCATCACGAAGTAGCTACAGCGGGTCAAAACGAAATCGCTTGTCGTTTCAATACAATGGTATTGAAAGCGGACGAAATTCAAGAAATGAAATACGTCATCCACAACATGGCTCATTTATACGGCAAAACAGCTACGTTCATGCCTAAGCCTATCGTTGGCGACAACGGTTCAGGTATGCACTGTCACCAATCACTCGCAAAAGATGGCAAAAACCTATTTGCTGGCGACAAGTATGGCGGTCTTTCTGAAACTGCACTTTACTACATTGGCGGTATCATCAAGCACGCTAAAGCAATCAACGCATTTACAAACCCTGCGACTAACTCATACAAGCGTTTAGTACCTGGTTTCGAAGCACCTGTAATGCTTGCTTACTCTGCGCGTAACCGCTCTGCATCTATCCGTATCCCAGTTGTTCCATCTGAGAAAGGTCGTCGTATCGAAGTACGTTTCCCAGATCCAGCTGCAAACCCATACCTAGCATTCGCAGCACAGCTAATGGCTGGTCTTGACGGTATCCGCAACAAGATCCACCCTGGCGATGCAATGGACAAAGATTTGTACGATCTACCTGCAGAAGAAGCAGCTGAGATCCCAACTGTTGCTGCATCACTTCAAGAAGCACTAGATTGCCTAGACGCAGACCGTGAATTCTTAACTCAAGGTGGTGTATTCACTGACGACCTAATCGATGCATACATCGGCCTTAAGTCAAAAGAAGTGGAAAAACTGAACATGACGACTCACCCTGTTGAGTTCGAAATGTACTACAGCGTATAACCTCCATCATACGTTGTAGTGTTGTGCCGCTCATTATTTGAGTGCACTCACTCTTAAATCATATGTGTTCTCAAGCCCGCTTTTTGCGGGCTTTTTTATGGTAATTTGAGTCGTTCTAGACTACAGTTAACGATGCAATGTTAATCTAGGTATATTATGGACTTACGATGGTTTTTAGTGCTGTTACTGTGTGCATCAAGCGCAGCACTGGCAGCTACGTCGAAAAAAATTTATCGCTGGAAAGATGAGAACGGCAATTGGGTATTTTCTGATGTGCCACGTAAAGGCGCCGAGGAAATTCGCCTTCAGCATAATTCACTGAACATGCCACAAGAAGACATCAGTGTCCTTGACGTTGTCGACCCCCCAAAAGCGATAAATTACAGTGTTGCTATTACCTCCCCGACAAACGAGCAGACGATCCGTGAAAACACCGGTTCGTTGTACGTCACCGGGAGAATTGAACCTCGATTTATGCCAAACATGCAAGTACAACTGTTTCTAAATGGGCAAGCCGCATCCGAAAAACAAAACAGCGCTGCATTTGCCTTGCGTGACATTCCTCGTGGTGAGCATTCTTTGCAAATCAAACTTTACGACGAAACAGGTAAGATGATAGCTGTCAGCAAGCCATCAGTGTTCTTTTTACATCGTGCAACCAGCATTAAAAAATCCTAAAACAATACTGCACCACATTGGTGCATGGATGACCCATGATTGATCACACCTCTCCTTCTAAGCTCCAATCGATATGGCAAAATCTCTCTACCGCTGTGTTATTACTTGATAAAGAGATGCAAATTGTCGAAGCAAATAACAGTGCGAGCGAGCTATTTGGCCTAGGCCTAAAGCGCCTTATCAACCAGCCTATCCATTCGCTATTTCATCACCACAATTTGGATTTGGAACGCATAGCCCATTATGCGCTCGATGATGGGGTAGATTGCCAGCAGCACAGAGTAGACGTAGTGTTCGTTGATTCTCGACACGCGACTTTGGCGGTTTACGCAAGCCGAGTTGCGCTCGAATCACAACGGTATATTTTATTGGAATGCCGCCGTACAGATGATGAAATTCGCTACGATCAAGCATCACAACAGCATCATCAATATCAAGCCGCTCGTAATCTGATCAGAGGTCTCGCGCATGAAATTAAAAATCCTTTAGGTGGGATCCGCGGAGCGGCGCAATTATTGCAGTACGAGGTTGATCAGCAAGAACGAGAAGAATGCGCTGCGCTTATAATTGAACAAGCCGACCGTTTAAGTGAATTGGTAGATAGATTACTTGGGCCAAATCAACGCCCAAAAACTGCACCGTGCAACATTCACCAAACTCTGGAGTCGGTTATAAAATTAAGTGCTTTTGATAATGCGATCCCTATCAAAGTGGTCAAAGATTATGATCCGAGCATTCCTGATATTGTGATTGATGCAGCTAAAATTCAGCAAGTGTTACTCAACATCATGAGAAACGCGCAACAGGCACTCCACGACACGGAAGAAGCGACGATTACAATTAAAACGCGTATCAAACATCGCTTGAGACGAGGCGATAGAATGATGAAGAAAGCGCTTCTGATCCGAATTACTGATAATGGTCCAGGGATAGCGCAGGAGTTAAAAGAAACGCTGTTTTACCCCATGATCACGAACAAAGATGGGGGATCCGGACTTGGCTTATCGATTGCTCAAACACTCATTGAACAACACAATGGCATGATTGATTGCGATAGTTGGCCTGGATACACCGAATTTAATATTTATTTGCCATTTGACAACCAGTAAGGCAGGAGCAAACGATGAAATCAGTGTGGCTTGTAGACGATGATGCCTCCATTCGCTTTGTCCTTGATAAGGCGCTGACGCGCGCAGGATTTGAAACGGAAACCTTTGCCAACGCGCAGGACGTCTTAACGGCGTTGACCTATGGTCAGCCAGCCGTTCTCGTTTCGGATGTACGTATGCCTGGAATCGATGGGATGGCGCTCCTTGAAAGCATTCACTCTGATTATCCTCAACTGCCCGTGATCATTATTACGGCTCATTCAGATCTTGATTCCGCCGTCAATGCCTTTCAAAAAGGGGCCTTCGAATACTTAGCAAAACCTTTTGACCTAGAGGAGGCGGTAAGCCTTGTCGAGCGAGCCTATCGTGCGTCAAATGAAAGTAAAAAAACGAAACGCAAAGTAGAACCGCAGTCACGTTCAGAAATCATTGGCGAAGCACCCGCGATGCAAGAGGTTTTCCGTGCAATAGGTAAACTGTCGGCCTCGAGCATGAGTGTACTCATAAATGGCGAATCAGGTACCGGCAAAGAGTTGGTGGCCAGTGCCCTTCACAACCACAGTCCGCGAAAAGAAAATCCATTTATCGCGCTCAATATGGCTGCTATTCCAAAGGATTTAGTGGAGTCGGAGCTCTTTGGTCATGAAAAAGGCGCGTTTACAGGCGCGGATACGATGCGTCGAGGCCGTTTTGAGCAAGCCGATGGTGGCACATTATTTTTAGATGAAATTGGCGACATGCCATTAGATGTACAAACCCGCTTGCTACGCGTACTGGCCGATGGCGAGTTTTACCGCGTCGGTGGCCACAACAGTGTCCGCGTTAACGTTCGAATTATCGCGGCGACGCACCAAAATCTTGAAGACCGAGTGAAAAAAGGCCAATTTCGTGAAGATTTATTTCACCGTCTCAATGTTGTGCGTTTGCGTTTACCACCATTACGCGAACGCACCGAAGATATTCCTAAATTAGCGGCGCACTTTCTCGCCACCAGTGCCAAAGAACTGCAAGTTGAAACGAAAGTACTGAACAAAGAGGCGCTTAAAGTACTGCAAGCATATAATTGGCCTGGCAACGTGAGACAGCTCGAAAATACCTGCCGTTGGCTCACGGTTATGGCGCCTGGCGAATTAGTGAGCCCACCAGACTTACCAGAAGAATTGCTGTCGAGCGAAATTGAAGAAAGCGAAATTCAAGGAGATTGGCTCGATGGATTTCAACATTGGTTAACCGCTGAGTTAAAACAAGGCAAAGAGCACATTTGGCCAGCCATTCAAGATGAACTTGAAACTCGCCTTATCAAAACAGCACTTCAAGCATGCGGTGGGCATAAGCAAGAAGCGGCCTTAAAAATCGGCTGGGGTCGCAATACGTTGACCCGAAAGCTGAAAGAGCGCAATATTCAGGATTAATCGCCGTTTTAGAATCTGTTATATGCGTTTATTAGAAAATATACCGCTGATTAAGCAACTTGAGATAGTGAATCGCCTGAGCTTTTTTAAAGAGTTTAGTGTCAATGAACGCCAAGTATTACTCGAGTCGTTTAGTAGCCTTTATCTAATAAGCGCAAATCGCCATGCGTTTAAACGATTAGAGCGCGATGACAAACTCTATATCGTCTTAAGTGGTGAGTTGAGCATCTACAGCAAATCTGAAGACCACGAACTTGGCCGTGTTGAACCCGGTGAATTTATCGGCGAAGGCGCGTTTATTTCCCACCGCGAACGCTCTACCAGCGCCAAAGCACTGCAAGATACCATCGTGCTGGCCATTACGTCGGAAGCCCTTACCCGTTTACCCAACGTGATCCGCGAGAAAATTAAAGATCAGCTGATTTTAGGCATGAGTGTTCGCATTACCCGCTTAAATGAACGGCTGGATCAGCATTAATTTCAACAGGCAGCAACTCTTTTGAATAGCTCATTCAGCTTAACCAAACTACCATGTTGCTCTTGTTCGACTAAGTGATATGCTTTTTCGAAGACATAATACTAGCAGTGGCTAATAAGCATCCAATAAGAACGCCAGCCGCACTAAACATTAACCCAGCTTCTTGCCCTGTAAGAGCGCCTGATTGTAACTGTGTGAAAACTGGCGAAAGACCGAAGTAAGCACCGATAGAACAGCCCAAACAACTGAATAAAATTCCGAATTTAGTTCCTAGTTTCATTTTATACACTCCTTGTTACTTGAAGATCCAACTTACCAAACGCTCTCTCAATTAACAAATGCAAGGTGAGGGTGCACCCAAGCTTGTTATGAACCGCAACCTGCAGGTTTGACTTCTTCAATCGCTATTGCCATCGGCACGTCATTCTCCAATTTGTATACAGAAACTTTACAGGATTGGAAAGCTACGCCTGTCCACAAAGCTGAAATACCTTTACCACCAATACGCTCATTAACTAAAACATATCTACCACCAAGTTCAGGTGTAAAGCTTACAAAAGGCCAGCATGATTTTTCCCAACCTGAGTTGTGCCATTTTATAATTGACGTCAATATAATAGGCGCATTTGCAGCTACCGTAATTTTTGTATTTCTCTCGGTTTCGCTGAAAGTTGTTTTCAGGCCAGAAGTAGTGCAAATAACAGGCTCTCCGTTGAAAGGAACTCCATCTTCTGTTTCATACTTTTTATCCGCACTAAATTCTATGGTTGCAATATTTTGATCTTCTGAATTGTTATATTGCGCAAGCTTTGTACCAAAGGCTTGTTCTGATAATGAAGTAGTAGCACAACCTGCAAGTGCTAGAAGTAGAAATACAACCATCAATACTTTAAATTTCACAATTATCTCCTGATAGATTCATAACACCTACACTAAGGGACTGATAATACTTAGCTAAATTTGTGTGGCTAAGCCAAACTGAACCAAGTATTGGAGAGATTTGGGGTCAGATCTAGAACCGTGCAAAGCCTGCAAAAAGCAAGACCTGACCCCATAATTCTGTAATTCTGTAATTCTGTAATTCTGTAATTCTGTAATTCTGTAATTCTGCATAATTATGCATGATATAACCTAGTCTCAACTCGGCTTACCGCGTTAATGGGCAATCCCAATGGCCAATGTTGCCCTACTTATCAATGCTGTATAAGATAAAACCGCCAAGCATCGACGAGGAAAGTGAGCATGTCTGATCGAAATGTGACAGTTCAAGGAAGCACCCATAAAAGCATCATCATCACAGGCAATAATAATCAAGTTGGCGGCCAAGCAGAATTTAATATTCCGCTTACGTGTTATCACCATCAAACCAAAAGACGCCGCAGTAACAAAGCCCGCTCTAATGTATTAGACATACTCAACGCACAAAATAGGGCTGTCGAGCTATATGGACGAGAGTCGGAGCTCAAAAGGCTGACTGATTGGCTCGATGATGACGCTGACATATCAGTGTTTACGCTCATTGCCCCCGCAGGTAGTGGTAAAACCCGTTTAGCCATAGAGCTGTGTGAAATCACTGAGCGAGACAACAATTGGGCCTGTGGCTTTGTGCGCCACATTGATTTGGATGAGCTGGCGCGCGCTTTTAAATTTACACACTTTACTTGGTCGCATTCACTTTTATTGGTGGTTGACTACGCGGCGGTAAATTATCAAGGTTTAGCAGATTGGCTCGACGCCCTGTCACAACTTGAAGAACTCGCTCCAAATATCAAACTTAGAATATTGCTTCTTGAACGCGAAGCGAATAAAGATATGGGGTGGTGGAAGCACTTAGTGGGTTCATCACTCAATAGCCACCAATCAAGGCTTGATTTTTTTTACCACCTTGAGCCGTACCCGCTCGCCGGTTTATCGGACCTAACGGTGCGCCATGCCCTTATACACGCCGCATTTAATGCAACAAAGTCATTGTTTGCCGACTCGCAAGCCCACCCACCGCCCAAAAAAAATATGAACCCTGAGTTTGACAAGGTGCTGAGTCGCGCTCAATTTACCAACCCGCTGACCTTAGTCATGGCGGGCGTATTGTGCCATGACATGCCTTTGCTCCAGGCACTCAACCTCAATCACTTAGAAGCTGCGCAAAAGATTGCGCTGCGTGAAATTGACCGCTTTAACACTTATTTTAATCAAGGCAACAATACTGAACTTGAGCACGGCTTATGCTTTCACTTACTGACCGGCGGCTTACGCCTTGAGGATATGCGTCAAGCACTCAACGATGAGTTTGAAAGCATGGGATACACCCGGAACAAAGTAAGTGACGCACTTGTTTCCCTGCAGCAGACATTTTCCTCAACGACACCTCAAAATGAGGGCCACGAAGAATTAAGATTAACAACCATACAACCCGACCTTATCTCTGAGGCCATTTGTGTGCAACTACTCAATAACAATTCTGAACGCAAGGTCCAAGCCGCTAATATTGTTGAACGCGCTTTACGCTACGGCAATACCCATGCCGCAAGTATGTTAATACGCTTACTGCAAGACTTCGCCAGCTCGTTAAACACAAAAACGGCCGGACAAAGAGACGTTCAAGTGCAACTGCAAAATTGGGTTACACAGCTCATTACAGATAACCAAAATGACCTTAACTTTTTAAGGCTTATCGAAAGCGTGCTGCCAGATAGCTCCGTGACACTGGCTGGCATTTCATGTCACTTATTAGCAGCAATATGCCACATATTTAGAGAGCGTGTTGCAAATGATGAAGACTTTCAGCCAGACTTCGCAATGTCCCTTAATAATTTGGCAAGCTTTCAAAGCGAACTCGGTCATCGTGAAGCAGCCCTTGAACACGCGCTAGAAGCCGTTCAAATTTATCGTAAACTGGCTGAGGCACATCCTGATACCTTTTTGCCTGACCTCGCAATGTCCCTTAATAATTTGGCAAGCTTTCAAAGCGAACTCGGTCAGCGTGAAGCAGCCCTTGAACACGCGCTAGAAGCGGTTAACATTCGCCGTAAACTGGCTGAGGCACATCCTGATACCTTTTTGCCTAACCTCGCTGGGTCCCTTAATAATTTGGCAAACAGGTTAAGCGAACTCGGTCAGCGTGAAGCAGCCCTTGAACACGCGCTAGAAGCCGTTCAAATTTATCGTAAACTGGCTGAGGCACATCCTGATACCTTTTTGCCTGACCTCGCAATGTCCCTTAATAATTTGGCAAGCTTTCAAAGCGAACTCGGTCAGCGTGAAGCAGCCCTTGAACACGCGCTAGAAGCGGTTAACATTCGCCGTAAACTGGCTGAGGCACATCCTGATACCTTTTTGCCTAACCTCGCTGGGTCCCTTAATAATTTGGCAAACAGGTTAAGCGAACTCGGTCAGCGAGAAGCAGCACTTGAACACGCGCTAGAAGCGGTTAACATTCGCCGTAAACTGGCTGAGGCACATCCTGATACCTTTTTGCCTGACCTCGCAATGTCCCTTAATAATTTGGCAAACAGGTTAAGCGAACTCGGTCAGCGAGAAGCAGCCCTTGAACACGCGCTAGAAGCGGTTAACATTCGCCGTAAACTGGCTGAGGCACATCCTGATACCTTTTTGCCTAACCTCGCTGGGTCCCTTAATAATTTGGCAAACAGGTTAAGCGAACTCGGTCAGCGAGAAGCAGCACTTGAACACGCGCTAGAAGCGGTTAACATTCGCCGTAAACTGGCTGAGGCACATCCTGATACCTTTTTGCCTGACCTCGCTGGGTCCCTTAATAATTTGGCAAGCTTTCAAAGCGAACTCGGTCAGCGTGAAGCAGCCCTTGAACACGCGCTAGAAGCCATAGAATCCTTAATCATGCACTTTTTAAACTATCCAAAAGCCTACAGTAATTGGATGGAGGCTCTGTTGAGAAATTATCTAAAATACTGCGAGCAAACCGAAAGTGAGCCTGATGCGAGGCTACTGAGCCCAATTATTGAAGTATTAAAACAAGGAGAACGCAAATGACAGCAATACGTAATGTTAATATAGGCGGTGATGCCCATGGTGCGATTATTAACACTGGCGATAACAATACCGTTTCTGCAAACATCAATGTTGAGGTGCCAAATGCCGATACTGTTGATATACAGCTCGCTTTTACAGAACTAAAAGACGCATTACAAGCCTTACACATTCAAAAGCCAACCAAGTTACACAATGCCATCGCTGAGGCAGAAGAAGAGCTTGGTCAGCCTCAACCCGATAAGAGTGAGGTGGGTGAGTCACTCGCGCGAGCCGCAAAATATGTAAAAGAGGCAGAAAACTTTACCAATCACTGCGACAAGCTAATCGAGCGCTTTACCCCTGTCATCGGCTGGCTTGGCCCACACGCTCAGCGTATTACCGAGGCGTTAGGGATTGCGCTTTAGGTAGCGCTTTTTATTAAATCATTCGACCAGGTGCACGTTAATAGGGTTTTGTAGGTTGTGCTTTAACGCAGCAATTGAAACAAACGGGGTCATATCCTACCATTTGCACGCTTAAGCAAGTTTTTAAGGAAATCTGCAGCACGCCATTAGAACAAAGACTGGGGTCAAGTCTTGCAACGTGCACAAGGTAGGTTGTAACTGAATGCTTTTCGCTCATTCTCGACATAACGAGGTGTCCAGCCAAAGAATTGCGAGGGGTGACCCCTCGCCAAGCACAATTAAAATCACAACAAATAACGGAACTTCAAAATCACAGTATCTTGTTGCGGCTCGCTCCAAAGCGATTGAATACCCGACAACCACGCATCGCCGCCTTGCCCTTGAACAAACAGCTCGCCCGCTCGGTTATAGACAAAAGACACATCCGAATACGCGCGCAATTTATACTGAGCGGTGAAGCGCTTATCTTCAAAGTTGGTGTTTTTTGCCAGCCAGCGCACCAGTTGATTATTAACTACCGTAAACACATTTTGACTACGTGCATCGATTACAACCCATTGGAAGTTAAAACTCATTTCGATATTTTGCTATGCAAACCAGATGATAATGAATATGAAGCTTGTAGCCTCTGAAGAAGGGTAATGATGGGTAGATTGAACATGGAAGCGGTGAACGCGTTTAGCATATCAACCGCTTCTTATATTTTACGCAAATTAGCGCTTAAGTAGGACGCTCAATCTATCAAACAAGGTCGCCAGTTCGTCAATGGTGTTGTAATGCATACAACCAATACGCACTACACCACCTTTGTCCATTACACCAAGTTGTTCGCACAACCCTTGTGCATAGAAATTACCGTCCCACACGCAGATGTGGTGCTCACCTAAAAACTCTGACACCGTGCGCGGTTCAATACCTGCAAAGGTCAATGCAAACGTAGGTGTGCGCTCTGCCAAACGTGTTAAGTCGTTGATGCCATAAAGGGTGATCTCAGGGAATTCTGCGATACGCTTTAGCACATACTCAGACAAGGCCATTTCATGGGCTTTGGTTTTAGCAAACGCATCGATTAAACGCTCACGACGTGACGCGGTTTTAGGCAAATCGCTAAGGCTGGCAATATAGTCAATCGCCGCAATCACACCGGCTAAGCCTTCAAAGCTTTGCGTACCGGTTTCCCAACGACCGGGAATAACGTCTTTCGCCGGCTCCACTTTATACGGTATAAAGCCTTCTAAGTGCACTTTTTTACCGTACACTATCCCAACATGCGGACCAAAAAACTTATAGGCCGAGCAAGCTAAAAAGTCACAATCGAGTGCTTGCACATCAATCAGCTCATGCGGTGCGTAGTGAACGGCATCCACGTAAACCAACGCACCAACTTGGTGCGCCATCTCAACAATGCGTTTTATGTCGTTGATTGAGCCTGTGGTGTTTGACGCGTACGTCACTGCAACCAGCTTAGTATTGCTGTTTAATAAGCTCGCGTAGTGTTCTAGATCCAAGGTGCAATCGGCTTCATTGATACGCACGGCATGTACTTTTGCGCCTTTATCTTCTGCCGCTTGGCGCCAAGACGACACATTCGAGTAATGATCTGCATTGGTGACAATCACTTCATCATCTGCTTGCCAATCACGTGAAATCGCACGGCTAAAGCTAAACGTGAGGCTGGTCATGTTTGCGCCAAAAACGATTTGCGATTTGCTTGGTGCATTGAGTAAATCCGCAACTGCCTGACGTGCGTCATCCATCAAAGACACGGTTTTGTGACTTGAGAAAAACGCCCCACCGAGGTTTGAATTAAAGTAACCAAGGTAAGCGGACATAGCGCTTAATACCGACTGAGGTACTTGCGAGCCACCTGGGCCATCCAAGAAAATCGGTGCAGTGCCATTAATTGATTGCATTAACGCAGGAAATTGACGACGAATTGTTTGTAGTTCCATGATGCTCACTTATGCTGTAAACACAAAACAGTCTAGGTATCCGATTTCATCGGCCTTGATTTTATTCATTGGTGTTGCGTTGTGCCAAACTTGACGGTCATTGACGAGTGCAAACAAACCATCTTTGATCTCCATCTTGAAACACGGATCTGCATCTTTAGTTTCATAGACAAGCAATTCGCCACCTTGAATATTCTCATGAGACACACCACACACACAAACATGGTCAAATCCATCTTGGTGGATCCCTTCAGGCGCCGGAGGCGTATCACTTTCGATCGCTAACATTCTAAATTGGTGTACTTCAATGTCCGACTCTTTATCTATGCCGGTCATTTCTTGGAACTGAGAAATGAGGTGTTTAAAGCCCTCTGTTTCCAGCAAACTTTGTTCTAAGTTCTCATACACTCGCTCAACATTACCTTGGAAGGTATTAATTGAATCATCTTGAACAAACGCTTTGGTGGGTTGAAGTTTAATCGCCCCATCAGTCAATTTGATAACGGAATAGCGGCGTTTACGAAACGCGCCATCAGCGTAAGGATTATCTGGCAAGGCATTAAATGAAGGTTTCACTTCATCAACGCGTGATTGTCCGATAAAACGCAATTGCAATAAATTCTGGTTGTTGTTGGTAGTCATCAGTTACTTCGCCTATTGATGATAAACTGATGCGGATCATATGCTATTCAGATGGAAAATTTTGGTTTGTTTTAACTTAAAAATAGAAAAATTAGGAATGAATAAATCAATAAACAAAAATTATATGCATTTTCTATTTGAATTTTTAGAATAAAAAAAGGCCAGCTTAAGACTGGCCTTTTTCAACTATTGGTACATTTAAACCGCTTGTTGGATGATCACAGTATCCGCTTTTTTCGTGTACTGTGGCATCTTGTGGAAGTTCAAGTAACGGTATGTATCAGACGCCGTTGCGTTGATCTTCTCTGCGTACTCTTGGTACTCAGCTGGTGTTGGTAGTTTACCAATGATAGCTGCTACCGCTGCTAGTTCAGCAGATGCTAGGAACACGTTTGCACCTGTACCTAAACGGTTCGGGAAGTTACGCGTTGATGTAGAAACAACCGTTGCTTTGTCTGCTACGCGTGCTTGGTTACCCATGCACAGTGAACATCCCGGCGTTTCGATACGCGCACCAACGCGGCCGTAAATACCGTAGTAACCTTCGTCCGTTAACTGGTCGCGGTCCATCTTCGTTGGTGGAGCAATCCACATACGCGTTGGTAACTGACCTTTGAAGTTGTTTAACAACTTACCAGCAGCACGGAAGTGACCGATGTTCGTCATACAAGAACCGATGAATACTTCGTCGATTTTCTCGCCTTGAACGTCAGAAAGAAGACGTGCATCGTCTGGATCGTTTGGCGCACAAAGTACTGGCTCTGTGATTTCCGCAAGATCGATGTCGATGATGTGAGCGTACTCTGCATCCGCATCCGCTTCCATCAACTCTGGATTTGCTAGCCACTCTTGCATCTTACCGATACGACGCTCGATAGTACGCACGTCACCGTAGCCTTCAGAGATCATCCACTTCAGCATTACGATGTTAGAGTTTAGGTATTCTGCGATTGACTCACGCGAAAGCTTAACTGTACAACCAGCTGCTGAACGCTCTGCAGACGCATCTGATAGTTCGAACGCTTGCTCAACCGTTAGGTGCTCAACACCTTCGATTTCAAGGATACGACCAGAGAATTCGTTTACTTTACCTTTCTTCTCAACCGTCAATAGACCTTGTTTGATTGCGTAGTAAGGGATTGCGTGTACTAGGTCACGTAGCGTGATACCTGGTTGCATTTCACCTTTGAAACGAACAAGGATTGACTCTGGCATATCTAGAGGCATAACACCTGTTGCTGCTGCGAATGCGACTGCGCCAGAACCCGCTGGGAATGAAATACCAAGTGGGAAACGTGTATGCGAGTCACCACCAGTACCTACTGTGTCTGGAAGCAACATACGGTTTAACCATGAGTGGATAACACCGTCACCAGGACGCAGTGATACACCACCACGGTTCATGATGAAATCTGGTAGTGTGTGGTGCGTTTCAACGTCGATTGGTTTTGGATACGCAGACGTGTGGCAGAAAGACTGCATTGTAAGGTCCGCAGAGAAACCTAAACACGCTAGATCTTTAAGCTCGTCACGCGTCATTGGACCTGTAGTATCTTGTGAACCTACTGTGGTCATTTTTGGTTCGCAGTATTGACCTGGGCGAACACCTGCAACGTTACATGCACGGCCAACCATCTTCTGCGCAAGCGTGAAGCCTTTGCCAGAATCTACCGGTGCTGATGGCTTACGGAAAATCGTTTCTGCTGGAAGACCTAGTGATGCACGCGCTTTATCAGTTAGACCACGACCGATGATCAGTGGAATACGACCACCAGCACGTACTTCATCAAGAATTACGTCTGATTTTAATGAGAACGTCGTGATAACTTCATCTGTACCATGACGCTTAACCACACCTTCAAATGGGTAGATGTCGATTTGGTCGCCCATGTTTAGGTCGTCAACTGGTAGTTCGATTGGTAGTGCGCCAGAATCTTCCATTGTGTTGAAGAAAATCGGCGCAATTTTACCACCAAGGCACACACCACCAACGCGCTTGTTAGGTACGAATGGGATGTCATCACCCATGAACCAAAGCACAGAGTTAGTCGCTGATTTACGAGAAGAACCCGTACCAACAACGTCACCTACGTACGCAAGTGGTAAGCCTTTCGCTTTTAATTCTTCTAGTTGAGAAATAGGGCCGATTTCGCCTGCTTTCTCTGGCACGATACCATCACGCTCGTTTTTAAGCATAGCCAGTGCGTGTAGTGGAATATCAGGACGTGACCATGCATCTGGTGCTGGTGATAGGTCGTCTGTGTTTGTCTCGCCCGTTACTTTAAATACAGTAACCGAGATTTTTTCAGCAACGTTTGGTCTTTCTAAGAACCAATCTGCATTTGCCCAAGACTCAACGACTTTTTGAGCATTTGCGTTACCCGCTTTTGCTTTTTCTTCTACGTCGTAGAACGCATCAAACATAAGTAATGTATGTGACAGACCTTTTGCAACAACAGGCGCAAGCGCTTCGTCGTCTAGTAAGTCGATCATAGGCGCAATGTTGTAACCGCCAAGCATAGTGCCTAGCAATTCTGCTGCGTACTCTTTAGAGATAAGTGGAGAGCTCGCTTCGCCTTTTGCCACTGCAGCTAAGAAGCCTGCTTTGATGTAAGCAGCGTCATCTACACCTGGTGGTACGCGATTTACAAGAAGATCAAGGATGAACTCTTCTTCACCTGTTGGTGGGTTTTTTAATAATTCAACTAAATCTGCTGTTTGTTGAGCGTCTAGAGGCTTAGGCACGATGCCTTGAGCTGCACGCTCTTCAACGTGTTTACGGTATTCTTGAAGCACAATATTGCCCTCTTGGTGACGTGAAGTGCAGGAAAGCGCGATGTGTAACTCGGTATCCCTACACCTAGAATATATCGCTATAGATTATAAGGCCTTTAAGTATAGATGAAAATGACACAACAGCGAGTAAACCTTATAGTGACTATAAATTTGATGAATAGTTAAATAATTTTCCGCCGTTAATGTGAATAATACCTATTCCCTTTATGTTTAGGTTGCGTTGAGTGCTGCTTTCGATGGCATTTTGCAATTCCATGGGACACCTAAACAAAGATAGATTCTATGCAAATGCCCTTCTTAAATGCCTTTATTTTGTGACAGCCTCCGGACAATTTAAAGCCAGCGAAGTAGCCTGCTCTTTCAGCACGGTATTGTTTAACGTCGTTATCTTTACAAGCACTTCTTCCATCTTCGTTTTCAACGTGTATTTGAAAAGTAAACTCTCTTTATCAGCAGTAAAATAGCAATAATCAGCAAACAGCCCCGTGTACATCGCTTTTAAAACGTCGGGATGCTTTATCTCGGCGGACTCGAGTATTTTGACAAACCCAATGCGCTGCTCAGCAAACCCTAACTGCACACGCTCCAGAAGATTCATGAGTATCGTGAATAAAGCGCCCAATAAAAGAACCAGACATGTTAAAACGAACAGTCCTTTTTTCATTCGGGAAACTCGTTGTGTTGGTTGGATACGATTCACTCATAGCTCCTTGCATAGCGACAAAACGGATTTTATTTAAGTGATATAAGTCAGAATCAGAAGCGCAAAAAGTTAACTGATTTGTGCTTTAAAAACCACCGTATCAGAATTATAGGGTCTGCGGTAGAACAAAACGTCAATGCAAGAATGAGCTAAAAACGTGTGTAACTAAAAAGGAAAAACTTGAAGGATCGTAAGCATAATCAATTTGCGGAAAATAAACATCAGTAGCATTAAAGTGTATATCTGCGGATTAGGTGAAAGAGCATCCCATCAAGAACCACACCCTCAGAAATAAAAAAGGCTTCCAAAACTGCGACTATTGGCATTTCTGGAAACCTTTTTTGTACACTAAACGTTAATTAATACTAACGCTTATTTACGTTGTACTTTCACTTTTTCAGTTGATGTAACCTGCGCTTCAACACGGCGGTTTTCGGCATGCGCTGCACGCGTATTCGCGGTGTTTTTCAAACGCTCTTCACCGTAACCTACCGTACTGATACGAGACTCAGCCACACCGAGTTTAACAAGTTGTTTTGCAACAGCATCTGCACGCTTTTTAGACAACCATTGGTTGTATTGAGCAGCACCAACCGACGAAGCGTGACCTTCAAGCACAACAGTAGCATCGCTGTGTTCAGCCATAAATTCTGCTACAGCTTTAATGTCAGAAAAATACTGTTCTGTTACTTTTGACGCATCGTGAGGGAAACGTACCAATAAATTCACAGAAACTTGCTCGTCACGGTATAACGTACAGCCCTTGCTATCAACCGCGTCAGTCATCGGTGTATTTGCACATTGGTCGTCAGCATCCATGACACCGTCTTGGTCTGCATCTGCTGGCGCTGCAACTGGTGCAGGTGTTGGCGCTGCTTCAACTTTCTCTGCGCTTGACGATGAGCCAAATAGGTAGCTCACTCCAAGTTTTGCATTGTAATCTGAATAGCCTCGGTCGATACCTTGGTAAGCAAGCGCTTCAAGGTTCACTGACCAGTTGTCTTTATTCAGTAGCTGATAACCCGCACCTAAGTTAGCAAATGTCATGCTTTCAAATGCATCGATCGATTTAATACCGAAGATACCGTAAAGTGGACCACCGTTGATGTGGTATAAACCGTCAATACCAAAACGGCTACCAGATAGACTGTCTGTACGCGCACCAGATAGGTCAAAATCCATATCTGCGTATTCTAAACGTGCAGCCCAGTACTTATCGAATTTATAACCCAATTCAACACCCCATGATGTTGACTTGTCGACATTTACACTCGCGGCATCGCGAATGTTTTGCCATTCTGATTTGTAATAATCACCGAAAACGCCTAAAAATACGCCTTCGTCGTCCTGTGCGTGTGCCGCTCCTGCAGCAACTAGTAGCGCAATGCTCAATGCTTTTAATTTCATGTTTCTTCCCGTCTTTACGCTTGGCGAACGTATTCGCACCTATTGATGACCACAATCATAGTAGTCAATTTATTAATTAATACTTAACGTACACTAAAATTATTAAGTAAATTTAGATCATTATAGCTGATGTCCAAACAAAGTTTGATATAAACCCTTCTCTTCTAATAAAGAAATATGATCTCCTGCCTGACTTACCTGACCATCATCCAGTACATAAATGACATCCGCTTGACGAATCGCACTTAAACGATGTGCAATGATTAAGGTTGTACGACCTTGCAAAAAATGAGCTAAGTTGCGATGGATTTTGGCTTCCGTTTCGACATCAAGTGCCGACGTAGCTTCATCTAGTATCACCACTTTTGGATCAGCCAACACCATTCTCGCTATGGCGAGCCGCTGACGCTGACCACCAGATAGGCGCACACCATTGCGTCCAACCAAGGCGTCTAATTGACCTTCTATCGATTCAACCGTCGTTTTTAACTCTGCAATTTCCAATGCTTGCCAAAATTGTTCTTCGGTAAATGTTTTCCCCATCGATAAATTGTCACGAATAGATGCGTTGAACAAGATGGGTTGTTGAAGCACAGTGGCAACATGCTCACGGATTAAGTCATATCCGACCGATTCAACCGCGGTATCATTGATAAAAATTGCCCCTGATTGCTTCTCATAAAGACCGAGTAACAACTGCACGAGCGTCGATTTACCACCACCTGAAACAGCAACTACAGCCGCTTTTTTTCCTCTAGGGATAGTTAAAGACACATCTTGTAGAATAGGTTGCTCAGGCTTATACGCAAAATTGACCTGCTCAAATCGGATCTCAATATTTTGAGCCGTTTTAAACGGATCGACCTTCGATTCGAATTGTGATTCGGTCTCATAGGCAAAGACATCGTTGAGTCTTTTAAGCGCTGCACTTGCGCCGTAATAGGCGTATTGAATACCGAGCAACTCTTGAACTGGGCCCATCATAAACCACAAATAACCAAATACAGCGAACATCTGTCCGATTGAAAGGTCTGAAAACACGACCATCAACATGGCAACCGCACGGAATACTTCAAACCCGAGTAAAAACACGGTAAAACTCAATCGATTTACAGCATCCGTTTTCCATTGAGCGTTGACCGACTGGGTTTTCAAATGCACCGCAGCGTCTCTTACTTGGAAGAAGTAGTTTTGCTCTCGACGACACGCTTTTAATTGCGTAATTGCATCCAGCGTTTCCACTAAAGCAGTCTGAAATGCTTCGAAGGCCGCATTCTCATCTCGTTTAAGTGTTTTGACGTGTTTCCCAAAACGGCGAGAAAAATAAATTACCGCTGGGTTTAAAAACAGAATAATGGCGCCAAGTACAGGATGTATCCATAGCAATACAGCAGCTGTGCCAACAACGGTTAAAATGCCTAACAAAAACCGAGACAGCGTTTGACTAATAAACTTATCGATTGTTTCGACATCCGTGATACAGCGAGAACTGATAGCCGCCCCACCTTCGGTCTCAAACGTTTTTAGATTCACCAATGGCAAGTGTTTGAGCAATCTCACTCGAATAGACAAACTAATGTCTTTGCCAATGATGGTGAATTGTCTCGATTGCCAAACACCTAAACCCAGTGCACAGAGCCGCATGAACATCACGGTAAATAAAATGCATAGCACATATCCGATTGGTCCATGCCATTGCTCAGGAAGGAGCTTATTTAACCAATCGATTGCAGCGCCTGGCTTGTTTAGCAACACTTCATCAACCAACAGCGGCATCATCATCGGAATGGGCACACTCACAAGCGTCGCGAAAATAGCAATAACGTGTGCCAAAATGAGTGTTTTTTTATGTTCTAATACTTGTTTAAACAAGGCCTTAAAAGAAAGAGAAGGCACATTAATGGGTTTCATATCATGCTCGCTTAAGTGCCACAAAAAGTACGGTAGCCAACACCACCATCTGCCGCGGGTTGAACATATTGTTCGGGAACATTGTCGTAGTCATAAGGAGTGGAGAGCGCGACCATCCAATCCGTGATAAATGTTTTATCACCTTGTTTGGTTGTTGAAATTGCATGCTCCACCAAGTGATTTCGAGGGATCAACGCAGGATTCATTTGTAGCATCAAAGGCAACGCATACGCTTTATCGACACAACGTGCCCATTTCGCCTGCCAGTCAGCCAAAAGTTCGGGCAATTCATAAGGCGTAAACGTCCCCTTTGTCAGGCTCATCGTTAACGCAGCAAAGGTGTTGGTGTAATCGGCTTTCGTTTTTGTTAGTAGCGCTTTAAATTCTTCCACCAACGTTTGATGTTCAACCTTCGTTTTATTCAAACCCAGTTTATCGAACCACAATTGATCGTAGCCCTCATTAAAAACAACAGCAAATGCAGAAAGCGCCTCAGATAGCTTGCTCACCGCAACTTGCTCATCAGCAAAAAGCGGTATTAACGATTCAGCGAGCCGAGCACAATTCCAATTGGCTATGGTTGCTTGCTGACCAAAGGCGTAACGCCCTTGTTTATCTATTGAGCTAAACACGGTATCTAGGCTGTAATTTTCCATCATGGCACATGGGCCATAATCAATGGTTTGACCACTCACGAGTGCATTATCCGTGTTCATCACTCCATGCACGAAACCGATACGCAACCAGTGTAGGATTAATCTAGCTTGCTGTTGACAGACAGCTTCCAAAAATTCAATCACGCGGGCTTCACCGATTGATTTGATGCCGGTGTAATGCCTCGAAATTGCTAACTCCATCAAGGCGTTTAGTTTTTCAATATCGTGCTGCATTGCAACATATTGAAAACTCCCTATTCGAATGTGGCTGTCCGCAATGCGTACACTTAGACCTCCGGCTTCTCGCTGTTGGCGATACACCTCATGATGAGTGTCTAAAACGCCCAAGCAATGTGTGGTTGGTACACCTAAATGCCACATAGCATCACTCATGATGAATTCTCGAATGACGGGACCCATTGCACTTAATCCATCACCTCCACGAGAAAATCGGCTTGGTCCACTTCCCTTTGTTTGCACATCCACACCACCATCAACACTCTCTAATTGAGCAACTAACTGGGCGCGACCATCTCCAAGAGACGGGTTAAAGTGGCCAAATTGATGCCCACAATAGGCGAGAGAGACAGAAGGCCCACTCGATGACTGGTTTTGCCCTGAGAATAACGCCAGTGAAGACGGCAAATCTAACGGCCATTGATAGTGGTTTGCCACGCGTTCATTCCAAAGCAAAATAGTACTTTGTGTGAATGTGTAACGCGGCGTTGGCACGGCGAACTCATCGCCTAAAACGGTATATCTGAAGGGTTGAAAATCCACGCTAAGCCTCATCGTTGGGCGAATTTTAGTCGACCGATTAAATTTTCACAAAAAGGGACGATATTGCACTATATTCAAAAGCATGCTTTCTAAATCGATGCGATAACATGGTCCGTTCATTTTTTGCTTTGCTGTGTTCTTTATTTAGTATCGCAAGCTTTGCCCAACATGTGAACATCGCAACGGGTCATTGGCCTCCATTTATGGATGAAAACGACCCAGATAAAGGCTGTGTTGCCAAACTACTTCGTGATGCGTTGAGACTGGAAAACATTGAAGTACGTTTTGAATTCATGCCATGGCAACGCGCCTATATCGAAGGTCAAAAGCCACGTTATGCTGGAACTGCCTACTGGTATTTCAGTGAAGAGAGAGCGAACACGTACCTCTATTCTAAGTACCCCATTACGTATGAAGTCAATTTGTTTTACCACCTTCAAGACAACCCGATGACGGCAAAAAACTTCAATGATTTGGAAGGAAAAATCTTGGTGTTAACGAAGGGGTTAACGTATCCAAGAAATCTTTTAGATATCATAGCGCAAAAGAAAATTAGCGTGATTGAAACAACTTATACAACACAAAACCTACCACTCGTGCTTGCCAAACGCGGCGACGTTGCCATTTTGAATACCCAGACAGCAGACGCCTACCTACAAACACTATCGGATGAAGAACGCAATCAAGTCGTCGCTCACACAACTCCCGCTTTCACAATGTCTGGATACATGCTGTTTAACCATCAAAATAAAGACATTGCTGAAAAATTCGATAGCGCAATGGAGCGGCTGTTTGAAAATAAGGCTTATTTGGAAGAGTATCAAAAACGCTGCCCTCCCTTGCCATCATCACCGCCACAAAAACAAGAAGCGAGCGTGCTGTAAGGTTAGCGCATTTAAAGCGTTTGGCGGCAACTGTGGCGCCGCCTAGCTGTTCGGAATTACTTTTGATTTGGGATGATTTGGATTTCCACGCGACGGTTCATCGCTTTACCCTGCTCCGTTTGATTGCTCGCAACAGGTTGCAACTCGCCCATGCCTTGAGTTTGTAACCGTACTGCCGCAACTTGGTTAGCGACGAGATAATTACGTACACTCATCGCTCGTTGCTCTGAAAGACGTTGATTGTAATCACTCGCGCCAGTTGAATCTGTGTGTCCAATAATCGTGAGCCACGTTTTGTCGTATTTATTCATCACCTTCGCAACACCGTTTAGTGTGTTGTAAAATTCAGGCGATATTGAAGCTTGGTTTGACGCAAAGGTAATGTTGGATGGCATGACCAACGTCATGTTATTTCCTTCACGAACGACATCGACTCCCGTGCCTTCAAGTTCACGACGAAATTCGGCTTCCTGTTTGTCCATATAGTCACCAATAGCCGCACCCGCTATCGCACCAATGGCGGCACCAATGAATATGCGTTTATCTTTATGATTGCCAGTCGCTTTACCGAGTACGGCACCAGTCGCCGCGCCAATCGCTGCACCTTGACCCGTATTGGTCATTTGACAACCTGACAGTGCAATTACCGTGGCAAGGGAAATAATGAGTGGTTTCATTTTCATAACCAATCCTTTATGAATGCTTTTATTGTTCTATTTTGGCAAACAAAACTGAATAAAGCATGAAAGCCCTCATAGGAAATAAACGGATTGCCCTAAATTAGCTAAATTTTGGGAATGATCTCGAGTGGGATTGGGGGCAACTGATAAGGCGCAACAAGCTGCGATAGCTGATTTGAAAGCGCGAGTGACATCATGCCATCACGAACGCGCAACCCAGCGTAAGAATGAGCAAACTTAAGACTCATCGCCATGTTGCCATAAATTTTCTGCGTGTAACGAAAGTCCACTTTTTTCAGTTGATGACTCGGTTGGTTTAAAATACTCATCGAGTGGTCGGCCGTTTCCTCAACCGCGATGACCAAGTCCACTCGATTCTTTAATAGAAGGTCTATGGCGACTTTCTCTGTATTGACCGAGACTTTATTTAACTCTCTATCTTCATCAAAACGCGGGAAGAAAACGCCACCACGCATTACTGCAATACGCTTGTTATAGAGATCATCGTAATTTTCGACAACCAGCTCTGAATCGGCTCGCTTATAGAAAACAAAAGAAGATTGTAAAACCATGTAAGGCGGTTCGACAAACGACATTATTTTTTGACGTTCTTTGGTGTTAATGAGTCCCCCCATGATGTCTATCTCGCCTTGCGACAACATTCTTACACAACGAGAAAAAGGACATGCGATGGGTTGAATATCGTATTCAGCTGATTGAGGTAACGCATAAAGAATATCAAGAATGAGGCCCTGAATATTACCATCATCGTCAATACGACTGTATGGAGGAGCATGATCAACCCCAACCAAAATCGTCGATTTGGCAAAACTTGGCGCAATGAAGAGCAATAAACTTAGCAACACAATTCTTGGCATAGAACCACAGTACTCACTTTAAGGTGGTTAGCATAAGTGTAGTTGTATGACTAAATAAAACACGAATAATCTGGCCCAAAGTCTGCTCTTACTTTATTTGCGATTACCAGTCATAATTTGGACATTCTATTGCCATAAACTTAACGGTCAACCAAAAGTTTGAGTCAAAAATGTTAGTGCATATTTTTTATCAGTTTTTTTTATTAGGTTGTACAAGTTTCGGTGGGCCTGTTGCGCACATTGGTTACTTTCGACGTCATTTTGTCGAACACTTAGGCTGGATTAAACCTGAACGTTTCGCAAATATGATTACCTTGTCGCAGGTGCTTCCAGGCCCAGGTTCCAGTCAAGTTGGGTTTGCGATTGGGCTTGAGAAAGCAGGCTGGCTTGGTGGGCTTGCTGCATTTGTCGGTTTCACTCTACCATCCTTTTTAATTATGGTAATGCTGGCGTTCGGCGCATCAACGCTACAATCAAGTATGGATGGTGTGATTACTGGTCTAAAGCTCTTTGCGGTGGTCATCGTTGCCGATGCGGTGATCAGTATGGCGAGAAACTTTTGTAAAACAACACCGCTAAAAGTAATCGCCACGTTGGTCGCTGTTTTCCTATATTATCTCCCTACACTCAACACGCAACTGCTCGTACTCGGATTTGCCTTTTTGATTGGGTGCGTCGCTCCTCTTAGCAGCATCCCAGACGCTCCAAATAAATCGTTAAACCGCTTTGCATGGCTACCCTTTTCTATGGTCATCATTGGGTTTGCGATGTGTCTGAGTCTTTTCAACGACACACTTTTCGCGCCATTCTATCAAGCTGGAAGCTTAGTGTTTGGCGGTGGGCATGTCGTGCTGCCGCTGTTACAGGCGAGCCTACCAAACATTAGTGATGAAACATTCCTAACCGCTTATGCAGCCGCACAAGCAGTGCCGGGCCCTATGTTTACTATCGCAAGCTATCTAGGTGCATTCTGGGATGGCTCTCCGGATATTCTCAATGCGCTAACCGCCACCTTGGCGATATTCTTACCAGGCTTACTCTTAATCGGGGCATTTTTGAATCATTGGCAAACATTACAAAACTTACCGCGTTTTGCACACATCATTGCAGCATTAAACGCTGCCGTTGTCGGTATTCTATTCGCGGCATGGTTAAACCCTATCATTCCAAGCGCGGTCCATGAGGTATGGCAGTGGCCGGTCATCGTGTTAGGGTATTTCACACTATCAAAGTTTAAGCCGCCTATCTGGGTTTTGTTAATCGCGTTTGCAGGCATCGGTCTGAT
Source organism: Pseudoalteromonas xiamenensis (assembly GCF_030994125.1). Taxonomy (NCBI): domain Bacteria; kingdom Pseudomonadati; phylum Pseudomonadota; class Gammaproteobacteria; order Alteromonadales; family Pseudoalteromonadaceae; genus Pseudoalteromonas; species Pseudoalteromonas xiamenensis. The sequence continues at coordinate 2,625,216 of NZ_CP099917.1, read as the reverse complement.
AGCTGCACAATAAAAATGTGGCCTAGGCCACACTTTTATCTCATACGCAATTCAACACCTTAGAGTTTAAGGCTGCATAATGCCTGTGATGCTTTGGTAAGGACGTAAACCAAATCGAGGGAGTTGTGCCAGCAAGTAATCATACAGGTCGGCTTGCAGATGCTCGTAAAAAACCCAAGATGTGTTACGGCTAAAACAGTAAATCTCGATAGGCAAACCATGATTTAACGTTTGCAGCTCACGCACCATCGCTAGGCAATCGTTGCTTACGTCTGGATGCTGATTGATATAGGCTTCAGCATAGCGGCGGAATATGGCGACGTTGGTGCCTTCTTGCCACAATGACACATCCATTTCTTTGAGCAGCGGCTCTTGTTTTAAGTTTGTCGTTTGCTCCGGTGTTAACTGAGTCACAGAGTGAAGATCTAAGTAGAGAGCTCGCGTAATTCGCCGCCCAGCCGATTCTTGCATTGCTCGCCAGTTTTTGAATGACCCAGCAATTAAAGCGTACGTAGGAATTGTCGTCACCGTATTGTCCCAGTTGCGCACTCGCACGGTGTTTAATCCCAAATCAATCACTTCACCGTTGGCACCGTATGTATCCATTTGGATCCAATCACCCATTGTGACTAATCGATTGGCCGCAATTTGAATGCTCGCCACAAACCCTAAAATGGTGTCTTTGAACACAAGTAGGGTAACGGCTGCAATAGCACCAAACCCGGACAAAATATACGTCGGTGATTTGTCTAAGATAATACTGACGACCAATATCAAACAAACGATAAACGTAACGAGTTTTGCAACTTGCACAATACCTTGGATTGGCACTTCTTTTGCGAAACTAAACTGGTTGTATATCCCATGAGCTAACCCAATGATACTGCTCATTAAAAAACCAGACATGATGACCAAAAAAACCTGACCGCCGGTACGGCAAAGTTCCATACCCCAATCTGGTAACACAAGGATCTGCTCGAAACTGGCCAAAAATGCAACGATGGTAATTAGCATCGCAAGGCGACGATTTGCTTTATTAAGCTGACCACTTAAATGCCCTATCCGAGATGGAGACAATCGCGTCATCAAAGATTGAATACTTGGCAGCATCAAGCGTCGAGTAAACCCGTAAAGCACCATCAACAGTACAACACCAACACCATTTGAAATTAAGGCGCTGATCAATTCGCCCTGAGGGAAACGATCAAACCAAGGTTGAAGCGCGGCTTGCAATGAAGTAGACATCATAAAGAATTGATTTCCTCATGGAGTGTAATCGATTTGAATTGCAACGTTGGTTCATAACTGCCAATCCGATCGTCTTTCCCCTGCCAAAGGCGATTCACGTATTGTTGGAATTCCACACGATACGCCTTGTCGTCTTGATAATTTCCCAGTGGCACAGAACTCATCGCATTCACTTCTATATCCACATAGACCCCTTTTAAACGACCCTGCATAAAGCTTCGGCAGATGTGAATATCGGGAGTGTCATAAACTAAGGTAGTATTTAGAATCGCATCCAATTGCTCAGACAGCACTTCGAGGGCGAACGCAGTACCGCCAGCCTTCGGCTTCAACAAATGACGAAATGGGCTTAATTGTTTTGCTTGCTTTTGCTTTGTAAAACGTGTGCCTTCGACAAAATTAATAATGGTCGTTGGGTAATCACGAAATGCGCGACAACTCGCTTTCGTGCGCGCCACGTCCATCCCTTTCAGCTTAGGATTTTTGGCAATTTGCGCTTTGGTCGCTCGCTTCATAAAAGGCATACCTAGAGCCCAAGCCCCAGAGCCAATAATCGGCACATATTTCAATTCATCTTTTAAGAAAAACTTTGGAGCAGGTAGTCGGTCAAGAGCACTCAAAACAACAATGTCTAACCAACTTAAATGGTTTGAAACAAGTAAGTACCAACCTTTATCCGAGATCTCTCCCGACACATGTAGCTGAACGTGCTCACACCCAATCTGCAATGAAATGGCGTTACCACGACACCAATTACGGTAACTCCAGTTCAGTAAGAGCGTGATCAGCTGCATTGGGAAGATAAGTTTAATAACGCCCAAACATAAAATCAGCAGGCCCCACAATAGCGTGTTGCCCAATAAAAAGGTCGTAGCAATCAGACCAACAAACCAATTAGGTAAGACTCGCTTTAACATTCTACACCCTCTCAACATGTTCAGAACGGTTGTGAAGCTCAACCAATTGCTGGTCTTTTTGTAGCCAAACTCGGTTGAGTTCCGCCTGAAACTTTACCCTAAATTCATTATCGCTTGAATAATCGCCGCACCAATTATCCCCAGCAGGCATGACCTCTACCTGAACATCGATTTGAGGTACGTGCCCTGACACGAAATCCATAAACGTAGGACGACCTTTTGGGTAGTGTAAAGTGACATTTACCACCTTCTTAATTTGTTCTCCCATCGCCTCCATAACAAAAGCCACTCCGCCTGCTTTGGGTTTCAATAAATGTTGAAATGGGCTGTTCTGTCTTGCATGCTTTTGTTCCGTGTACCGAGTCCCTTCAACAAAATTAACGATGCTAACGGGCATTGTTTTAAATTTCTCACAGGCCTTTTTCGTGGTCTCTAAATCTTTGCCTTTTAGTTTTGGGTTTTTCTTTATTTGGCTTTTGGAACTTCGTGCCATAAATGGAAAATCCAATGCCCACCAAGCAAGTCCCAACAAAGGTACATAAATAAGCTCTTTTTTCAAAAAGAAATTAAGAAACGGGATACGACGATGCAAAACTCGCTGCAACACCAGAATATCAACCCAGCTTTGGTGATTGGCAATAACGAGATACCAATCTTTGTATTTGAGTTCTGGCACCTTACTTACGTTAAACTTAGTCGGGATCAGAAGCGATTGATTCAGGTTGTTACATGCAACCCAGAAGCTAGCACAGGACTTGGCTATCGCACTCACCATGGTTTGCCATGGTTTGATAGGAATGAGCTTTAAGAAGCCACATAGGAAAATAGGAATACACCACACGACGGTATTCACAAAATACAACACCAATCCCAACACTGCGCGAATAAACGACATTGATTCTCCTTTTTTTACCAAACGGATGCGACCAATCACATTTCGTTCACTATATTATCATTAAACTCTACAAGAAAACGTCACCTATCTGTGGATATGACCTAAAATCCGAGGTCTAAGCACTTTGCGCTTTGGCATTCACCAAGACAAATTGCCCTTGCTTGGCTAAAATTGATTGAGCTCATCGCCTCTGGCTGGCACAATTTCCCATTATTCTTTATTTAGTGTGATTGACGACATGGCAAACTTAGAAGCAAACCGTTGGTTTACTGAAATCAGTGACAGAGATGGCAGTGCATTTTCACTGCGTGTTAAACGTAAATTAGACGAAAAACAGTCTCCATTTCAACTTGTTGAAATGTTTGAAACAACTGACTTTGGCAACTTAATGATTATCGATGGTTGCACGATGGTCAGTACCCGCGAAAACTTTTTTTATCACGAAATGATGAGCCACCCAGCGCTTTTCTCGCACCCAGCGCCTAAAAATGTCGTCATCATTGGTGGTGGCGACTGTGGCACATTACGTGAAGTTCTTAAGCACCCAGGTGTCGAAACGGTAACGCAAATTGACATCGATGAGGTTGTCACTGAGATGTCACTTAAGTACTTTCCTGAGTTGTGTGAGTCGAACAACGATCCGCGCGCAACCGTGATGTTCGATGATGGCATCAAGTACATGAAAGAAGCGGCGCCTGAATCAATCGATGTGGTTATCGTCGACGGTACTGATCCGGTAGGCCCAGGTGAAGGCTTGTTTAACCACGCGTTTTACAAAAGCTGCTTGGCTGCGCTTCGCCCTGGTGGCATCATGATCCAACAAAGTGAATCGCCACTGATGCACATGCCTCTTCTATGTGAAATGCGTGATGCGATGCTTGAAGTCGGTTTTGCTGATCTTATCACGATGCCTTTCCCACAACCTATTTATCCAAGTGGCCTGTGGTCTGCAACAATGGCTCGAAAAGGCGAAGCCTTTAATGGTTTCCGTGAAGAGGAAGTCAACGCTGCAACGTTCCAAACCGAATACTATAATTCAGGTATCCACAAAGGTGCGCTTGCAACGCCAAACTTTATGAAACGTGCTTTTGAGAAGAAATAAGCACGCTTAGACAAATCACTCGGCCGCCATTGCGGCCGTTTTTATTTATCGGCCCGAATAATCGGAGACTTATCGCAAGCAAATTTGCGCTCAGATTGGTTCATGCTAAAAATAATGTTCAAATAAATAAAAGAATCACGCAATGAAAGTTACCCACTCACTTCTGTTTGCGACATTGCTCAGCGCACCAACCCTTAGCTTTGCCAGCAAACCTTTGTCTTTCAAAGACGTTTTTGACTTCAAACAAACCAATAATACCCTGCTTTCAGAGGATGGTCAGTTGCTCGTAACCAGTGCAAAGCCCTACCGCGGCGACCCGACAGGTTTGGTTTATCAATTAGAAACAAATGCGTTACTTGCATCTGTACCACGAGGTTCTAAACCCGTTATCAATAAGTCAGCAACTTGGGTCGCATTTACACAGGATGCCGATTTACTCAAAACAGAAACAACGAAAAAATCCGACCGGAAAAAACTTAAAAAGAATTTAGTGCTAGTACACGCAAAAACGGGTGAACAAACCGAGTTTACTGACGTGAAAGATTACCAATTGTCTGATGATGGGCTGTGGTTGGCCTATCGTAAAGACGTTGATAAAAAGAAAGAAACAGCGAAAGAAGCGCCTCAAGAAAGCGACAAAGACGACAATGCAATCAAAGCCGATAAAAAAGACACGTTGCTGCCGTTGATACTGGTTAGCCTCAGCGACCTAAAAGAAGTCACTTTTGATTCGGTGAACAGTTATGCGGTTTCGAATTTTGGATTAATTTGGCAAGTTGGTTCGGACAATGGCAAAGACAACCGAATTAGCTTTCGCAATTTCCAAGAAAATGAGGCGGTGAATCTACTGAGCGAGCCGGGTATTACCGTGTCCACCTTTAGTTGGCATCCAACTAAGGCGCTGGTTGCATTTAGTGAGGGTAACTATGTAAACGAAGACAGCCGTCGTCGCGATTACCACATTCGCTTATGGGATGCGGATAAAACGCAATTAAGTACAATACCAAACCAAGATGGCTGGTTCAGCGCCAAAACGGCGAAACTTCAGTGGTCTGAAAAAGGTGAGCGTTTATATTTTGGTAATAGCCCGTTTTTAGCCGCTAAAGCACCGGAACTCAAATATAAAGACGCAAACTCTCTTACCGACTTTGACACGATTCGAGCCCAAAAGGGGCTTAAAGTGTGGCATCCAAACGATGCTGAAATAAAGCCGCGTGAAATCAATCAATGGAACAAAGAAAACAAGCACAAGCAATATCAAGCGGTTTATCATCTTGCGAGCGACAAAGTCGTTCAGCTCACCACACCGAGTTTGCCAAATCTTACGCTAAACACGGAAGCAACGACGCTGCTAGCAAATGATGACTCTGCATACCTGAGTCAAATCACCTACAATGGTTTTTACAGCGACTACTATAGCCTCGATATTTCATCAGGAAAAAGTCAGATAGTTGTCAAGAAAAGTCGTTTTGTGCCTAGCGTTTCCCCTGCCGGCCACTTTGCCGTCTATTTTAATGACGGTGAATATTGGTTCAAAGATTTACCTTCGCAAAAAGTAAAACCACTCACTCGGGCCGTTCAAAATGTGCTTTTTGCAGATGATAAACACGACTATCCGAGCGAGCAACCAGGCCAAGGTATTGCGGGCTGGAATCTCGATGAAAGCCAAGTTTTGGTGTACAGCAAATATGATATTTGGTCATTTGACACCAAAACGCTCCGCGCGACACCACTGACACAAGGTAAACCAACTGACACCATATACCGAGTGGTGACGTTGGATAAACAGTGGCAAGGCTTTTCGTCAACCGATACATTGCTCTTACAAACCTTCAATCTAAAAACGAAAGAAAGTGGCATCGCGACGCTCAATCTTGAAACCAAAAAAGTGACGCAAGTCCTTGATGGCGAAGCTCGATTTGATTTGATTGCCAAAGCAAAGCAACACGATAAGCTCATCTTCACCAAACAAAGCTACCAAGAATTTCCCGATCTTTGGCAAACCACATCGACATTTAAAAAGTCACAGAAAGTAACGGCTGTCAATCCACAACTGAATGATTTCGCTTGGGGCGGAAAGCCCGAATTAGTTCAATATAAAGGATATGATGGTGAAGACTTACAAGGCGTATTAATTAAACCAGCAGGGTATCAAGCTGGCCAGAAAGTCCCTGTCGTCATTTACTTCTATCGTTATATGACGCAGCGTCGTTATGACTTTCCTAAAATGGAGCTGAATCATCGACCTAATTTGCCCATGTTCACCTCAAATGGCTATGCGGTATTCCTACCTGATATTCGTTTTGAAATCGGTCATCCCGGCAAATCTGCAACAAAAACGATGATGAATGCCGCACAAAAACTGATCGACATTGGTGTTGCCGATCCGAATAATATCGGCTTGCAAGGTCACTCTTGGGCCGGTTATCAAAGTGCGTTCATGATCACCCAAACAAATATGTTTAAAGCCGTGATTTCTGGTGCGCCTGTATCTAATATGACTTCGGCCTACAGCGGCATTCGTTTAGGTTCGGGTCTTGCGCGTCAATTCCAATATGAAACAGGCCAAAGCCGCATAGGTAAAGCGCTTTATGAAGCGCCAGAACTATACATTGAAAACTCCCCTGTCTTTTTCGCTGATAAAGTCGAAACGCCTATTTTGATCATGTTTGGCAATAAAGATGACGCTGTGCCATACAATGAGGGCGTACAGTACTATCTAGCGCTTCGAAGAGCAGGTAAAGATGCTATCTTCCTAGAATACGAAGACGAGCCACATCACTTGAAAAAGTTTCCAAATCAGGTCGATTTCTCGATTCGAATGATGGAATATTTTGATCATCACCTAAAAGGCAAACCGGCACCTGAGTGGATGCAAAAAGGAATTCCTTTTATTGAGGAGTAATGTCGACATTTGGTGCTCGTCACTTCTAGTAAAGTAGAGCATCAACCACCGGAAACAACGTGGTTGAACAGAAATAAAAAAGGAGCGTTAAGCTCCTTTTTCTCGAATAGCTCTTACTACGATTTATTTGGCACTTAGCTCTATTGGGTTTGGCTTGGAGCCACGATTAAAAAGTCGCCCTAGTTGCAAAATATCACGATTCAAGATTAGAACAGTAATCATCATCAGATCGACCAGAGTTCCTCCATAACCAAATATATCCCACAGTATCCAAGGTGTTCTATTACTGTAAATATCGACATCAATATGCATGCTTAAATAAAGTAATGTGCTAATGCTCAATCCACCAAAAACATAATACGAAGCTGTATTAAAAGGCAATTTGGCTACTTTTAAGGTAGTGAAGATGAGCGTAATCGTTACCAAATCGAAAATAGCCCAGTTGAGATAAGCATTTGGTTGAACCGTAAGTGAAGCTAAATCATCAGAAATAAAATAGGAAAGAAAAACATAAAATGAGGTAACTATTGTTGGCATCAATTTATGCTTGGTAGTGAAGTGCATCAATACATTTATAAGGAAAGCCATGAGAAAGCCCCAAACGATCAATGCACCTAATGTAAGTCCAAATATATCTCGTAGTAACACTCTTATACTTTTTCTTTTTGTTCGGGCTCTGGAGTGATGCGTGGGCCAGCACCAGAAACCATTGCCAACATTTCACTTGTAAAAACCACCTTACCAGACAAAACAGGTGATTGACCAGCGAATTTAGTCGAACGGTTTTTTAGTGCCATCTTTTTGATCATATTTAACATTTTGTTTTCCCTCAGAGAGTAAAGTTCTTCTTATTCATCACAATCCCCTAAAAAATTGGGGTATTGCAAAAATGTGAGGGATCAATATCAAGTACTATGCCAGATCTTCGAAATTCAGATATTTTTGTTAAAATTTGATTAACAAACAAACTAAAGGCAAGAAAAAACCACCGCTTGGGTGGTTTATTATACGGATTACTCAAAAATCGTACTGGGGCTCACGACGTACAGGTGAGTCGTCGTTTAGATCTCCGAGTCAAATTTTTGGCAAATCGTAACTGTCTGATTACTTTGTATTCTCTGCGGCAATTGCTGCTTTTACTTGCGGCAATGAGGTGCCTCCAAGCGCCTTTCGGGCGGCAATACATGCATCAATTTCAAGCACTGGATAGACATCATCGGTAATAACATCACAAACCGCTTGGAACTGAGGCAAACTGAGCTCTTCTAAGTTCTTACCTTCACTAATCGCCAACTGCACCAACTGCCCCACAATATGGTGACCTTGTCGGAACGGGATCCCTTTAGCGACTAAATAATCTGCCAATTCAGTCGCATTTGCATGCCCACCTTTTGCTGCGGCTAAGGTTCTTTCGCCATTCACTTTTACGCCGTTGATACACGCTTGCGCCATATGAATGCAGGCCAGCCAAGTCGCTAACGCGTCAAATAGCCCTTCTTTATCTTCTTGCATATCTTTGTTATATGCCAACGGCAATGCTTTGACCGTCATACACATGGCGCTTAACGCACCAAACACCCGCCCAGTTTTGCCACGGATGAGTTCAAGCGCATCAGGGTTCTTTTTTTGTGGCATCAACGACGAACCGGATGTCACAGAATCCGACAATTCAATGAAACCTGCTTCTCCACTGTTATAAAAAATCATGTCTTCAGCTAACCGCGATAAATGCAGCATCGAAATTGATGCGGTGCTGAGTAGTTCTAGCACAAAGTCTCTATCTGATACGGCATCAAGGCTGTTTCTCGTTGCACTATCAAAACCGAGTTCTTTTGCAAGCGCAGTACGGTCAATCGCATACGCAGTCCCGGCCAACGCGCCACTACCAAGAGGACACTGATTGAGACGAGCTAAAGCATCAGTTAATCGTCCAGAGTCACGGTTCAGCATTTCAACATAAGCCATACACCAATGGCTAAATAGGACTGGCTGAGCTCGCTGCAAATGGGTATAACCCGGAAGTATTGTTCCAAGTTCTTTCTCTGCCAAAGTCAAAAAAGCCTGCTTAAGATCCGCTAAGGCTTCTAAAATAATTTGCGCTGTTTTGCGGCTCCAAAGACGAAAGTCCGTCGCAACTTGGTCATTACGACTACGACCTGTGTGCAGTTTTTTACCCAGGTCACCTACTTTTTCAATTAGCTTACTTTCAACATAAGAATGGATGTCTTCATCACCTGCCGTCGCAATGGCCTCAGGATCCGCTTGAACCTCTACTAATAACTCATCCAAAGCCGCCGTTAACGTTTGCAATTCCGACGTTGTTAGTACGCCAACACTGGCTATCGCTTTTGCCCATGCTTTAGATCCAATAATGTCTTGTTCTGCTAGTTGGAAATCGAAAGGTAATGAATCATTGAACTGTTTGAATGCCGAATCTGGCCCCTCAGAAAAACGACCGCCCCACAATGCCATAGTTATCTCCTAGAATACGAATTAGAAGGCAAGTACATAACCTTGCCTTCGAGATCTGCACGTTGATTTATTTTGCTTTGTTAAGTGCAGCAATACGGCTTGATAAAGAGTAAAGACGAATAAACCCTTCTGCATGAGCTTGGTTGTAAACGTCATCTTCACCAAAGGTGGCGAAATCTTCACTGTAAAGGCTGTTCGGTGAACGTTTCTGAACAGGCATCACTTGGCCTTTATACAGTTTTAACACCACTTCACCGGTTGCGTATTCTGAAAGCGCTTCGGCCCCGGCTAAAACCGATGCCTTCAATGGTGTAAACCAACGACCGTCATAGACTAAATGAGCAAACTCATTGCCCAGTAATTCTTTCCACTTACGACTCGTTTTATCCAACACCAATTCATCAATAGCCTGCAACGCAGCAACCATAACGGTGCCGCCAGGGGTTTCGTAACAGCCTCGAGATTTCATACCAACAAGTCGGTTTTCAACGATGTCGATACGACCTACCCCATGAGGCGCCGCTATCTCATTTAATTTCACCAAACACTCGTAAGGAGAGTAACGCTCACCATTCACCGCCACGATTTGACCTTTTTCTACTTGCACAGAGACGTATTCGGCTTTATCTGGTGCTTGTTCTGGTGATGCTGTTATGGTCCATACTTGTTCACTTGGCTCATTCCAAGGGTTTTCTAGCTCTCCACCTTCCGTTGAAATGTGCCATGCGTTTGCATCTCGGCTGTAGATTTTCTTAAGAGATGCTGAGCAAGGAATGTTACGCTCATCTAAGTAATTAAGGAGTGATTCTCGACTGGTTAGGTCCCACTCACGCCATGGTGCAATTACTTTTAAATCCGGTGCAAGTGCCGCAAAACACGATTCGAAACGAACTTGGTCATTTCCCTTACCTGTACAACCATGCGCTAACGCATCAGCTCCCACTTTTCGTGCTATTTCAACCTGTGCTTTGGCAATAATAGGGCGTGCCATTGATGTACCAAGCAAGTATGTACCTTCGTAAATACAGCCTGTTTTTAAGGTTGGGTAAATGTAATCCGCTACAAACTCTTCTTTCAAATCAACAATGTGGCATTCAGATGCCCCCGACGCAATCGCTTTAGCTTCTACGCCCTCAAGTTCAGCGTCACCTTGACCTACATCGGCCACGAAACACACGACTTCACAGCCGTAGTTTTCTTTTAACCATGGCACGATCGCCGAAGTATCCAGACCGCCAGAATAAGCCAATACTACTTTTTTAATTTCGCTCATTGTTCATAATCCTTAGAGATAACTTGGGTTCAACAAACTGACGAGAAGCGCATTTTGCGCGTGCATGCGGTTTTCAGCTTGCTGCATAATTCTTGATTTCGGACCATCCATCACTTCAGACGTAATTTCATACTCCCGATGTGCAGGTTGGCAATGTAAAACGGTTGATGCCCCAGTTTTTTCAACAAGCTCTTGGTTGATTTGATAAGGCATGTAAGTATCAACAACTTCTTTAAGTGGCGTTTTATCACCCATTGACACCCACGTATCAGCATAGAGCACATTTGCACCGACTGCCGCTTCAATACGATCACTAATTGAGACTGAAGCGCCATTCGCAGCCGCGAGTTGCTCTGCTTGTTTGAGAATTTGCGCGTCAGGTGAATGCCCTTTTGGACACACCGCAACGAAATCGGTACCGAGGGTCGCTGCGAGCAACATCAATGAATGCGCGACATTATTCCCCTCCCCCAAGTAAGCGAGTTTCAGCTCTTTCACGTCACCATACACTTCTTGCAGCGTCATGAAATCCGCCAATGCCTGACATGGGTGATATAAATCACACAAACTATTGACGACTGGCACACTGGCATTCTCAGCCATGCAAGTTAATGTGTCGTGGCGCATCACTCGAGCCACAATAGCGTCAGCCCAAGTCGAAATATTGAGGGCGAAATCTTTGACTGATTCACGGCTACCCATTGCGCCATTTTGTTGATCTAAGTAGACAGCATGACCACCTAACTTATTGATACCAACATCGAACGAAACGCGTGTGCGCAAGCTTGGCTTTTCAAAAAGGGTAACGATTGATTTCCCTGCCAACGCTTGTGCGTAATCAGCAGGGTTTTGTTTCATTTTGATCGCAAGATCGAGTAGTTGCTTGAGCTCTGCTTTTTTAAACTCAAGGCCGTGAATATAATGCTGCATTATGGATTCCTCTAAGGCGTAATTTTGGTACCTACGTGCTCGCCGGCTAAAAGCGCGGTAAGGTTTTCTGGCTTTTGCCAGCTAGAGATATAAACGCCTCGTCGTAATTGTTCGGCGGCGGTTAGGCTCGTTTTCACTTTTACCTCCATTCCACCCACAATTACCTCTTCTTCGATTAGTTTCGCGATTTGATCTGCATTTAATTCATGAAGTGGTTGCTTATTCGCATCAAGCACAGCTTCCACATCAGTCATAAAAATAATTTCCGCTTTAAGGTGCGCAGCAATCGCAGCAGCCGCTTCGTCGGCATTCACGTTATACAGCGACCCGTCTTCGCCTAGACCAATTGAACTCACGATTGGTGTAAAACCTGCATTCAACATCGCTGGGATAACCCCATCTTGAGTGCCATCACACTCACCAACCTGGGCTAATACTTTCAATTTTTGTTTGACCAAAATGCCAGCTTCGAACAACGACAAACCGATCGGTTTCATGCCACTGACTAATGCCGCCCCCATTAATTGTTTGTTCGCCGTACCTGCGAGCGCACCAACGATATACGGCATTTGTTCACGAGGCGAAATTCGAAGACCTTGATGTTTTGCCGTAGCAAAACCCGCATCTTTAAGCCAACTGTCAACCAATGCGCCGCCACCATGTACAACCACAAAATGAAAGGCTGTTTGTACTTTCATTACTTCGAACAATGCTTTCGACGCTTCTTCAGAATTTAACACCGCGCCACCGAGTTTAATTACCCAAATTGGTTTTGACGTACTCATGATTAAGCTCCCTTTAAACCCAATTCTGACGGCCAGTGGCTCGCAATATTCATACACTGCAACGCTTGCCCTGCAGCACCTTTTAATAAATTATCAATCGCAGCAACGACAATCAGCTGCTGACCTTGTTGTTGCCAGCCAATATCTACAAATGGTTGATTAGCAACACCTTTAATCGAAGGCATAACTTTGCCTTTCAAACGAATTAGAGGCTCATCGGCAAGCACTTGATACGCAGCTTCGACTTGCGCTGCTGTTACTTCAGGCTTCAGCGTCACGTAAATCGTTTCAAGAATGCCACGTGCGAAATTCCCCAAATGAGGTGTAAACAGGACATCGTGCCCCAGATATTGGCTAATTTCTGGAGTATGGCGATGATTAAAAAGTCCATACGGCGCTAAGGACACTTCACAAAAATGCGTATTAATTGCAGCTTTGCGACCTGCGCCTGTAACGCCAGAAACCGCATTAATGATGATCGGCTGGTCCGCAACCAATCCAGCTTCTTTCAAAGGTTTTAACGCATTTAACGCCGCTGTTGGATAGCAACCGGCAACTGCAACCAATTCAGCATCAGCAATAGCGTCTGTGTACCATTCAGCAAGACCGTATTGAGCTTTCTCTAGCCATTCAGGATACGGATGGGCAAAACCATAATAACGGTCGTAGTCACTTGTTTCATGGAGCCGATAGCCACCTGACAAATCAAACACTTTTTTGCCTAGCGCAAGAAATTGGGGAGCAAGCTCAACACTTACATGGTGATCTGTGCAAAGACATACGTAATCGGCGTGTGCACCAATTGCTTTGAAAGCAGCGTCAGTTAACGGCTCAAGCGAAATATCCAATAGCCCAACATGCTCAGGATAAAGCTCACTTAATTGCTTGCCTTTATCTTGGCTGCCTTCTGATACATAAACACCCACAATATTAAGGTGCGGGTGCTTAGCAACCAAACTCGCCAATTCAACACCGCTATACCCACTCGCGCCAACAATAGCCACGTTTTTCATCTTCTGCTTTACTCGCCTTATGAACTTGCTACAGTAATCAAACCACCTAGTACCCTATCAAATGATAGACGATGATAGTGCACTTGGAATATTCACACTTATTTAGACTATTTATGCTAAAAAAGTGAATTGATATTCATGCTAAACACATTTACAGTGTGATGCAATACGCCAGTCAAAATATTTTGAGATTTTTATGTCCACACCAAACTTTTTATCGATGTATCAACAGCTCATTGCCAGCCCGTCGGTGAGTGCGCTTGACCCCCAACTTAACCTGACAAACAAACCGGTCATCGACTTATTAGCAAGTTGGTGTGAGGCGCTCGGTTTTACGGTTGAGATCACCGAGCTTGAAAGTGCTCCGGGCAAATTCAATCTCGTTGCAAAACGAGGCGAAGGCCAAGGTGGTTTGATGTTAGCGGGTCACACTGACACTGTGCCATTCGACGATAGTCGCTGGAGCAAAGATCCATTCAAACTGACGGAACAAGACAATAAGTTATACGGACTTGGTTCTATCGATATGAAAGGTTTTTTTGCGTTTGTATTAGAAGCACTTAAAGAATTGGATGAACTGCCACAACAACAACCTATTCTTATTCTTGCCACAGCAGATGAAGAAACAACGATGGCCGGTGCAATTGAAATTGCGAAGAAAAGCACCATTAAACCTGCTCGCTGTGTGATAGGTGAACCAACTGATATGGTGCCGGTTTTTACGCATAAAGGTCATATGTCAACAGCAATTCGAGTTATTGGTCGCTCAGGGCATAGTTCGGATCCTGCACGTGGGTTAAATGCAATTGAGGTAATGAATTTAGTTATTTCAAAACTATTGCAATTACGTGACGAATTAAAGAATAAATATTCAACACCACATTTTGCGATTCCTTACCCTACGCTCAACTTGGGGCATATTCATGGTGGCGACAACGCAAACCGTATTTGTGGTTGCTGTGAATTGCACATTGATATGCGCCCCCTTCCAGGGCTCAGTATTAAAGAATTACAGGCATTACTTATCGATGCAATAACACCGATAAATACCCAGTATCCAAACGCTGTGGAAGTTATCGACTTGCATGACCCAATTCCAGCTTTTAGCGGTAATACCGACAGCGCTCTGGTCAAACTCGCAGAGAAAATTTCTGGCGAAGCAGCTGTTGCTGTAAATTACTGTACTGAAGCGCCATTTATTCAACAGCTTGGATGTGAAACCATCGTTATGGGCCCAGGTTCCATTAATCAGGCGCATCAACCCGATGAATACCTAGCAATGGATAAAATAAAACCGTCTCAGGCAATTATTACGCAACTGATTAAAGCCAGCTGCTATTAACATCAAATGAGCGGCGTATTGGCTTCGTACCAATAAGCCGCTCTCCTCATTCATAAACACTTCTTTCACTGGCTATTTTTTGCTTTCGTGGGCTCGGGAAAGCCGCTAAACTAGCGACGTATTTTCAGTGTTCTAGGTTTTCATTGCATGACTTCTCATTTAGGTCGCCGAGCGTTTTCCCCGATGGAACTGCATGCACTGTTTCATGGCTACATATACAGCGACGAAAAACAAAAAAGAGAACAGCCTAAGCACTGGCATTTTTGGCTTCCACTGTTTGCCTATTATACGGGTGCATACAGTGACGAAATTGGTCACCTCACGTTAGACAATTTGGTCACAAAAGAGGGAGTAGAGGGTTTCGAGTTTGGAACAAATGAGAAAATCTTGCCGCGATTTATTCCCATTCACAGTGCACTATGGCAAGCCGGACTGGAAGAATACCTCGAGTTTTTGAGCACCCACCATCACGAACGCATCATGTTTGATTTACCAAGTAAAGTGAATCGTTACAGCGAGAAAGTTCGCATTTGGTTTTCTGGTGAAGGCGAGCGCCTTGGTTACCTACAAAAATGTGGTTTGCCCAATGTTGATCAAAATGGACTTAAAACCGCCATTAGCAGTCTGCGTTTGAATTTCGAGCAGCAACTGCGGATCCACGCTGTTCAAGCAAATCAAAAAACATCGTTTTTTTACTTACTCGGGTTAAAAAATGACGAGCAGGAAATGGAACCTCAACCCCTTGCTTTGCAACAGGTGATTGAACCTTTGCGAAACATAAACGCGAAAGCACACTGGCAACGTTTTTTACAGCGGCACTCAACCTAACAAAACGTAAAGCGATGTTTTAAACACCGCTATACACAATAAATGAATACCAACTTAGTTTGTTTGCGTAAAGTGCAGCAATGAAAGCGCAATACTCCACATCATGATACACACTAAGACGTCTAGGACTTTCCACGCTTTTGGATTTCTAAATACAGGCGCTAATTGTTTTGCACCAAAACCAAGTAACATAAACCACGCGATCGAGGCGCTAATGCAGCCCAGAACAAACCATAGTTTTTGCTGCTCGGCAAATTTACCAGCCACCCCACCTAAAATAACCACCGTGTCCAAATACGCATGAGGATTAAGCAAACTTACTGCCATCGCCGTTAAAATAGCGCGTTTTCGAGTCGCAACTGAACGAGCCTCACTCTCCAATTGCTTACTAGACAACGCAGATTTGAGTGACATCGCTCCATACACACTCAAAAAGGCAATCCCCGCCCACGTCGTGATTTGCAATAGCAATTCGCTTTGTTGAATAAGCGCTCCGACACCTAAAACCCCCAATGACACCAAAAAGATATCGCACAGCGACACGGTCAAAATAACAGGCAGAGTGAATTTTCCACTCAAGCTCTGAGATATGACAAAGGCGTTTTGCGCACCGATTGCCGCAATTAAACCCAAACTCAAAAAGAATCCTTCAAACCACACCATTAAATACCCCAAACCTATTCACCCCCCTCAATTTGCTCGCACTTTGATAGACGATTGAAGGTAAACCTGACCTTGTGAGGCAGTGTAACAACGTGTATTTTTGAAATATAATTAAACAAATTTAAATATCATTAGATATATTTATAATCATGCTGGCAAATAAACAATTACAAGCTTTCTCTGCCGTTGCGAAATTACAAAACTTTGAACTCGCCGCGCGTCATTTACACATTACCCAGTCCGCCGTATCACAACGGATCCGTCATTTAGAAGAGTACGTTGGGCAGACGCTTATCGTGCGTACCACCCCTCTTCGCTTAACTGAAGCAGGCTTCAAAGTGTTGCAGCATGTACAAAAATTGGAGCTTCTTGAAAATCAACTTGAGCGAGATTTAAATTTTGAACATAAAAGTGGACCAATCAACTTTACGATTGGCGTCAATGCTGATTCTCTGTCAACGTGGTTTTGGCAAGCACTTGAGCCACTGCTAAAAACGTATCGCTACACCTTCGATTTAGTTAAAGCAGATCAAGACCAAACCATCAATTTGATGAAACAAGGATTAACTCAAGCCGTTATCACGACCCACCCTACACCGCTGCAAGGTGCAAAATCTGTATATTTAGGCAAGATGATTTATATGTTAGTTGCCAGTCCCGCGTTTATTGAACAGTTTTTCCAAAAAGGAGTGACCAAACAAACACTCAAAGTTGCTCCGACCGCAATTTATGACCGAGATGATGACCTAACCTTTGATTTTATGGAGAAATATTTCGACATTAGCCAAGAACACGTCCCGTATCATACGTTTCCTTCCGTTGAATCGTTTGAACGTCTTGTGCTGGCTGATGCAGGCTACGCGTTGATCCCGGAATTGCAAGCGGCACGTTATTTAGCGTCTGGAGAACTCGTTTCTCTTGCCCCAGAGAAAACCATGCCCGTGCCTTTTTATCTGCACCATTGGCAATTAAACAATGATGAACTGAATCATGTGATCGAAGCGATCACGCATGCGGGGCGACGGCTACTGATTTCCTAACCCAAATGGCAGCGAGCTTTGACGCCTTTTACCAATTTTATCGAAAATTTAGCAGCGTCTAGACTCGGTTGATTTTAACATTGTCGCTATAGTGTAGTTAGATAAGAAAAAAATCAGCGATTTATTTATGTTTGAAACGCTACTTGCGCCTCGCAGTACTAAGCAAAGTTACGCCATGTCAGCAGGCATCGTGCTGATTTTTTCTGTTGTGGCTATTTCCCTTGAAGCCCTTTTTTTACCTAAAACGGGTGTCTTGCTTATTCTGCAAATGGCCGTAATTATTGTCTCAATCACTGCGAACCGCGTTTCTGCGGTAATTGCGAGTATTATTTGTGCTTTAGTATTTAACTACTTCGCGACAGAGCCTTTATATTCTCTGCACATGGCGGATATAGAGGACATCTTGAACACGTTGATTTTCTTAACGATTGCCTTAACCACCAGTGCATTTGCCGACCATTATCGCGAACAAAGTGAAGCGCTCAAACAAGCGGAAATCCGCTCTGGTATATTACTGAGTGTGTCACACGATTTGCGCACACCACTGGCGACCATTATTGGTTCCTTATCAACCTTTAAAGAATACCAAAATAAGATTGATAAACAGCAACAAGCCGAATTAATAGACGATGCTTTAGATGAAAGTCATCGACTGCATCACTATGTAGAAAACCTTTTACAAGCGACAAAATTAAGCCACAAAGCCATTTCCTTAACAGTCAGCCCTCAATCCGTTTGGCCGATACTAGAGCGAGTTGCCCAACGACTCAATACGCCCCGTATCGCACTGTCTAAACTCGGTGCACTTAAGCCGGTAGAGATCCAAGACAGCTTACTTGAGCAAGCCATTTATAACTTGGTCGATAATGCCTTAAAGTATTCACCGAAAGACAGTAAAGTGACGATTGAAGCGCAAAGCACAGATAAATCGACAGAAATTAATATCATCGATTTGGGCGCTGGGATAGCTAAAGACAAACAGCAAAAAGTGTTTGAGCTGTTTTACACCACCCGTTCTGGTGATTCAGGGGAAGGTGGCTCAGGGATTGGTCTCAACGTTGCGAAAGGCATAGTAGAAGCACATGGTGGTACCTTGCAGGTAGTAGAAAGTCAACGTGGCTGTACGATGCAAATCGTGCTGCCGACAATGGAGCGTAACGCATGAACAAGAAAATATTAGTCATTGATGACGAACCAAAAATTAGAAGCTTTATCCGAATTTCTTTGCACGCGGAAGGCTTCACTTGCGTTGAAGCAACTACCGCCAAAGAGGGCCTGCAAATGTTCAATGATGAGAAGCCCCACCTCATCATTCTCGATTTAGGTCTGCCGGATCAAGATGGTTATCAAGTGCTTCGTGAACTTCGACAAAGTAGCCGTGTTCCTGTTCTAGTTTTAACGGCACGCGATGAAGAGGCGCAGAAAATTAAGCTACTGGAAGGTGGCGCGAACGATTACTTGAGCAAACCTTTTGGTGTCAAAGAACTTGTCGCTCGCATTAAAGTACTGCTTCGAGATATTAACTACCAACCTACTCCGTCTATGCTGCATTTTGAAGGGATCAGCATTGATACGCAGGATCAAAAAGTAACTATTGACGGCGTAACAACCAGTTTGACAAAAAAAGAGTTCGCCTT
Organism: Pseudoalteromonas xiamenensis; assembly: GCF_030994125.1. Classification (NCBI taxonomy): domain Bacteria; kingdom Pseudomonadati; phylum Pseudomonadota; class Gammaproteobacteria; order Alteromonadales; family Pseudoalteromonadaceae; genus Pseudoalteromonas; species Pseudoalteromonas xiamenensis. Next base: position 2,606,166 of record NZ_CP099917.1, on the reverse strand, counting down.
GTTGATCCGATTGGCACAAGCACCGAATCAATTGTTAACGCAAAATCAGCTACTTAGCGAAATTTGGGGTCAAAGCCACACTGAAGACTCTCATTATTTGCGTGTACTAATTACGCAATTGCGCAAAAAGTTAGATGACGATGCAGATGCTCCTCGATTTATTAAAACCGAACCGGGAATTGGCTATCGGTTTGTTTGCCAAGCGTTGACGCCACAAAGCGAGGCTTAATGCTTCACACCAAAATCACGCTACGATTATTGGCGATGCCCATTTTATGGATGGGGGTCGTCCAATTTATCTTCGCGATGCTTTCAATGATGGTTTTCGTCGATGACGTGATTGGGGCTTTTTTGATGCCATCGTTGTCGATGCTGATTGTAGGTGGCTTAATTTTCTATAACTATCGAGGGCTTGATTTATCCAAAGCGAATTTTCGTGATGCGTTAATTTACGCCTGTGTGACTTGGTTAGTGGCAGGTATTTTAGGTGCCTTTCCTATCATGTTAGTCACCGAAATCAGTTTTACCGACGCGGTTTTTGAATCCATTAGCGCCTTGACTACGACGGGCGCTACCGTACTGTCCGGCCTTGATGAGATGCCTCAAACGTTTTTACTGTATCGGCAATTTCTTCAGTGGATGGGCGGTTTAGGTATTGTTATTTTCGTTGTCGCAATTTTGCCGATGCTTAACGTCGGGGGAATGAAACTGCTAAAAGCAGAAACCCCAGGCCCGATGAAAGACGACAAACTTTCACCGCGTGTTGCACACACTGCACACTATTTATGGAGTGTGTATATCGTTATCACCATTGCTTGCGCAATCGCGTATTACCTTGGTGGTATGACCGCCTTCGATGCTATCGCCCATAGTTTAACTACGGTTTCTACGGGCGGTTTTTCGACTCACGATGCCAGCATGTGGCACTACGAAAGCCATTTATTGCTTTGGATTTCTAATGTTTTTATGCTCATTGGTGCTATCAATTTTGGCCTACATTTTCGTGTGGTGTATCAACGAAATTTACGTGGCTATATTCGCGATGAAGAAACCAAAATATTTTTGCTGATTGTCTTATTTTTATCCATTGTGCTCGCTATCTTTTTGGTGAAAAAAGACATTTACAGTTCATCACTTGAATCCTTTAGCTTTTCAGCGTTCCACGTTATTTCGTTTATTACCAGTACTGGCTTTGGTGCGGCAGGTTTTACTGATTGGCCGGTTGCTGCCGGATTTTTCCTCATTTTCGCGGGTTACTTGGGGGGCTGTGCGGGGTCAACGGCGGGCGGCAATAAAATCATTCGCAATATTATTACCGCTAAAGTGATCAATAAAAACCTCAAACAATTGGTTCACCCTAGAGCGATTATCACCATAAAATATCAAGGCAATGCGGTCACCGAAGATGTTCGCTACGCCGTCATGGCATTCATGTCTTTCGCAGCAGCCTCCAGCTTAATTTTGACGATGATGTTGATGGCAACTGGTTTGGATTTTTGGAGTGCATTTTCCGCTGTCGCCGCGTGCGTTAACGTGTTGGGTCCGGGTTTTGGTCAAGTGGGCGCCAATTTCGAGCCAGTGTCAGACTTAGGCACTTGGTTTTTATCTGGCGCTATGTTGCTCGGCCGCTTAGAGTACTTTACCGTTTTTGTGCTTTTCTCTCGTACGTTTTGGCGGAGCTAACTGACAGAACAGGTCAACTAACGAAGTGACCATGCCGTTTCTAACGCGTCTATTCCTCGGATCCCCCCTTTCACCGGTTTACTTTCCAAGGAGAGTATCGTAAACGCTTTCGCATAATATCGCTCCACAAGCTGCTCTGAAATGGAAAATGGTGGTCCTGAAAAACGCGATTGATCGTATTCGAAAGTGATAAGGAGTTGTTTTGCTTGTTGTGTGACGTGCAGCAGATGCGCACAGTAAGCCGCTCGCATCGTCTCTGGTAACGCCACCAGCGCGGCGCGATCATAGACCACATCAATGTATCCAACGTGTTCTGGGGTCAACTTGAAGAAATCCCCGACGTATACCACTACATTTGGCGCACTAAATCGAACTAATTCACCAACCGCAATCACGTCGGGTGCTTGACCCAGCTCGTCGAACAATTGGCAAACAGCCGCTTCGTTTAATTCAACCCCCACAACATGCTGTTGTTTTTTCAAAAACCAAGCTATGTCTCGAGTTTTTCCGCATAACGGAACGAAAACCGTTTGAGCAGGCTGTATATTAAGCGTACTAAAATGTTTTTCAAGCAATTGATTTACTTCACCTTCATGAAAACCAATTTCGCCTTTTGCCCACTTTTGATGCCAGAAATTCGCTTCCATCACTTCCTCCGACTGTTTCTGTCAAAACCATACACCGAATTTGGGGATTGATCGAATCTAGTTGTACCGACGACGGAGGTATGGATAATCAACGAAAAGAATAAAGTCAAAACAAGGTAATGTATGAAATATACACTGATAGGCTTAGCGCTCGCGGCTGTTTTTAGCCAACACGTTCTCGCCGATGAAGGGCAATGGCAACCACATCAACTTCCTCAACTCCAAAAACAACTAACAGAAAAAGGTATTGAGATTTCGGGCGAACAGTTGGCGGATTTAAATCAATATCCAATGAATGCCATAGTCAGCCTCGGCTATTGCTCTGCCTCATTCGTGTCGCCGAAGGGGCTTGTCGTGACCAACCACCACTGTGCGTATGGCATGATCCAAAACAATTCAACCAAAGACGATAATCTGATCGAGAAAGGCTTTTTAGCAAAAAGTTTAGACAAAGAACTGCCGGCTGGTCCTCAAGAGCGTCTTTATATTACCGAATCGGTTACCGATGTGACTGTGCAAATATCAGGTAATTTAGCCGCTGAGCTCACGGGAGCTGCGCGTTTTGACGCGATTGAAGCCAACCGCAAGGCGCTTATCAAAGAATGTGAAACCGATGAAAACTACCGCTGCTCAGTCGTCAGTTTCCACCACGGTATGGAATATTTTTTGATTAAACAATTGATGATCCAAGACGTCCGCTTAGTTTACGCGCCACCAGAATCCGTGGGCAACTATGGTGGTGACATCGACAATTTTGAATATCCGCGTCACACAGGTGATTACTCGTTTATTCGCGCCTATGTAGGAAAAGATGGTAAGCCTGCACCTTATTCCGAAGACAACGTACCTTACGAACCAAAAAGCTTCTTAAAAGTTAATGCGGATGGCGTGAAAAAGGGTGACGGTATTTTACTCGCGGGCTACCCAGGCCGCACAAGCCGTTACCGCCTAGCAAATGAGATCCAGTTTGCAGCCGACTGGCAGTATCCAGCGATGGTAAAAACGTACACACAAATCATCAATACCATTGATGCATTGAGTGCCGAAAACCCTGACATCAAGGTAAAATACGCGTCTCGTGTTAAGAGCTATAACAACCGCATGAAGAAACTCCAAGGCCTTTTAGATGGCTTTAAAGTCACCGATATTCATGCCATTAAACAAGCCCAAGAAGACGCGCTATTAGCTTGGATTGCGGCTAACCCGGAACACCAACACTTCAAAACTGCCATCGATGGGTTACGCGTTCAGCTAGAAAAAGAACATGCGTTTACGCGCCAAAACTACTATTTTGCTTTTGCCAGAAGCAGCGATCTCCTCACAACCGCAATGCGTTTATATCGTCTGTCTGTTGAAAACCAAAAACCAGATAGCGAACGAAAAATTGGCTATCAAGAACGTGATTTAAAGATGTTCGCGGCGCGTTTAACGCGTATGGATAAGAGTTTCCATCCAACCATGGACGTAACGATGTGGGCGGAACAATTAGCTGAATATTTAGCTCAACCAGCGCAGACGCGTGTCACCGCGCTTGATAGTGCACTTGAGCTCGAAGCGAATCAATCCAAAGAGACACTGATTACCAAACTGTCTCCTATGTACGGTAAAACCTCATTGACAACGAATGAAGGTCGTTTAGCGTGGATGGAAAAAACACCGGAAGAATTCCAAACCAGTGACGATCCGTTTATCAAAGTTGCCGTCGCTCTTTTTGACACTTCCATGCAGTTAGAAAAACAGGAAAAAGATCTGGAAGGCGCCATGTCTGTCGTTCGTCCAGCATACATGAACGCCATCATTGCCTATAACAAATCGCAAGGTAAGCCAGTGTACCCTGACGCCAACAGCACATTGCGTATCACTTACGGTTCGGTAGATGGCTATGAAGCAAAAGATGGCGTTTACAAAACCCCATTTACTTCCGTTCGCGGCTTAATTGCGAAAAAAGGTCCATTCCCTTTCAATGCGCCTGAGGACATCGTTGGTGCGTATCAAGAAGGTAAAACAGCGGGTTACTTCTACAATACATTAGAACGTCCAGCAGCACAGTCGTTTGCTTGTAAGATCTTCGGATGCGAAGTGACGAAGCCTGTACCGTTCAATTCCGTTCCAGTAAACTTTTTATCAAGTGCGGATACAACTGGCGGTAATTCGGGTTCTGCTGTTATGAATGGAAAAGGTGAATTAGTGGGTCTTAATTTCGACTCTACTTACGAATCTATTACGAAAGATTGGTACTTCAATCCAGAGATCACGCGTGCTATTCACGTAGACATCCGTTATGTCTTGTGGCTAATGGAACACGTTCATGGCGCACACAATTTATTGAGTGAAATGGACATCGTTCACGACGCTAAATAACTGTTGATAAAAGCCAACCCATGTATAAATGGGTTGGCTTTTATGTACTCATAACAACTAGCGCTTACGTGAGTTCCTCACTTAACATATCGATGAAACGTCTTACTTTGGCCGACAGATGTTTACGACTAGGATACAGCGCGTAAACAGAGACTTCTGGTCGTTCAAAGTCCTCAAACAAAATTTCAAGTTCGCCCTTGTCTAACGCCTCTTTGAGATAAAATTTGGGTAGCCGCGAAATCCCAAGCCCGGAGCGCACCATTTGTGTTTCCATTTGACCATTGTTACATCGAATTTTTTGTTTCACATTTACGTCAAACGTCTCACCGTTTTTATGCGTAAACAACCATCGTCCAGGTGTTTTTAAGTTGCTGTAACAAATGCAGTGATGCTGAGATAATTCTCGCGGGTGGTGCGGCCGTCCAAAACGTTCTATATAGCCTATTGAGGCTACGGTAATAATTTCCGTGGCATATATCTTTTTACATATTAAGCTCGATTCCGGCAGTTGTGCGGTCGCTCGGATGACCAAATCATAGCCTTCCGCAATCAAGTCGATGTGTTTATCACTTAAGTCTAAATCTAGGCTGACATTTGGGTACTTATGTAAATAGTTGGCGAGGATAGGTTCAAGGTGTGAATGTGCTAAACCAATTGGACAACTTATTTTCAACTCACCTTTAGGTATTTGATCTTCTTGATTTACCAAATTCAATGCGTTTTCTGCTTCTTGCATTAACAACAGGCATTGCTGATAAAACGCTTCACCTTCCGGCGTCAATGCCAAAGTGCGGGTGGTTCTGTTCATCAATCTGACGCCCAAACGCCCTTCCAGCTTGTTGATGGTTTTACTTACGTGTGAACTGGAATATCCCAACACGTCGGCAGCAGCACCAAAACCTCGGCTTTTAACAACTTGAACAAAAACCGGAATTCCCTCAAATAGATTATTAATAGTCATATGGAAATAGTGAGTTACCTTTTACTCTATTAATAACCATTAAACACTAATGTAGACTGTATTCCAACAACTTGAGGAGAACACCATGAACGTATTAACTTTTGCCGCAACCAGTAGTCGTCAATCTATCAACAAACAACTTGCAACGTACGTCGCCTCGCTGATTCCGAATGCCAATGTCGATGTCGTAGATCTTAACGATTTTGAAATGCCAATTTACAGTTCAGATCGCGAGACTGAATCTGGGATCCCTGAACAAGCCCAGCGCTTTTTCAATAAAATTGGCGAAGCGGATGTCATTGTGGTGTCTTTCGCTGAGCACAACGGCTCGTATACCGCGGCGTATAAAAACATTTTTGATTGGGCATCACGCATCAACCAAAAAGTATATCAAAACAAGAAAATGATTTTGTTATCGGCATCACCAGGCCCTGGTGGTGCAAAAAGCGTTCTAGCCCAAGCCGTTGGTTCAGCCCCCTTCTTTGCAGCTGACGTCAAAGCGTCTTATTCAGTACCAAGTTTTTACGACAACTTTGATGTCGAAAAAGGTGTAGTAAGAAATGAGACCATCAAAGAAGAGCTTAGTGCGTTAATTAGTAACCTTTAACGCCATGCAAAGAGGTCCGTTTAGGGGACTAACGTTTTCGTCATGAAATATTTTTGTCCATTGAGTGGGTATTGCGTTTGAACCCACTCAACCTGATAACCATGGCGCTCATAAAACGGTTTTGCCTGAAACTCGAGCGTATCCAGCAGTGCAAACCGGCATCCTCGTACAATTGCTTCATCTTCAACAATTTGGAGTAATTCCGAACCGATTCCCTGTCCTCGTAAACTATCACTCACCCAGAGCCGTTCAATGTGCAACCAGTTACCAAAAGTCATGCCTGACAATCCGGCAATAATTTGTTCCTGTTCATCGCGTAACGTGGCCGAGATGGCTTCTTTGACGGTGACGTCCCAATGAGCACGATTGAAGGCAATGAGTTGCTGACTTAGAAAGGAGGCAACCTCATCAGTGTGATGTTCTAAAGTAATTTTTTTCATAGGATAAAACATGAGAAAAGGGAGTACCTCAATTGTACTCCCTGAACAAGCAAGTTAGAAAACAAAGTCTACGCCCACACTCAACAATTTTGCGTCATTGTGGTAACTAAAGTCATACCATGGCGATCGGTCGCCTTGATCTTTGAAATCATCCAATTGCAGTTTTAGTGACGCATTTGGGTGGAAGTTGTAACGGATACCAACCGTGATCATACGATGTTCTTCCGCGTCTCCTGTCCCAAAACCATCAAAATCCTTTTTAATCTTACCAGCCGCCTTTGTGTAGCCGATATAAGGCTGCCATGTATCATGGTTATAGATTGCAGTGATTAGGTAAGTAGGAAATTCAAAGGAATACGCGTCGTCATATTTCACCAAATTGTAATCAAAGAGAAGCGTGGCGAAATCGAAATTAAAACTACCACTCAACCCCAAGAATTCGAGATCAAACTTCGTCACGTCCCAAGAGCCTGAACGAATAGGCGTACCATCTTCGTTTCGCGAACGCTCAATCACTTTATCTGGAATACCATCGCCATCGGTGTCAATTTCGTCGCGGAAGAAAACATCGGCGAACGTTTCATATTGTGTCGTGAAATAGGAAAAACGAAGGTCAATCCAATCATTAGAAGCATTTAGATTTACCCCCAAAATATCACTCCACGTGACGTCTGCCGTACCTGAGATATAGGTACCTTCCGGTGGGAAATAGTACCCGCCGCGGTTTCGCCAGTAGTCATGTGAACGGATGTCCTCTCGCTCTTCACGTCCTGCGAACATACTGACGGTTGCCGTCCAATCACTCCAATTCATTTGGTGCGCAACCGTCAGACCGTTAAATTGAGTGATCTCCCACCAATATAAGTTTGCTGGCGGTCGGATCCATGGATACGCGTAGCCAACTTCCATGTACTCGGAAAAGTAATACATCGGTAAGTTTCGACGCCCAGCCATGACATACCAATCGTCATTAATATTGTAAGTGAGGTACAGCCAATCAATATCAGGTTTAAAGTCATCGGCACCCTTTGCTACCAGCTGCCCAGTAAATACCAAGCCATCCGTTACATCCATCCGCGCCTGCAGCGCAATCATGGTTTCGGGTTTTAATTTAAAGTCCTCGGTGTAAAAAGCGTAATCGTAAAAGTCGACAGGGAATTCGATTTCGCCACTCGGGTCCTCTTCCCCACTAATGACCTTACCACCAACTATTGAACCATAACCACTAAACTGAATTTCAGCCTTTGCTGCGATAGATAAAAAGCCAAGTAATACGCAGAAAAATAAACTCAACTTCGTTTTCATTGGTTGCAACTCCTAGTACTTCTTGATGACTTTAACCGCATCGCTTATCGCAGACGCGTCAACATAGCCAATAGTGCTCGGATTTGAAGACACCAACTTCACCATTTCGTCTTGCGTAACTTCTTTTGGTGGCGTTCCTTTACCCGTAAAAACGAGTTTGGACCAATACGCTTTTAATTGTGCATCACTTTTTTCAAGTGCGGTTTGATTGAAGTATGTTCGACCCTCTCCCCCTCTTCTAAATTAAGCGGGATGGCTTCCGAACCGTCAGGAAAGGTTTTTTTCTTGCCAAGGTAGAGATTTTTTAAGTCAGAATCACTGAAGGTATTGCTATTGGATGGATGAACGATGATTGCCACTTCTGCTATCGTAGTTGCAGAAAATAAAATTGTAGCGGCAAAGAGTAAGCGTTTCATGGAATTACTCCTTATGTTGATTACCCTTATTAGCGTAGTTCAATCGACGAAAAAACCACCAATTAAAAATAAATTTAATAGACTCATCTGCAAATTATTTAAATTAGGAACACCTTGTCTCCAATGAAAGATGGTGACTTAAATGTTTCAAAAAAGAGTAATACAAGCGAAACATGATATTGAGATAGTACTCGCGTTGACATACTCCCCATTTGTTTACATAGTAACTTAACAATTTGTAGAGCTCTTCTTGAGCTCTTTTTTTATGTCGTGATCTCTCCCCATTTGCTAACATAGCACTTTATTTGCAACGCCCTTTTTAGAAGTCAAACAGGTGTACACAAGTGGATAAACAACCGAACAACCCATTGCATGGTCTTACACTCGAAAAAATTCTGACATCCTTGGTCGAACATTATCAATGGTCAGGGTTGTATGAACGCATCAACTTAAACTGCTTTTATAACGATCCATCTATTAAATCATCGCTGAAATTTTTGCGTAAAACACAATGGGCTCGTGACAAAGTTGAAGCACTCTACATTGAAACATTTGCTAATAAACCAAGCTCTATTTGGGATAGCGTGACGCTTAAAAAGGATGATTACGCACTCATCAAACAAGGAATAGTAGTGCTCAATTTGGTTAAAGGGACTTTATGATATTAAGTGATGCCCAGCGAACCCACTTCGTCGAAAAAGGGTTTCTCGTCCTGAAAAACGCGATATCACCGCAGTTACTAAGCCACTTGCAACAACTCAGTGCCGACTTAATTGCAAAGAAAACGCAATCCCCGTTATCGCCAGATGAATTGCCCGCTATCGCCCTTGGTAAAAGAGGTACACAACAGTATCTCACCCGCATCAACAACTTGTTTCAGTTTCAGCCTAAGCTTGGAATTTCGTTAGCACAATCCTCATTACAGGCTGTGATTGAGCAACTATGCACCACACCTGTACTTTCAGTTTATGAATCCTTAGTGGTCAAACACCCTCTCGATATCCACGGATTTGACTGGCATCGAGATATGAATGCGGCAAGAGAGGATTTCGTGGTAACAGTTGGGATTTACCTTGATGATTCACAAGCAGGTCAAGGTGCGCTGGAAGTACTATCTGCGTCACATATAAATGACCAGTCTGTATGCGATTACAAGAACGCGTTAAGGAAAGGAACCGTTACGTCGTCGGACGTCGAAGCTGACGCTGGAGATGTGGTTATTCACAACGTAAATCTCGTCCATCGTTCTCTCCCACAAACACAGGATAGCTATCGTCGTACGATTTATTTTGAGTTTAGAAAAGCCTCGCTCATTGAAACGTATCCAAATTTTAGTCCGACGTGGATACAGCACCGACAACAATTAAATCACTTTCTTACATCCGAAGAAACGATGGGGCAGCAAGCGTTCACCCATTTCGTCAATACCATACTTTACCGTGAACCCGTGCGTTTTGAAGCCGGTGAATATTGTTACGAACCGAACGCGACGTAATTCTCAATTATGTTTGAATAAGCAAACAGAGGTTCACTTGGGTCGGCGCAACGCTCGTCCTGGCTCACAATTGAAAACAGATCCATCGATTTTTAGTCAGTCATAGCGATAATAAACACGTATTCAAGGTATGTGCCTTATCTATTGAGCAAACTGGACAAGTACGAGTCCTCCACAAAGTAAAACGCCATATAACACAGCAGCAAGTAAAAAAGGTTTTTTACCTACTTGGCAGACAGCGCGAAGGTTGGTTCTCAGCCCCAACGCTACCATTGCCATCGTCAGTAATATTTGATCGACCATTAATAACCATGAACGAAGCAAATCGGACACAAAATCCAGAGAATTGACCGCGCATACGGCAATGAACACAAAAGCGAACCAAGGAATGACCACTTTTCTCGTTTCATCCCCTGTACTTCGTCCGACGATACTTGAAAGCACCATTAATACCGGCGCCAGCAACATAACTCGTACCATTTTTTCGACTACCGCCATGTCTGCAACATGTTCGCTAATTGAAGAACCGATAGCCACCACCTGTGCGACTTCGTGTACGGTAGCACCGACAAATAGTGAGAATTGAGTATCCGTTAACGACAGTGCATGATAGGTTGCGGGGTAAACAAACAAACTAAGCGATCCAAATGTTACCACCGTCGCGATTGCAACAGACACTTTATGTGGCGCGCCTTTAACGACGGGTTCCGTAGCCAGAATAGCAGCCGCACCGCAAATAGCACTGCCTGCACCTATCAACAACGACGTTTGCGCATCAAGCCCCAGCGCTTTTCGCCCAATGAGCATCGCAAGGCAAAGAATGCTGACCACCACCACAATATCGATGACCACACCAACCACCCCGACATCCGCAATATCTGAAAACGTAAGACGCAGACCAAAAAGTACAACGCCCAAACGCAGTAACGGGCCCTTGGCAAAATCCACACCGTCCAAAACAGGGGCTGATAGCGTGTGAAGGAGTGTATTACCAATCATGACACCAAGCCCAATACCTAAGGTGAGAGAACCAAGTCCCAACGACGTAGTGAGTTTACAGCCCCCTAGCCACTGTGAGATAAGAGCCAACACCAACACGATCACGACCCCTTTAAGCTTGTACAGGAGCAATTCATTACGGGCAGGTTGAGCTAGTTTGTCGAGGAGCGTAGGCATGGAAAATTCAGCGGTAATTAAAACTTGCAATCACTTTAAAAAATGACGCAACATAACTCCAATACATTAATTTCATTACTCCATTACAATTAGTTATGCAATTAAACCTACATCTACTGCGCTTGTATTTCGAAGTGGTTCAGAACAATAGTTTCACGAAAGCAGCCACCTTATTGTGTATTAGCCAGCCGGCGGTTTCAAAAGCCGTCAAAGAACTGGAGCATTTGCTCGATACAACGCTCATTGACCGTTCTAATCGAAGTGGCACTATCGTGCTCACTGAAAGTGGAGAATTACTTTATCAACATGCCAGAGGCATATTCGCGATTGAAAAGTCCGCACTTAAAGACATTGATGCCGTCAAGCAATTAGGTAAAGGGACGCTAACACTCGGAGCAAGTACCACCGTCGCGGGTTATTGGTTGATCCCCTATCTCGCCGAGTTTAAAGAACAATACCCAAATATCCACATCAATATGGTGGTGCATAATACACATGACATAGAAGAGGCCATGCTAGATGGTCAACTTGATTTGGCGCTGGTTGAAGGAAAACCGGAGCGTGACTCGCTGACGATCACACCGTGGCAGGAAGAGGCCATGGGACTGTGGATTAAAAGCAACACGACGTTTTCTCCCACACAATGTACATGGTTACTTCGCGAACAGGGGTCGGGTACGCGCGACGTCACAGAACAGTTTATCCAATCCCAGCAATGGCAAATTCATTCAACTATTGAGCTTGGCAGTAATGAAGCCATTGCCCAAGCAGTTTCATTTGGTTTGGGGGCCGCGTATTTACCCAATGTTGTTTGCAAAGAACTCGCGGAACTCGGCCGCATTCAACCGGTCACGACTTTGAATGCAAGCACGCGTTCGCTATACCTACTTGAGCTTCCCCTCCGCCCACTATCGGCCGCTGCAACTGCATTCAAAATTATCTTATTTAATTAAAACGAAGCAAACGGTGCTGCTTACAGCACCTAACTTACTGACTAAATTCACTTTCCCGTGCCCCTCAGAATGAGTGCAGAGGGGAGACAAAAAAAGGTGGTAATAAAATAACAAGAGCGGATGTTATCGCGATTTCTTTCATTGTACACTGACAAAAAAGTAATCGTTCATCGTGATCGCGGCTGCGAGTATTACTCACATGATTACCGTGACTTGATTAAAAAACACACGTTTGTGTAGCGACAATAAAGTTTGCCCGTAAGAGCAACTTAGAACAATTAAGTTTACCCACAGAGTTCTATTGGCCAATTTTTTCTAATATTGTATAAGCACTCTAGTGAAACACTCTTAACGGTTCGTAATTTATCACTTAACAAAAGCTCATAATGTATGCCTTTTGTTACGCAAAAAGCTTCTTGCAAAGCAAGCTTTTCAGCAGTTCTATAACGTATGGCGTCTTCCGGTTGCTTCACCGGAAATGCGGCTTGATAGCTTGTTTCAGCTTCTAAATCATACATATCACACATGAAATCAATTGTTTGAATTATGGGTGTTTTTGTACCTGGATATACAGGATGCTTAACTCCAATAAATTCAGCTGATGCTAGGGTTTCTTCAAGCGGGAAGGCATATTGCTCATACACTTCAATAACAAGCGGATTACGAATTAATTCTAAGTAGGCCCACAGCTCATTTTGTGAAAGTAAATGAACGATACGATAAGGTATTTCAAAGTGTGGTATTTTGGTTTTCACACCAAAACTTGGAATGTCTTCGGTGCGCCAAAATGGTTCATAAATTAGATCATTCCACTCGATACTCTCTCTATGCGCGATGTACCAATTTCGTTGCCTAGCTAGTGTTACGTTTTTAAGCCTCTTGCCCATGCTTTATTTCCAGCTCTTAAACAATCTTCGTGGAATAAATAAAGCCAACGTAAAGGTAACTTATTTGTCTCATTTCAACTTGCATCCTAATCGATATTTACGATTAAAGAATAAACAAAGAAACGCAAACGCCAACTAAAAATACCAAACAAAATTAAATACTTAATATATTGAAAATATAATAAATGGCAAAAACCAATATGTTTTTTGTCATTTAAAAAATGACATAATTTGTAAGTGATTATTTTCTAAAAAATAATTAAAAACCGCTAACGACTTAATATTTAAGTAATTAATAAAATGGCAATGGAAATTTCCGTAATTTTCTCATATCCTAGTCATATTCAATGCATGAGAAACACCCATGAATGATGAAATAATGACCATTCAAGAGGTCGCCTTGTACCTAAAACTAAATGAAAAGACCACCTATAGACTAGCAAGTGAAGGTAAACTTCCTGGTTTTAAAGTAGGTGGGAGTTGGCGCTTTAAGCGGACCGATTTAGAAAAGTGGATTGAAGAACAAAAAGCCATAACAAATAAGTAAAAAGGAAATTGAGTAATAAAACCATCAACAATTTTACTTGATAAAAATAAATTTCCCCAGACCTTATCTGGTACAAAGATTATATTCACCCCATTCGATTCATAGATAGGAGCGGTTAGGGTACAATGCTAAACCGTCGAGACAAGTCGTTGTAATAACGCATTTATTCATTTATGTATTTGGTAGCAAAAAAATGATAACGAAAGAAGCACAAATTGAACAAGCGCTCATAGATAAGCTGGGCGATCTGAAGTATTCATACCGTGATGATATCCGAACAGATCGAGCCTTGAAGCAGAACTTTCGTAAAAAATTTGAGGCCTTAAACTTCGTCAACCTTACTGACAATGAATTTGAGCGTTTGTATCAAGACATCATTACGGCTGATGTATTTGAAGCTGCTCAAACGCTACGTGAACGTGGTTACTTTCAGCGTGAGGATGGCACACCGCTGCATTACACCTTAGTGAATATCAAAGACTGGTGTAAAAATGAGTTTGAAGTTATCAATCAATTGCGCATGAATACGGATGAGAGCAATCACCGTTACGATGTGATTTTATTGATCAATGGTGTGCCTACGGTGCAGATTGAGCTGAAGAGTTACGACATTGTGACTCGTCGAGCTATGGAACAAATCGTTGATTACAAAAACGATATTGGCAATGGCTATACCAATACACTGATGTGTTTCATTCAGATGTTTATTGTTAGCAATGAACACCACACTTATTACTTTGCTAACAACCGTAATGAGCATTTTAGCTTCAATGCTGATGAGCGCTTTTTACCTGTTTATCAACTAGCTAATGAGAATAACCGTAAAATCTCGCACTTACATGACTTTGCCGATGCCTTCTTAGCGAAGTGTACTCTTGGTCAGATGATCAGTCGCTATATGGTACTGGTTCAATCGGAACAAAAGCTTCTGGTTATGCGTCCGTATCAAATCTATGCGGTGGAAGCTATTGTTGATTGTATCCATGAAGGGCGAGGAAATGGCTATATCTGGCATACAACAGGATCAGGAAAAACACTAACGTCGTTTAAAGCGTCAACGTTACTTAAAGATAATCCTGATATTGAAAAGTGTTTGTTTGTCGTCGACAGAAAAGACTTGGATCGTCAAACCCGAGAAGAATTTAATAAGTTTCAAGACGGCTGTGTGGAAGAGAACACCAATACAGAAACGTTAGTTCGTCGTATGTTGTCAGAGGACTATGCTGATAAAGTCATCGTTACAACGATCCAGAAACTCGGCTTAGCGCTAGATGAAAACAGCAAGCGCAACCAGAGTAAACTGAAAGAGGGTAAGAAAACCTTCAAAGAGCGATTAGAGCCATTACGAGATAAGCGTATTGTTTTTATCTTTGATGAGTGTCACCGCTCTCAGTTTGGTGAAAACCATAAAGCGATTAAAGAGTTTTTCCCTGAAGCACAATTGTTTGGCTTTACAGGTACTCCTATATTCGAGAAAAACTCAACGTATACTCAAATCGATGGCAATGTGGGTTCCTTTAAAACCACTGAGAGTATCTTTGAGCAAGAGCTACACCACTATACGATTACTCATGCAATTGAAGATAAGAACGTTCTAAGCTTCCATATTGACTTTTTTGGCAAACATTCTGCGAGCAAGCAACTAGCAGACGCCAGCAATGATGAAGCTGAAGCCACGGTGACAAGAGTTACACCTCCACCACGGGCTGTCGTTCAAGAGATACTAGAGAAGCATGATGCTGTGACGAATCACCGTCGATTCAATGCCATTCTAGCAACGGCTTCTATCAATCATGCAATTGAATACTTCGAAGAGTTTAAGATCCAGCAAGAGCTTAAAGCCTCAGAGTCTGAAGACTATGTTCCGTTGAATATTGCTTGTGTGTTTTCGCCGCCAGCACAGCTAAGTGATAAGGATAAAGAAGATTCAGATTTAAATACACTCGCTCGAAATGTGAAAGATATCCAACAATTACAGGAAGATCTCCCACAAGAAAAAGCCGATAACGAAGTAGAGCCTGAGCGTAAGAAGCAAGCTTTAATCGATATTATTAATAGCTACAACCATCAATATTCAACGAATCATACTATCAATGAATTTGACCTTTATTACCAAGACGTTCAGCAGCGGATTAAAGATCAGCAATACGACAATGCTGATTATCCACATAAAAACAAGATCGATATCGTCATCGTCGTTGATATGTTATTGACAGGTTTTGATTCCAAATACCTGAACACTCTATACGTGGATAAGAACCTAAAACACCATGGTCTTATACAAGCATTTTCACGTACTAACCGTGTATTGAATGATAGTAAGCCTTGGGGGAATATTTTAGATTTCCGAGGTCAAGAAAAAGAAGTTAATGAAGCGATTAAACTTTTTTCTGGTAAAAAAGAAGAAGGTGCTGAACAGGTTTGGTTGGTAGATCCTGCGCCTGTAGTTGTTGAAAAATATAAAGAAGCGGTTGATAAGCTAGAAGTTTTCATGCAAAAGCAAGGCTTAGCATGTGAGCCTTCAGAAGTGACAAACCTTCAAGGTGACGCGCAAAGAGCTTCTTTTATTAATCACTTCAAAGAAGTACAAAAATTTAAGAACCAACTAGAGCAGTACACAGAACTCGATGACGAACAGAAAGTTCAGGTTGCAGAGACATTACCAATCGATACCTTGCGTGGTTTTAAAGGTGCGTATTTAGAAACAGCCAAAGACTTAAAACGGAAGCTAGACACGAATAAAGGTACGGGAGACTTGCCTGAAGAAGTCGAACAGCTAGAGTTTGAGTTTGTGTTGTTTGCATCCGCTTTAATCGATTACGACTACATCATGGGATTAATTGCTAAATCGACTCAGGGAACAAGTAAGCAAAGCATGACTCGTCAGCAACTCATCGATTTAATCTGCTCGCAAGCGAATTTGATGTCTGAGCGCGATGAGCTGATTGCTTATATTCATAGTTTACCTTCTGGTGAGGCATTAGATGTGTCACAAATTCATGCAGGCTACCAAGCATTTAAAATGAAAAAGGCTACCAATGAACTCAATGACATGGCTATAAAGCACGGTTTAGCTACAGAAAGTTTACAGGCGTTTGTTGATGGAATTATGGGACGAATGATTTTCGATGGCGAGAAGCTGGGGGATCTGTTAGAGCCACTAGATCTTGGCTGGAAAGAACGTACGAAGAAAGAGTTAGCATTAATGGAAGATTTGGTTCCTTATCTACATAAACTAGCCCAAGGGCGTGAAATATCCGGGTTAGCAGCTTATGAGTAAGATTGAGTATCCAACTTTAGTACCTGAACTAAGGTTCCCTGAATTTGTAGAACAAGATGGATGGAAGCCTAAGATATTGGAAGAAGTCTGTGATCTGCAAGCTGGAAAGTTTGTTAAAGCTGCCAATATCAAGAGTGAAAAGGACGATAGTTTGTATCCTTGTTATGGTGGTAACGGTTTACGTGGTTTCACTGAATCATTTACACATAATGGTAACTATTCTCTTATAGGTCGCCAAGGTGCGCTGTGCGGAAACATTAATTTTGTATCTGGAAAATTTCATGCGACCGAGCATGCTGTAGTCGTGGAACCCAAGGAAGGAGTTGATAACTCATGGCTTTATTACGAATTATGTAGGTTAAATTTAAATCGGTTTGCGACAGGACAAGCTCAACCGGGGCTATCTGTAGATAATTTGTATAGAGTTGATACACATGTCCCTCTAGTAGAAAAAGAACAGCAAAAAATAGCTGATTGTCTTGTCTCGATAGATGGCTTGATTACAACAAATACGAAAAAATCAGATTCATTAAAATTACACAAAAAAGGCTTGATACAGAAACTCTTTCCAGAAGAGGGAAAAAGGGTGCCTGAATTGAGGTTTAGTGATTTTGAGGGCGATTGGAAACCTGCATCGATAGCTAAAATGGGGATGGTAGTCACAGGGAGTACTCCAAGTACTTCGCATAGAGAATACTATGGTGGTGAGCACTTATTTGTTTCACCCGCAGATATTTCTGAAAATAGATTTATTGAAACAACAAAATCAACACTTACAACAGAGGGGATTCGTAAATCAAGAGTAGTGCAAAGTGGTAGTGTTCTTTTTGTTTGTATTGGTTCAACAATAGGAAAGACCGCTCAAGTTAAATACGACTGTGCTACAAACCAACAAATAAATGCCATAACTGCTTTTCCAGGATATGATGATGATTTTTTATATTATTTGCTAAGCTTCCATTCGCTAACTATATCTGAGCTAGCAGGAAAGCAAGCTGTGCCTATTATCAATAAAGCTACTTTTTCCAAGGTCGTACTGATGGTTCCTGAAGAAAAAGAACAAAAAAGAATAGCAGATATATTGTCTTCTATTGATGAGTTGATAAGCGCACTAAATAAAAAGATAGAAGCTCTTAAAGCTCATAAAAAAGGCTTGGTGCAACGTATATTTCCTTATTTAGAGAGAGTTAGTGAATGAACTTAATGGAAGTTGCAAATAAAATAAGCGATATGAAGGAAGCGATCGTTCTTATTTATGCTTTTAATGGGACTGGTAAAACTCAGTTGTCAGTGGCTTATAAAAATGTAACCAAAGAAAATAATGAGGGTCAACACGCTGGAGTTTATTATAATGCCTATAGTGAAGATTTATTTCACTGGGATAATGATGAAGATAATGATGGGTTTAATGTTAAACTCTCATTATTACCAAGCAACCTTAATCAGTTTCATAGTTTTATTTCTGATGACCCTAAAGTTATTGAGAGTAAGTTGGCGTTATATAATGCTCGATTTAAGTTTGAATTTAATTTGTTCGAGGATATTGAAAAAGGCATTGAGTCTATAAGTTTCTATACTTTAGATGATGTAGATAAGAATAACCCTATAAAAATTTCTAGAGGAGAAGAAAGTATTTTTATATGGTGTTTTTATCTGGCGTTGCTTGATGTTGATGGCTGGGCTGATAAACAGGATGCTCATCTTTTTATTGATGATCCTGTATCTAGTTTAGATGAAAATAACATATTTATTACGGCAGACACTATTTTTGAACAAATAGAATCTCACTATGAAAAGAAAAAAATAATAATAACCACTCACCATATAGGCTTGTTTTCTATTTTAGCTAATCGTTTGTTTAATGGTGAAAAGAGTGGGCGTTACAGAAACTTGACGACATGTCGAGTATTAAAGCGTTCAGGTGGTGATATAGTGTTGGAGGAAACAAAAAGAAATGTTTTTCTTTATCATTTACACTTACTCCAAGTTCTTAATGAAGCTATAAATGAGCAACTTTATACCTATCATTTTGCGTTACTTAGGCAGCTTTTGGAGAATATTTCGTCATTTCAGGGAAGTGGTAGTTCGGGGCGAGTTCTCGGAAAGTTAGGATTTGAAGGTGTTGAATCATTAATGGAGCTTGTTAATACACACTCACACAAAACACCATATTATTATCAGACTGAAATGATGAATGAGACTGAACAGTCTGATTTTAAAATGATATTCAGTAAGTTGATTGAAATGTATCATTTCAAATTTTAGGCGGGAAAGTTATGACTCAAGAACAATTAAACAAGTTAGGTAAAACTCTGTGGGATATCGCGGACACTTTGCGTGGTGCAATGAATGCCGATGATTTCCGTGACTACATGCTTTCTTTTCTATTTTTACGTTACTTATCTGATAACTTTGAAGCCGCAGCTAAGAAAGAGTTAGGAAAAGACTACCTAGACTTACCTAAAGATGTTCTCAGGGATTTAAAAATGTCTAACCCATTGGAAGTGTGGTATGACGAAAACCCTGATGATATCTCGTTTTTTGAATCGCAAATGCGCCGGAAGTTGCATTACATTATTAAGCCTGAGCATTTATGGTCAAGTATCGCTGAAATGGCAAGGGTTCAAGATGATGAGTTACTCAAGACGTTAGAAGAAGGATTTAAGTACATTGAAAATGAAAGCTTTAATAGTAGCTTTCAAGGCTTGTTTTCCGAGATCAACTTAAACTCAGAAAAGTTAGGGAAAAAACCATCAGATCGTAATGCAAAGCTATGCACAATTATTCAAAAGGTTTCCGATGGTATTGCTCAGTTCTCTATAGATACTGATACGTTAGGTAATGCGTATGAATACCTTATTGGAGAATTTGCTGCGAATGGCGGTAAAAAAGCAGGAGAGTTTTATACTCCCCAGCCAGTATCAACAATTCTGTCAGAAATAGTAACTCTAGATAGTCAAGAGCCTAGAACGGGTAAAAAGAAAAGTTTGAATAAGGTTTTAGACTTTACTTGTGGATCTGGTTCGCTACTACTCAACATACGAAATAATATTGTTAAGACTGGTGGTAGTATAGGTAAGATTTACGGACAAGAAAAAAATATTACCACCTATAACTTAGCTCGTATGAACATGTTACTCCATGGGGTAAAAGATACTGAATTTAATATTTTTCATGGGGATACACTATTAAATGATTGGGAGTTGCTGAATGAAAAGAACCCAGCTAAAAAACTTAAGTTCGATGCTGTAGTCGCTAACCCACCATTTAGTTATCGATGGGAATCAGACAGAGCTGAGTTTAAAGAAGATTTCCGTTTCAAAAATCACGGTATAGCTCCTAAATCTGCGGCTGATTTTGCTTTTCTATTGCATGGTTTCCACTTTTTAAGTGATGAAGGCACGATGGCTATTATTTTGCCTCATGGTGTCTTGTTTAGAGGTGGGGCGGAACAACGTATACGCAGCAAGCTATTAAAAGATGGGCACATTGATACTGTTATCGGCTTACCTTCTAACCTGTTTTTCTCAACGGGTATCCCTGTTTGTATTCTCGTACTAAAAAAATGCAAGAAGTACGATGATGTTTTGTTTATCAATGCTAGTGATGAAGAGAACTTCGAAAAGGGTAAACGCCAGAATAAGCTTCGCCCAGAAGACATTCAAAAGATAGTCGATACCTATAGATTTAGAGATCAAGAAGAACGCTATTCTCGCCGAGTCTCAACGGAAGAGATCGAGAAGAATGATTTCAACTTGAATATCTCAAGATATGTAAGTACGGCTAAAGCTGAAGCTAAGGTGGATTTACAAGCAGAGCATAAGAAGCTAGTTGATATTGAAAAAGATATCAATGAAGCCTTAGACAAACATAATAGCTTCCTCAAAGAACTTGGTTTGCCTTTGTTGCCCAGATAACTATAGATTTTATATATTAATTTTCATTAACAATAAAATGATGACAATATTTAAGGCTTAACTTTCAATAAATTAAGCCTTTTTAGTACATGGTTTACTCGGAGATTGTCTTCTGTGTGATTTCAATTGTCTTCGTTTTAATTAACTCAAATCATTAACAATACTGTCCACAGCACCAACCACTGCTCCACGCATATTGGAAATTATACCCGCCTAACCAACCGGTTACGTCAGTGACTTCACCAATAAAATAAAGTCCTGGTGCTTTTTTGGCTTCAAAGGTTTTGCTAGAAAGCTCATCGACATCGACACCTCCAAGCGTTACCTCAGCGGTGCGATAGCCTTCTGTGCCATTTGGTTTAATTTGCCACTGATGAATCGTTTGGGCAATTTGCGCCAACTCCGCATGATTGAGTTGATTAAGTGCTTTGTCGGGGATTTCCTGTTGCTCTGTAAGAATTTCCACGAATCGCTTTGGTAATAACGTCGCAAGTGCATTTTTGAATGACTTTTGTGGGCTTTGAGCTCTCCATGCCGCTATCAACGCTTCAATGGAATTATCAGGCAGTAGATTGATGGTGACAGCCTGTCCAGCTTGCCAAAAACTGGAAATTTGTAAAATGGCCGGACCCGATAAGCCTCTGTGCGTAAATAAAATATTTTCACGGAAAGACACGCCCGATTCACTGCTAACGAGACTGTCAATACTCACCCCCGACAATCCTTCAAACCGTTGCTTATCATGGTCATGAAGTGTGAGAGGGACCAAAGCGGCTGTTGTAGGGTGTACTGTTAAACCAAACTGTTGAGCGACTTGATAGCCAATGGGTGTTGCTCCAAGCTTTGGCATTGTTAGACCACCAGCCGCAATCACAAGAGAAGCGCAACCTATCTCCCCTTCAGACGTTTTAAGTGTGTAACCTTCGTCTGTTTTGCTCACCGACAGCACTTCTCGTCTCAAAAGCAATTCAACGCCTGCCCACTCACATTCAGTCAGTAAAATATCCACGATGTCTTGCGCGCTGTTGTCACAAAACAACTGACCCAAGGTTTTATGATGGTAGGCAAGTCCGTGTCGGTCCACCAGCTCAATAAAATCATGCTGAGTGTAGCGACTTAGGCAACTTTTAACGAAGTGAGGATTTTGGCATAAGTAGTTGGCTGGAGTGGCATTTTCATTGGTGAAGTTGCAACGACCACCTCCACTGATGAGTATTTTACGTCCTGCTTTCTTACCCATATCTACTACCGCTACTTGTCTTCCACGATAGCCAGCTTGCGCTGCACACATTAATCCTGCAGCGCCTGCGCCAAGAACCACAACATCAAAATTCAATTTATTGACCTACATCTAGTTACTTTTAATACTAGCGTAGTATAACAGAGTCTAAAGTATTTCCTTATCGCCTGTTTTGTTTACATCCATTCACAAACTGAACAAAACATAACCTATCGAATTTTATATTCCATCATGGATTGATTTAACATTATTTTAATAATTATGAGATAAGCTAACCCGTCCTTTTTCATTAACTCTAAAAAAACCTGTAAATTTAGACATTTAGAAGTCTTCTTATACTCATTTACATATGACTAATAACTAATCTTTCCTTGGTTAAATTTAACACTGAATTTACTTTGTTTACCTTCTCGCAGGGTTTGACCCTGATAGAAGTACAAAACAACAATCTAGGGAAAATTATGATAACAGCAAAACAACTTAAGCTTGGCGCACTCAGCCTTGCTATTGCAGCAACATTCCAAGCGCCAGCGATTGCGGCAACAATGACAGTGAACGACATTGCAGCAAAAGTGGCCGCTCAACCAACTCGCGGTACTCAATTCATCATTAAGTACAAATCAGCAAAAGCGGGTGATTTCTCAACGCAAAATGCGGCTGACATGAATGCGCGTGCAAAGCAATTCATCGACGGTTTCGCAAGCTCAAAAGCACATGCTAAAGCGAAATATGTACGCTCAATGGCGTTACAAAATCACCACGTGGTACAAGCGGGTAAAAAATTAAGTCCAGAAGAAGCGCAAGCGTTTATGGATGAAATGGTTGCTACAGGTAACGTTGAGTACATTGAAATTGACCAAATGCTTAAGCCTTTCGCTACGCCAAACGATCCACGTTACAGCGACCAATGGCATTACCATGAAGCAACGGGTGGTTTGAATCTGCCTTCTGCGTGGGATAAATCAACCGGTGCGGGCGTCGTTGTTGCGGTTCTTGATACAGGTTACCGTCCTCATGCGGACTTAAACGCAAACATTCTACCGGGCTACGACATGATCTCGGACACCTTCGTTGCGAACGATGGCGGCGGTCGTGATAGCGATGCAAAAGATCCGGGTGATGCTATCGCTAAAAACGAATGTGGCGATGTCCATGATGCTCAAGATTCAAGTTGGCACGGAACACACGTAGCTGGCACAATTGCAGCCGTTACAAACAACAACGAAGGTGTTGCGGGTGTAGCTTATGACGCGAAAGTAGTACCAGTACGTGTACTTGGTAAGTGTGGTGGTTTAACGTCAGATATCGCTGACGGTATTGTTTGGGCTTCAGGTGGTTCAGTGTCAGGTGTACCATCTAACGCAAACCCAGCAAGCGTAATCAACATGAGTCTTGGTGGCAGTGGTGCATGTAGTTCTGCAACACAATCTGCAATTAACACTGCTCGTGCAAACGGCACAGTTATTGTTATCGCCGCGGGTAACGACAACGACAACGCGAACAATTACAACCCTGGTAACTGTAGTGGCGTTGTGAACGTTGCGTCAGTAGGCCGCAACGGTGGTCGTGCATACTACTCTAACTACGGCACATCTATTGACGTAGCAGCTCCAGGTGGCGCGCAAAGCTTTGCTAATGATCCACAAGGTATCTTATCAACACACAATGGCGGTTCATCAAGCCCGTCAACGGATACATACCATTACATGCAAGGTACTTCTATGGCGGCACCACACGTTGCGGGTGTCGCTGCGCTTATCAAACAAGCTAAGCCATCTGCAACGCCAGATGAAATTGAAAGCATCTTGAAAACAACAACGCGCTCTTTCCCAGCGACATGCAACAACTGTGGTACGGGTATTGTTGATGCAAATGCTGCAGTACTTAAAGCCATTGGTGGTCCAATCACGAATGAGCTTCAAGATGGCGTGGCAGCGACTAACCTATCTGGTTCTAAAGGCAGCCAAACTAAATACACTTACAACGTCGTTTCTGGTGCGTCAAAAGTAACCTTTACGATGAGCGGTGGCACGGGTGATGCAGATATGTACGTGCGTGCAGGAACAGAGCCTACTACGTCAGTATTTGATTGCCGTCCATACGAAACAGGCAACAACGAAGTATGTACAATCAATAACCCAACATCTGGTACATACCATGTTATGTTGAACGGCTATGCGGCATACAATGGCGTAAGTTTACTTGCTCAAACAACCGGTGGCACCACAACTACACCAACGGGTGGAGAAAGCACGGTAACTGACATTTCAGCTTCATCTGGTACGTGGAAATACTACACCGTAGATGTGCCTGCTGGCATGAGTTCACTCACTGTAACGACTTCGGGTGGTTCTGGTGATGCGGATATGTACGTAAAATTTGGTGCTCAACCAACAACATCTAGCTTTGACTGTCGTCCATATGAAAACGGCAATGCTGAAACCTGTAATATCACAAGCCCTAGTGCTGGTACTTATTACATCGGTTTAAATGCTTATAAGACTTTCTCTGGTGTAACACTTAACGTGAAATATGTTCCTTAAGTGATGTTCAATCTACTTAATTACTGTTGAGAACTGCCCAGCATTCACAAACAGAATGTTAATTAACGTAGATGAACACTACACCCCCAGTGAAACAAAGGTCAGCATGTGCTGACCTTTTTTCTTTATGCTCGCCGAACTTTACAGCCCCAAACTGACTCGTATTTTTTCCATCTGTTGGTGAAGTCGTGCTTGGATATCCGTCACTTGGGCATTCGAGCTATCAACCTGACGTTTCATGTTAAGCATCGATTCGCTGAATGAACTGAGTAAGCTATTTTGTTGATCCGCCAAACCTTTAGCACTATCGGCTACTCTATTCGCCTGTTGTGCTCGCTCCGCGACCGCAGAGGAATTCGACCTAAGCTCTTTTGCATGAGCGGTTTGCATTTCGGCGTCTGACGCCAAAGCTGAGATTTCATTCGAGACTTTACTAGAGTTCTCACTGAGGATTTGCAATTGTTGGTTAATATCCGCCAGTGAATTCTGCGTTTGTTGCGCCAATTTTCTCACTTCGTCTGCAACGACCGCAAAACCGCGCCCATGCTCACCCGCCCTCGCCGATTCGATTGCAGCATTCAATGCAAGTAAGTTTGTTTGCTCTGCAATGGTTCGGATCATTTCAATGACTTTGCCAACATCAGAAACGCCCACCAGCAACTCATTCAAACTGCTAAGGCCTGATTCGACTCGACCTTGCGTGTTCGAGCTCGCTTTTAGCATGTCTTCAGCAAATCCAACACTTTGACTCATCGTTTGCAACGTTGAGCGTGCATTTTCAAACACTTCATTATTGATGTCATCGACTTGTCCGCCCAGTTCTTTGATGTCTTCCAACATACCTTGGGTTTGCTCAACTTGTCTTGACGTATGCTCAGATTGCTTGCTGATGTCGGTCAAATTAACGCTCATCTCTTGCATGAAATCATTCACTACCGACAGCATTTCTTGTCGAGCTTCATTTTCTGCTTGCTGGCGCTCTAGTAAGCGATTGAAATAATTAGCAATTTCACCAACTTCTGTTTTTGCATTGAGGTTTTCAATACGCTTCAATTCATTACTTTCAAGCAGATAAGCAAAACCGCTCCTTAATTGGCGAAGCGGATTAAGCACCTGATTACGTTGTACAAAATAAACGCCTGCAGCCAACATAACTAACAACCCAATCGCCGTGCTAAAGAACCAAAGTACGTTTAGTTTTAAATCATTTTGTTCTTGTTTTAATGCCTGCTCGGCGCTGAGGATGGTATTGGAAATTCGTTTTATATCGGCTCTTAATGATTCAATACCAATACGGCGCTGCTCCGTTTGCTCAAGCGTGTTAGCTAAATCTCGTTCAAATCGCTTAGGCCAACTCACCAACTCCGATTTAATATTCAGCGCTTTATCTTCAGCTTCTGCACCAAAGAAAGCTTCATCTTCATCCAGTGCTTCCATCACACCCAAATTATCTAATTGCTCTATTTTGGCCGCGATTGACAACAACTCTTCAACGCTATGATGTAAATTTTGTTTCGCCGTTTCACTGGCGTTCATCACTTGGGTATACGTGTAAATTGATAGGTTTGTTACTTCGATAAAGTAGTCTTTGCTCGCCTTTAGGTATGTTGGCGCAAGCGGATGGTCTTTTGCTTCTAATGCGTAATTGACCATTGATGATGCTGAGCCCGTCATCTGTCTGAGCGCATTATCAAGCAACGCAAGTTCATTGCCCGAGAGCTTCCCAATTGCTCGATATTTACCTTGAATATCGGCGCCAAGCGCTGTCAATTGGGTACCCAATTTGCTTGATAAATCGCTAGGTAAATTTGGCAGTGATTCTTTTTGAATTTGTTGAATAATTTCAGAGGCTTTAGACAAATACTGGCTGTCTCCAGCACTTAAATAATCTTCAATCGTACCCGACAAATCAACTAATACTTTATTCTTCAATGCAGAATAAGTGGTATTTTGTTTGTCGAGTGTACTGAGTACTTGGCTCGCCCAGAACAACGTAGCTGCTAGCATGATACTTGCTGCTGTGAGTAATATTGCCAGTAATCTAGTAAAAGAAGACACTCGCATACGTCAAAACCCCCTTGGTCATTTGCAGGTGGTAGACTATTAAACTTTTATGACAGTTTAATGTATTTGTACGTCTAGACGTAAAAGCAGACTTTTTTCTTAGTCCCTTCAACCTGAACAGTATAGGCAATCACACACAGCTTGCATCAAAGGGACTTAAAAAAAGCAAAAACAGAATCGAAATGAAAGAGTAAAGACAATAAAATCAAGGAATTAAAAAAGATCTAACGTTAAGCGGCAAAACAGTAAATCGTACGTTTTCCTTATTAGATTTACTCTGCCCCACTACAAACGTATGAATAAAAAGTATGAGTACACCACACTGACGAATTAACGCATTGCGGCTTTAACATAAACGTCAAATCGATTTTTCTTCGTCTCAATCTGCATACTGGGCTTTTGCTCATTCAGGAAGGGGGCATAATCTGGGCGTTTTACCACAACACGTTTTGATGCAAGTGACATTGCAAAAGGCAGTAACGCATCGGCATCATCATCTCCGCCAACGAGCGTTTGAAATACGCGCATCTCTTTTTTCACTAACGCTGATTTTTCTCTATGAGGGAACATCGGATCAAGATAAACGACATCAGGTTGAAAAGCGCTCTCTATTAATAACTGATGACTCGTACCAAATGCCATTTTCATGTGTGTTTGCATCCATTGACCAATTTCCGCATCCGAGTAAGCGCGCTGCAATCCGTCGAACAGTAACGCAGCAACAACCGGATGACGCTCATGGAGCATCACTTCACAACCAAGCGCTGCCAATACAAATGCATCGCGACCTAGTCCTGCGGTTGCATCTAATACTTTTGGTGTTGCACCTTTATTTAAACCAACCGCTTTCGCAATAGCCTGCCCCTTTCCTCCACCGTATTTACGCCGATGAGCGGCGGCTCCTGTGACAAAATCAACGTAGACAGCACCAAGCTTGGGTTCATCACTTTTAAATAGTTGTAACCCTTTTTCATCATAAACAAGTCGATATCTTTCATGACTATCAGACCAAGCTTGCAATTCGAATGCCGATTCAAGTTCATCTAAGTAGGGTCTATTTTCTGAAAAAGGGGTGTGGATAACCAAGGCGCTCTCCTATATCTCGCTTAGCGTGATTATACCGACGCCTTGGCTATTACCAAATTAAAATAACTCGATGTCCGTTTGGGCCGGAACGTCCTCCTCGCCCCAAGGTTTTGCAATGCGGTTTAAACTTTCGATCAATTCGTGACGAGCTTCTGTGATTTCAGTGAGTTTATATTTAATAATCGACAATTCGTCATTTAAAAATGAGAAGTGTTGGAACAGCTTTTCAAATTCATCAATTTGCTCTTTGGTAAGTGGTTGCTCCACAAATTCCCTCGCCTTGGCAATTTCCGCCTCAAATGCGACTAGCTTATTGGTTTGGTGGTCACTAATGCCAATCAATTGATCGGAAAGTTCTTCAAACACAATGCCGATTTGCTCCACTTTACTCAGAGCTTCCTCACTGACTTCCATATCCTTGATTTTGGCGTTGGTCGCTTCAAGAATATGCGGTAATAAATCCTTATAGCGGCCATACATCGCTTCATCATCTACAGGCATGTTTTTAATGAGTAAAGAAACTTTTGGATAATTGATGATGGTTCGACGGCCAAAATCGACAAATCGGCTGCCTTCCCTATTTTGTTCAAGTAACTCTTGCTCAATAGGTTGAATTGCGCCTTCACCTGCCAAAAACACCGCACTGCTGTGATACCAAAACGCAACCGCAACATCGAGTTTTAACGGTAAGAAAAACTCAAAAAAGTAATCTCCCAGTGTGCGCAGATCATGGGCATGGTAAGATTGACCCACATAGCGCATGATCCGACCCATGTCGCCCGAGTCTGTCATCGCAATTTCCGCGGTCATTTGTGCACGCTTAATGTCTTGGCTCAAGCGTTTGGAGTGCTGCATGTAGTTGTACAACACTTTAATACGTGCCTTGAGTTCATCCGCTTCAAACGGTTTTACAATGTAATCTGACGCACCACTGTTGTAACCCCGCATTCTTTCATCTAGCTCTTTTCGCGACGACAAGAACATGACGGGAATATCCGCAGTCTGTTTACATTTTTTGAGTTTTTCACACACTTCGTAGCCCGACATGCCAGGCATTTCGACGTCAAGTAGAATAATATCAGGATGATACTTTAAAGCTTGGCGGATCCCTTCATCGCCATTTTTCGCATGGATCAACGTGCAAAATTGCGAAAGCGATTCATCTATTATGTGGTGCACTAAACGATCATCGTCGATAGCCAGGACCAGTTTGGACATACAGCTTTCCCTATTTATTCATTACTTTAGAAAGCATAGTCAGTGTAGAAATTTTTGCTAACGAAAAAGCACCACAAGTGGTGCTTTTATAATCAACTTAACTCATAAATTGCGCTAAATCATGCTGCTTGCGTTTCAATTCCACTGTGACGCAATAGCGCATCGACGGTTGGCGCTCGGCCACGGAAACGTTCAAACAAGACCATCGGAGATTCAGATCCACCTTTTTCGAGAATGTGCTGCATAAAATCGCGACCCGTGTTCGCGTTAAAGACACCTTCTTCCTCAAAACGCGAAAACGCATCAGCAGAGAGTACTTCAGCCCATTTGTATGAATAATACCCCGCACTATAGCCACCAGCAAAAATATGGCTAAAACTGTGTTGGAAACGATTAAACTCAGGCGCTTTTACGACTGCGGTTTTCTCGCGCACCGAGTTTAAAATGGTTTGGATATTACAGCTTTCAGAAGGCGTATAGTCCGCGTGAATATGGAAATCAAAGAGCGCAAATTCAATCTGGCGCAACATCATCATAGCCGATTGATAATTCTTCGCGGCTAATAGTTTATCCAGTAGCTCTTTAGGCAACGGTTCGCCCGTTTCATAATGCCCAGAGATCAAACTTAACGCTTCTTCGTCATAACACCAATTTTCTAAAAATTGACTTGGTAATTCTACCGCATCCCATGCAACCCCATTGATTCCAGCGACCGAGCCAGCATCAACTTGCGTTAGCATATGATGTAAACCGTGGCCAAATTCGTGGAATAATGTTGTCACTTCATTATGCGTAAACAGGGCCGGCTTACCGCCAACCGCTTTATTAAAATTACACACAAGATACGCCACTGGCGTTTGTAAACGTCCATCAGAAAGATGACGACGACCAATGCAATCATCCATCCATGCACCGCCACGCTTTTTCTCACGAGCAAATAAATCTAAATAAAATTGACCGCGTAGGACGTCTTGACTGTCATAGATAGAGAAAAAGCGTACATCTGAGTGATAGACATCTAGACCTGACTCTTCGACAACACGAATCCCAAATAAACGATTTACTGTTTCGAACAAACCATTAAGCACTTTGTCGGCTGGGAAATAAGGGCGTAGTACTTCATCTGAAATGGCGTATTTAGCCTGCTTTAACTTTTCACCAAAATAGCCATAGTCCCAAGCTTCAAGTGACTCAACGCCATATTGTGCTTTCGCAAATGCTCGAAGTTCATCAACTTCAAGTTGAGCTTGGCCGCGCGATTTGTCGGCTAAGTCATTTAAAAATGCAAATACTTGTGCCGGTGATTCTGCCATTTTGGTTGCTAATGATTTATCCGCATAGCTTTCAAAACCCAGCAATTGAGCTAATTCATGTCGCAGCGCAAGCTCTTCTTTCATGATGTCTGAATTATCAAATTCACCCGCATTAGGCCCTTGATCGGATGCACGTGTCACGAATGCGCGATAGGCCTGTTCACGTAATTTTCGATTATCCGCATACGTCATCAAAGGCAAATAGGACGGAATATCAAGCGTAAATACCCAACCTTCTAATTCTTTACTCTCGGCGGTATGAGCCGCTAAAGCTAATGCCGATTCAGGCAAACCAGCAAGATCGGCTTCATCCGTTACATGTAATTGCCATGCTTGCGTCGCATCAAGTACATTATTGGAAAACTTCATGGCCAAATCAGACAATCTAACTGCTATTTCCCCATATCGCTTTTGTTTTTCAGCAGATAGAGCAATACCCGACAACGCAAAATCACGCAGTTCGTTATCGATGGTTGTTTGTCGAGCAATATCCAGTTGAGCAAATGCGTCACTGTCTTTAATCGCTTTAAATGCTTTGTAAAGTGCCTGATGTTGACCTTTGAACGTGTAGTATTCAGAGATAATAGGCAAACACGCTTCGTATGCTTCTCGAAGCGCATCATTGTTCATCGTCGAGTTTAAGTGGCTTACTGGTGACCACATGCGTGATAGTTTGTCGTCCGCTTCTTCCAGTGGTAAAACGAAATTTTCCCACGTAAAGTGTTCTTGTTTTAATACGTTATCAATCGTTTCGCGACAGTGGGCAATCGCAGATTCAAGCGCTGGCACGACGTGCGCAGGCTCAATTTTTGAAAATGGCGGTAGACCCGAAAGTCCAATTAGTGGATTACTCATATCAACTCGCTTATAGGCTTTTACTTATAAAGGTTGAAATTGGGGCAAATGCCACAATTACAAGGTAATCGGAAATTTTTTAAAATGGTAGCGGGTCATTGTTCACTCGCCAAGGATTGTCTCAAATGAGATAAAAACCGCATTGAGACAGCATTTATGCATCCATTTATTTAGGAGTAAACATGACTCAACATTTTGATTATATCGCCATTGGTGGTGGTAGTGGCGGTATCGCATCAGCCAACCGAGCAGCAATGAGAGGCGCAAAAGTTGCGCTGATCGAAGCCAAACACATGGGTGGAACTTGTGTAAATGTGGGCTGTGTACCAAAAAAAGTAATGTGGCACGGCGCACAAGTCGCAGAAGCCATTAAACTTTATGCACCAGATTATGGTTTTGATGTTGAACTCAAAAACTTCGATTGGGCAAAACTCGTCGAAAGTCGAGAAGCATACATCGGTCGAATTCACCAAGGATACAATGGTTATTTAGCTAAAAATGGCGTAACGGTGATTAATGGCTTTGCTCGTTTTGTCGATAACCACACCGTGGAAGTAAATGGCGAGCGCTATACGGCGGATCATATTTGTATTGCCGTAGGTGGCAGACCATCCATTCCAGCGATTCCTGGCGCAGAGTATGGTATCGATTCAAATGGATTTTTCGAACTCAACGAGCAACCTCGTCGAGTGGCAGTAGTCGGTGCAGGCTACATTGCCGTTGAGCTTGCAGGCGTGCTACACAGCCTAGGCACTGAAACCCATCTGTTTGTTCGACAGCATGCCCCACTTCGAAATTTCGATCCTATTATTGTCGACACGCTCACTGAAATCATGGGCAAAGAAGGGGCCAAAATTCACCCTCATTCCACACCAGAGAAGATCACGAAAGAAGCGGATGGCTCTGTGACGCTGCACTTAACTAATGGTCAATCGCATAACGTTGATCAAGTGATATGGGCAATTGGCCGTGAGCCCGTCACCGATCTCATCAATTTACACGCGACTGACATTGAAACAACTGAACGTGGATACATCAAAGTTGATGAATTCCAAAATACCACTGTTAAAGGGATTTATGCGCTGGGTGACATCATGGAAGGCGGCATTGAATTAACACCCGTTGCGGTTAAAGCGGGCCGTATGCTTGCTGAGCGCCTGTTCAACCCTGAAATGCCCGATGCCAAGATGGATTATGAACTCGTTCCAACAGTCGTATTTAGTCATCCTCCCATTGGTACAATTGGCCTGACAGAGCCACAGGCAAAAGAAAAATACGGTGAAGACCAAGTTAAAGTGTATACCTCAACATTTGCAGCAATGTACACTGCGGTCACCCAACATCGCCAGCCTGTACGCATGAAATTAGTGTGCGCCGGTCCAAATGAACAAGTCGTCGGATTGCATGGCATCGGTTTTGCTGTTGATGAAATGATCCAAGGGTTTGGAGTCGCAATGAAAATGGGTGCAACCAAAGCAGACTTCGATTCGGTGGTGGCTATCCATCCAACCGGTTCTGAAGAGTTTGTTACTATGAGGTAACTAATTGATAAATAAACGCTGTGTTAAGAGCAGCGTTTATTTATAACGAATCTGATTTGGCTAAAAAGAGCCGATAAGTCAGCGCGAGAATCGCGCTCAGTACACCCGCTCCCGCTAACACCCAGTAGCTAAAAAGGGAGAACAAACCTGCACCGAGCGTGCCTCCAACGATGAACCCAACGATTAACGCTATGAATAATCGCGCTTTTCGAGTATCGATGGCTTCGCCTCGAAATCGCGCCCCAATCATAAGCCCAACGTCCGTCAGAACTCCGGTGAGGTGAGTGGTTCGAACAATCGCTCCGCTGTAGTTTGTCACCATCGCATTTTGTAAACCACACGCCGCCGAAGCGAATAAATACCCTCCGCCAAGCTCTAAATACAGTAAACCACCCGCAATTAAAAGAAAAAAGGCTTCAACAAATAACAACGTATCGTAATGGCGACCGAGTTTCGCTTGCGTCCCTTTGAGCAAAGTCCCCGATATGGCTGCCCCGACTAAGAAGGCTATAAGTACCGTCGTTAAATTCCATACGAGTGCTAGGTCACTGTGAAAAGGATTTAATGCAATGCCGAGTTGCGTTGCATTACCCGAGACATGAGAAACCGCTTGGTGGGTAAATCCTAAAAAGCCTACCGAGTTCACCATTCCTGCATTGAGAGCCAATACAAATGCGCCCGACACTATCCATCGAGGTAATGTGTGCATCGTTACTTAAACAACCACAACGCAGTTACGACCAGCTCGTTTTGCTTGGTAAACGGCATTATCCGCTAATTTCAATGACTGGCTAAATGGTTGCTGTAGCTCAACTTCACACACACCAAAACTGGCCGTTATCTTCAAGCGCAGTGCTCCATGCTTGATAACCAAGGCTTCAACTGCCGCCCTCAAACGTTCAGCAACCGTTGCCGCATCGTCTAATTTTGTTGCGGGAAGCACAGCGAGGAATTCTTCCCCGCCTAATCGGCACAGGCAATCTTCTGTTCGTAGAATTTGCAGGCAACATTCTGAAAACTGACGTAACACCACATCACCTACATCATGACCATATTTATCATTGATGCGTTTAAAGTGATCCAAATCGACCATCACCGCCGACAACGTAGACCCATTGCGTAGATGACGACTAATTTCCCTGCGCGTGAAATCCATTAGATAGCGCCGGTTTTTTAAACCGGTTAACGCATCTTGGAATGCAAGTAAGCGTAACTTTTGTTGCAGTTGCCAGAGCTCTTTGACCAAGAGTCGTCGGCTACAACAATCCGCAATCATCTCGGCATAGGCAACTTCTGTTTCACTCCATTCACGAACACCACCCCGCCCTTCACAGCAGACAACGCCAAGTGGGATACCGTTCTTAAAAATGACGGTATCCAACATGGTGGTTATGCCATTCGGTTGTAAGTAAATCCCGTTGAACTCTAAAGTGCTTTCATCCTGCTCGGCATCATTCGCCGCGATACTCACACCAGAGGAAATGGCTGAAAAATAGATTGGGAAATCGGTGTATTTTAAAGACGGGTAAAAGGCAAGCGGGTCTTCTTCATCTTCAGTCTGGAAATGACTCGGTACTTGCCCTGCAGGCCAATCGGTATTGGCGACATTGATCAATTTAACGGGGTGATTAATATCGTCAAATAACCAAACGGAAATGCGATCGATACCTAAGGATAGCTGTCCTTCATGGATGATGTCAGACAAAAAACTAGGATACTCCCCAGACACATCCACTTCTTCTGAACTGATGCGACGCAGACGCTGGGTCAATTCTGACAATCGGTTTTGCATGGTTCTCTTTGATAGTTACAACGAAAAGGCAACAGCCTCCATATCATACATTAAGAAAACCACGAAATAGGTAAGCCGTCAAGAAAATGTAAACAGCCACTTAATTGACGACAACCATATCAGCTACATGTATTTCGACAAATACTTTTTGAAGACAGGATCTGTGTTCATCAGCTGCTTTTGCTCAGCCAATATTTCATGCAAAATCGTTTCTGAGGTTAGAGGATTTGCGAGTACAACCCGGAACACAACCGTCGGTTGATTCTGATATTGGACAGGTGTTAAACGCGTACGAGAAACAAAAGAACGACCCGCTTCACGTTGTCGCTTTTGCATGCTGGCAGTGAATCGATTTAATGCCGCATAAATCTCTATTTTTTCTTCGTCGCTTGCTTTAGCAATCGCGTCTTTAATGGCTTTGGGCACTAAACGGTACGTCAGTAAGCATAGTTCAGGTTCTGAAATCAGTTCAAAATCTTCATCCGCTTTAATCAAATCAGCAAAATATTTGGCTTTCGAAATACTTTTATCAATCAGCATTTCATAGCCTTTGCGACCGATCACTCTTAAGCACGCATGGACTAACATCGCCATACCTGGACGGCTGCCCTCTAAGGTGTGACTACCTAAATCTTTAGACCCTTTACGTAGAATATACTCAGCATGATGCTCAATCGCGTCTGTCGCCGCAGGATCTTTAAAAAGCACTAACCCAGCTCCCATCGGCACATACATTTGTTTATGCGCATCGATCGTGATTGAATCAGCTCGTTCCACACCTTTAAGTAAATGACGATGTGTTTGGGACAGTAATGTTGCCCCACCCCATGCAGCGTCCACATGAAAATGACAGCCTAACTCTACCGCCAAGTCCGCCATGTCCTCTAAAGGATCGATATTGCCCGTTTCTGTAGTCCCTGCGACCCCTACCAGGGCCATCACTTTAATGCCTTTAGCTTCAAGTTCTAGCGCTTTTTGGCGCATTAAATCTACACGAACACGGTTGTTGTGGTCGGTTGGAATGGCCACAAAGTTGTCTCGGCCAATGCCCAGTACGTCCGCAGCCTTGCCCAACGAGTAGTGGCCACGTTCAGACACGAGAACCGCAAGTCCTCGATAACCATAATGCAATAAACCAGCCACCATCCCTTGCGCTGAAATGCCAGTAAACTCACCATCAGGCTTTAAGAGTCGGTTTCGTGCAATCCAAAGCGCTGAAATGTTTGCAATGGTGCCGCCAGAGCAAAATGCGCCAAGTGCGGTATTCGCGCTGTGCATACATTTATTGTAGAACCCTTTGCTTTCGCCGAAGGCCAAGTGATGCATCATCCCAAGCACCTGACGCTCTAATGGCGTAAACGCTTTGGACGTCTCAATTTTTACCAAGTTTTGGTTAAGACCCACCATCAGCTTCGATAATGGCAGCACAAAGTGTGGTAATGCAGAAGTCATATGACCAATAAAGCTAGGAGCAGCAGTATGCACTGAATGGGCGACTAACTGGTCCATAATTTCTTGCGCATAGTCGGAAACGAACATTGGCTCTTCTGGTATCGCTGCTGACTGAAAATCTTTCTCGATTTCATGCAGCGGCTTTTCTACAGCAGCAATATTCTCTTTTAAAAATCCAGCCAAATTGCTCGAAATTTCTAGCTCGATTCTGCTTAAAGTCGACCCTGGCGCTTCAGGAACAGTAAATATACGCATAAGAGTATCTTCAGAAGCGACAGCACAACGCTTTTGGTCCATAACCTACCCGTTATCTAACCTTATAACTGCAAATAGCGGCATAATCACACCAATCTAGTTGCATACTTGATAAAAAGAAACGGCTCACTTTACTGGAAACGACAAGAAAAGTCTTCTATCTCCTTTAGAAAAGTGTCGCAACCATGACTTTTTAATGAAATATCCAAGACATTTATACCTTGGCGTTCTACACTTGAGAAGCTTTTGTCTTATCCTTTCGCTCGTTCATCCGAGTGAGGTTGAGCTAAACAACTACATACGGATAAAATAAAGGAACACTAGCAAAAGGATACTGCTAATGAAAACCCTTAAGCTTAAAAACATCCCCAATTTGTGGCTCATCGTCGGCGCCGTGCTTTTTATCTCAAGCCTCGTCGCGTATGTCTATATCTCCTATAAGACCACGCGTGAAGAAATCATGTCTGAAGTTGACGCTAGGCTTTTACATGCAGCGCGTACTGTCCCATTAATTCTAGGACGCGATTACCACGACAAGCTTAATCAACTGACAAACGAAGATTACCAAGCTGCAAGCAATAAGCTCTCAGAGTTGGCTAAAGCCCTTGATATGACATATGTCTACACAATGATATACGATCCACCGTCGGTGCGATTTACAGCGTCAAGTTTCACTGAGTACGACCATAAAATAGGCCGAATTAGTCGGTTTAAAGAAGCCTATGCCGAAGCAACCACGGTTAATGTCCAAGCATTTTCCTCTACAACACCGCTTTTTGAAGTGGCTCACGACCGTTGGGGCAGTTTTAAATCTGTTTTCGTGCCTTACATCGCTCCTTCTGGTCAGGCTTATATTGCTGGGGCAGACATCGCGCTCGCCGATTTAGAAGCACAGCTACAACAAAGCGCACGGCAAGCAATTCTGACCGCGAGTTTCTTTTTCTTTATCGCCGCACTTGTCGGATTTTTGTACTTTGTTACTTATCGACGCACCCTAGAATATGACCCTTCGACTGGCTTTCCGGCTCGCGTTGCGCTTATGACGAAATTACGTCGCAAGCAACATTTACATTGGAGTTTGGCTGTAATTTGGGTGAAGGATTTAGAGGACATTATTGGATTTTACGGAATAAAAGTTGCTGAAGACGTGATGCAAAAACTAATGGATTTTTTCGCTTCTCGCACCGCTCCTCACTCCGTTTTTCGCCTCGCAACGGGAAAATGTGCGATTTTGTTTGAAGAAGGCGATGAATCTCAACTGGTTGATCTGATCCGTAGCTTTCCGGTATACAGCCCAATTATTAGCAATCCTCACGTCTGTATTCATCTTCACGCAGGCATCGCAACCGGCAATGCACAGATGGTGCTTGAAAACGCCTACGTAGCCTGCCGCCAAGCAAAACAGCAAGGCGAGTTGTTACGTGTTTACAGTTATGAGAATCTGTCGGGACACCTTGATCATAAAAACCATCTTTTGCTCACGAACAGTATCCATCGGGCCATACAAAGCCAACACATTCAGCCATTTTATGAGCCTCGTTGTGAACCTCATTCTAATTTAATCAACCAAATTGCGTGTACTGCACGGATCTTTAACGAGTTTGGACAACTACTCGTTGCACAGCGACTCGACCCTATTTTGTTTAACTCCGGCTTATCAAGCCAGCTATGCCAAATTTTACTTAAACGCTGCATTGAACGGTTTCGTAAAGAGTCGCTCCATTGGAGTATTGTGGTACCATTTGCAGCGATGTGCGATCCCCATTTTCTCGATTTACTCAAAGGAGAACTTCGCCGTTATCCGACACCTCACCGAATTACCTTTGAAGTCGATGAACAAGATTTATTAAGTAATTATTCCGTCGTTGCAGCGTTCATCACGCAAGTCAAAGCCAAAGGTGTCAAGGTGCTCATAAACCATGTTAGCAGCGGTTTAATTACGGTTACACGGGTGATCAGGCTAGACATTGACGCCATTATGCTTGCACCTCACATCACAGAGCATGTTTGCGATGACTGCCATGTTGCGGAATACGTCCACCATATGGCGGTACAATGTGATGTCGCGAAAGTTAAACTTTGCGCAATGGATGTTGAAAGTGCTGAACAATATGACAAGC
Organism: Pseudoalteromonas xiamenensis; assembly: GCF_030994125.1. Taxonomy (NCBI): domain Bacteria; kingdom Pseudomonadati; phylum Pseudomonadota; class Gammaproteobacteria; order Alteromonadales; family Pseudoalteromonadaceae; genus Pseudoalteromonas; species Pseudoalteromonas xiamenensis. Next base: position 2,568,012 of record NZ_CP099917.1, on the reverse strand, counting down.
TCGTTGAGCTCGGCGTACATTCTTTGCAAGGACGGTTTGTCGGCTCTTCGAGTCCACAAGTGCCACAACAACTATTAAAGCATCCTCGTCAAGCGAGTGCTTAACTGACCTGATGCCCAATATTTACGCTCAAAAGGCGTAATCGGCTCGTTGCTTTCATAGGGCTCTGCGCTTGTGGGGAAACCAGCAAGTGTAAGAGCAAAGGCAAATTCTTCAACATACGTGGACCAGTTACTTCTGACTTCGAGTTGCCCACCCAATTTTAACATATAAGGAAATACAGACCCGCCATGCCAGCGCCGTTTAATATGCTTAGCCTTCGGCCAAGGGTTTGGATACAGCAGATAGTGATGGGATAATTGCCAACCGGCTTCCACCGCTAAACGCCAAAAGTCGTTTAAATCCGCACGAACAAGCAGATATTGCCCAATTTCAGATTGCCGATACTCGACATCATGCTTATTTAATCGATGCGATGATTTATCAATGCCAATAACTAACGCTTGAGGATGTCGCTTGGCAATATTCGCTGTACTTTCACCAACGCCGCAACAAGAATCGAAAACAAGTGGACCGGTAAACGCGTCCACATGTTTTTTTACGACCTCAAAAGCGACGTGAGTATGTGTCGCAATTGGCTTTAAAAAGGGCGATCGCAAATGCGTCGTTACAATATCTTCAAGCTTGTCATGCATGCCATCTTGATTACTTATCACGCATTTTGAGTTTGCCATTACCATTAGTGTCTTAGCCCTGTACCTCGCTTAATCAACGTAAGAGCTAACGTGAACATGGCAACAATCAAAGCACTCAACACACCAAACGCTACACCAATATCGATGTCCGAAACGCCAAGAAAACCATAACGGAAGGCATTCACCATGTACACGATAGGGTTGGCCTTAGATACCATTTGCCAGACATCGGGTAAAAGGCTTATAGAATAAAATACGCCACCCAAATAAGTGAGCGGAGTCAGCACAAAAGTCGGAATGATGCTGATGTCGTCAAAACTATTTGCGTACACGGCATTAATAAGACCCCCGAGCGAAAAAACCGCGGACGTCAGAACTACAGTGGCAACGATAATGCCGATGTGATGAATTTGAATATCAACGAACAATAAACTAATACACGTCACTATCGCACCAACTAATACACCCCGGGCCATCCCTCCTCCCATGTAACCAAGCACGATGATGTAATTCGGTACTGGGGCGACGAGCAGTTCTTCAATACTCTTTTGAAATTTGGTGGAATAGAAGCTCGACGCGACATTCGCATAGGAATTAGTGATAACCGACATCATGATGAGACCAGGTACGATAAACTCCATGTAACTGAAGCCGCCCATCTGACCAATACGCGAACCTATTAAGCTGCCAAAAATAAGAAAATACAGCGTCATCGTAATAGCCGGTGGAACAAGCGTCTGCACCCAGATCCGTAAAAAGCGAATACACTCTTTTATCCAAATACTTTGTAGTGCAACCCGATATTTTAGTAGCCCCATTAGTCTCGCCCTTGTTCTAATAGACCAACGAACAGCTCTTCTAAGCGATTGGCCTTATTGCGCATACTTAACACTTGAATACTTTGCTCATTTAGTTGCAAAAAGACATTATTAAGCCCTTGGGATTTCGCCACTTCCACTTCAAGAGTATGGTCATCCACTTGGCTAAAGCCATATCCGTCTAATCTTATCGCCTGTGTCGTTGGACTCAGGTCTAAAATGAACGTCTCTTTGTCCAATTTTGCGAGCAATGCTTTAATGGTCGTATTTTCAACGATGACGCCTTTATCGATAATCGCGATATTGCGGCAAAGCAATTCGGCTTCTTCTAAATAATGCGTCGTTAAAATGATAGTGACACCTTGTTGATTTATTTTGCGCAAAAATTCCCACATCGAGCGGCGTAGCTCGATGTCTACACCTGCAGTAGGTTCATCCAAAATAAGCAGTTTTGGCTCATGCATTAATGCTCTAGCAATCATGAGACGTCGTTTCATGCCCCCAGACAACGTTCTAGCCTGTTTGTCCTTTTTCTCGTAAAGTCCTAGCTGGGTTAGTAACTTATCTGACCGTTCTATTGCTACTGCTCGCGGCACACCATAGTAACCAGCTTGCGTCACTAGGATTTGTTCTAGAGTTTCAAATTGACTAAAGTTGAACTCTTGCGGTACGAGCCCAAGATCAGCTTTTGCAGCCTCCAATGCGGTGTCTATCGAATGGCCAAACACCTTTACGTCACCCGAGGTCTTATTTACCAAAGAGGAAATGACGCCGATCGTCGTTGACTTTCCCGCGCCATTTGGACCAAGCAAAGCAAAGAAATCCCCTTGTTTGACGGTCAAATCAATGTTTTTTACAGCCTCAACGCCATTGCTATAAACTTTGCGAAGCCCCTTTATTTCGAGCGCATTCATTACGATTTTTTCTCTCCGTATCCCCAACGCTCAGTAAGCGTATGCGTTATCCCCAAATGATCTAAAATACGTGAAACCATGAAATCGACGAGATCGTCAATCGACTTTGGTTGATGGTAAAACCCTGGTGCAGCAGGCATCACAGTGACGCCTAACCGACTCAGTTTGAGCATATTCTCAAGATGGATTTCGCTAAAAGGCGTTTCTCTAGGCACGACAATCAACTGACCTCTCTCTTTAATGACGACGTCAGCCGCACGCTCGAGGAGATTATCAGATGCACCTTGCGCAATCGCTGAAACGGTACCGACACTGCAAGGACAAATAACCATTTGCTTTGGCGCGGCAGACCCTGATGCGACGGGGCTAAACCAGTTTTCCTTTCCGAATACTTTGATTTGACCTTCCTTCGCGTCGAAGCGTGCTGACAATTGCTCCGCTGCTTTTTCCTCATTTGCCGATAGTTTTACATTTGACTCGGTATCTAATACAACGCGAGCTGCACTTGAAATAAGCACAAAAACTTCGTAATTGAGCGCGACCAAAATCTCTAGAAGTCGTAAACCATAGGGTGCGCCTGACGCTCCACTAAAGCCAAGCGTAATCGCTTGTTTATAGTCAGCCATTAATGTTTTCCATTTTTAGAAAGTGCGTCCAATAATTTGGTATGAATACCATCAAATCCACCGTTACTCATCACAAGGATATGCTGATTCGGCACCGACTTTTCAACCACTGTACTGACAATTTCGTCTATTTGTTTGCTGCAAAATGCGCCATACTGTTTGGCTATCTCGGTCACAGACCAATTCAATCCATCAGGCTCATACAAATAAACGGCGTCTGCAGTATCTAATGATTCGAGTAGTGTCTTTTGGTGTACACCCATTTTCATGGTGTTAGAACGCGGTTCTAATATTGCAATAATTGGTTCACTACCCACTTTGGCTCTTAGCCCTTCAAGCGTAGTTTTAATTGCCGTTGGGTGATGTGCAAAGTCATCGTATACGGTGACGCCATTGACGCTCCCCCGGATTTCCATGCGACGTTTTGGACTAATAAACTCGGCTAGTGCGTCAATCCCCTGTTCGATTGGGACACCCACATGCCTCGCAGCTGCAAGTGCAACTAATGCATTATGCACATTGTGCAGACCAATAGCGCTCCACTTTACCTTTCCTTTAACACTGCCTTCAAAAACTACATCGAATTCGCTGCCGTCAGCCTTGATAAGGTTATACGTCCATTCCTTCCCGATGGATTCACGTTCACTCCAACATCCGCGTTCAAGTACCCTCCCTAATGCTTCATCATCTAATGGATAAACCACTTTACCGGTTGACGGAAGTGTGCGCATCAGATGGTGGAACTGGGTTTCAATGGCGTCTAAATCTTTGAATATATCCGCGTGGTCAAACTCTAGATTATTTAGAATTAGTGTCTTTGGTAGGTAATGGACAAATTTACTGCGTTTGTCGAAAAATGCCGTATCGTATTCATCGGCCTCAATAACAAAGAATGGTGTTTCAGTAACGCGAGCCGATAGACCGAAATTTTGAACGATTCCACCGATTAAAAAACCAGGATTCAATCCTGCGTACTCTAATATCCAAGCAAGCATACTTGAGGTGGTTGTTTTTCCATGAGTTCCTGCAACCGCTAAAACCCAAGCATTTTGTAATACGTGATGTTTAAGCCACTCTGGCCCTGAGGTATAGGGGATATGATTATTCAATACATATTCCACACAGGCATTACCACGACTCATTGCATTCCCAATGACAACTATATCTGGCCGAGGGTTCAATTGAGATACATCATAACCTTGGATCAATTCAATGCCTAACGCTTCGAGTTGAGTACTCATTGGCGGATAAACGTTGAGATCAGACCCTGTTACTTTGTGACCAAGCGCTTTTGCTATAGCCGCAATACCACCCATGAAAGTGCCACAGATACCAAGAATATGTACGTGCATTCCTTAATTACCCCAAGGATCTACGAAGAGAGAAAGCGTAACTATGCCAAATTTAGGCTGTCGTTACCATGAATAATCATTGAAGAAGTTACAGTTATGGCGGTTTTGATTTTAGACTAGACTAATGGAGAGAGGTCGTCTGTGTTAAATTTCAAATTCTATTTATTTCAAACTATTAATAAATTTTAAAGCTGAATGGCTCGACGAATAGTGGTTTTCTCTTTAGTTGGTTTTCGGCGCCAAAAAGCAAAAAAGCCCGACTCTTTCAGATCGGGCTTTCTTTAATTAAGAGTCGGGGACGCCTAGTCGGGGGCGCCCAGCCTGGCGATGTCCGGTCTACGGCCAGAGGCCTTCGACGTTCAAAGCCAGTGAAGCAAAACTGTTTGCTTCCCTAATCGACTTTTCACCCTACTTTCACGTAGCACATCCCTAAACACGTAATAAATAAAAAGGCCTCTTCTTTCGAAGAGGCCTTTTTATTTAATTAGAGCCTGGCGATGTCCTACTTTCACATGGCAGCTGCCACACTATCATCGGCGCTGTTGCGTTTCACTTCTGAGTTCGGCATGGGGTCAGGTGGGTCCACAACGCTATTGTCACCAAGCATAAGCTGGTCGTCTACTCGCTACCGCAAGTAAACTAAATCTGGAACGCTAATATTAATGTCTTTTACTTCGTCGTTGTCTACTTTAGTCAATACTTAACTTCTAACAACTAAACCACTTTGGCGTTGTATGGTTAAGCCTCACGGGTAATTAGTACAGGTTAGCTTCACGCCTCACAGCGCTTCCACACCCTGCCTATCAACGTTGTAGTCTCCAACGGCCCTTTAGTGGAGTTAAACTCCAAGTGAGAACTCATCTCGAGGCTCGCTTCCCGCTTAGATGCTTTCAGCGGTTATCGATTCCGAACGTAGCTACCGGGCAATGCCATTGGCATGACAACCCGAACACCAGCGGTTCGTCCACTCCGGTCCTCTCGTACTAGGAGCAGCCCCTCTCAATTCTCAAACGCCCACGGCAGATAGGGACCGAACTGTCTCACGACGTTCTAAACCCAGCTCGCGTACCACTTTAAATGGCGAACAGCCATACCCTTGGGACCGACTTCAGCCCCAGGATGTGATGAGCCGACATCGAGGTGCCAAACACCGCCGTCGATATGAACTCTTGGGCGGTATCAGCCTGTTATCCCCGGAGTACCTTTTATCCGTTGAGCGATGGCCCTTCCATTCAGAACCACCGGATCACTATGACCTACTTTCGTACCTGCTCGACGTGTCTGTCTCGCAGTTAAGCTTGCTTCTACCATTACACTAACCGAGCGATGTCCGACCGCTCTTAGCAAACCTTCGTGCTCCTCCGTTACTCTTTGGGAGGAGACCGCCCCAGTCAAACTACCCACCAGGCACTGTCCGTAACCCCGATTAGGGGCCAACGTTAGAACATCAAACATACAAGGGTGGTATTTCAAGGACGGCTCCACAAGAACTAGCGTTCTTGCTTCAAAGCCTCCCACCTATCCTACACATGTAGGTTCAATGTTCAGTGCCAAGCTATAGTAAAGGTTCACGGGGTCTTTCCGTCTAGCCGCGGGTACACAGCATCTTCACTGCGATTTCAATTTCACTGAGTCTCGGGTGGAGACAGCGTAGCCATGATTACGCCATTCGTGCAGGTCGGAACTTACCCGACAAGGAATTTCGCTACCTTAGGACCGTTATAGTTACGGCCGCCGTTTACCGGGGCTTCGATCAAGAGCTTCGTCCAAAGACTAACCCCATCAATTAACCTTCCGGCACCGGGCAGGCGTCACACCGTATACGTCATCTTACGATTTTGCACAGTGCTGTGTTTTTAATAAACAGTTCCAGCTACCTATTCTCTGCGACTCCCGTCTGCTTACACCGCAAGGGCTTAACAGACAAGAGCGTACCTTCTCCCGAAGTTACGGTACCATTTTGCCTAGTTCCTTCACCCGAGTTCTCTCAAGCGCCTTAGTATTCTCTACCTGACCACCTGTGTCGGTTTCGGGTACGATTCAATATAAACTGAAGCTTAGAGGCTTTTCCTGGAAGTAGGGCATCAACAACTTCACACCCGTAGGTGCTCGTCTCGTATCTCAGCTTTAGCGACCCGGATTTGCCTAAGTCACCAGCCTACATACTTTCACATGGACAACCAACGCCATGCTTGCCTAGCCTGCTCCGTCCCCCCATCGCATTCATATCAAGTACGGGAATATTAACCCGTTTCCCATCGACTACGCTCTTCAGCCTCGCCTTAGGGGTCGACTCACCCTACCCTGATTAACATGGGATAGGAACCCTTGGTCTTCCGGCGTGCGGGTTTTTCACCCGCATTATCGTTACTTATGTCAGCATTCGCACTTCTGATACCTCCAGCATACCTCCCGGTACACCTTCAACGGCTTACAGAACGCTCCCCTACCCCGCAGATAAAATCTGCAGCCGCAGCTTCGGTGGTATGTTTAGCCCCGTTACATCTTCCGCGCAGGCCGACTCGACTAGTGAGCTATTACGCTTTCTTTAAAGGGTGGCTGCTTCTAAGCCAACCTCCTAGCTGTTTTAGCCTTCCCACATCGTTTCCCACTTAACATACACTTTGGGACCTTAGCTGGCGGTCTGGGTTGTTTCCCTCTTCACGACGGACGTTAGCACCCGCCGTGTGTCTCCCGGATATTACTTACTGGTATTCGGAGTTTGCAAAGGGTTGGTAAGTCGGGATGACCCCCTAGCCTTAACAGTGCTCTACCCCCAGTAGTATTCGTCCGAGGCTCTACCTAAATAGATTTCGGGGAGAACCAGCTATCTCCCGGTTTGATTAGCCTTTCACTCCAATCCACAAGTCATCCCCTACCTTTTCAACGGGAGTGGGTTCGGTCCTCCAGTCAGTGTTACCTGACCTTCAACCTGCTCATGGATAGATCACCGGGTTTCGGGTCTATACCCTGCAACTAAGCGCCCAGTTAAGACTCGCTTTCGCTACGGCTACCCTATTCGGTTAACCTCGCTACAGAATATAAGTCGCTGACCCATTATACAAAAGGTACGCAGTCACACCACGAAGGTGCTCCTACTGCTTGTACGTACACGGTTTCAGGTTCTATTTCACTCCCCTTACAGGGGTTCTTTTCGCCTTTCCCTCACGGTACTGGTTCACTATCGGTCAGTTGGGAGTATTTAGCCTTGGAGGATGGTCCCCCCATATTCAGACAAGGTTTCACGTGCCCCGTCCTACTCGATTTCACTGTGTATAAGTTTTTGTGTACGGGACTATCACCCTGTATCGTTACACTTTCCAGAATATTCCACTAACTACAACACAGCTTAAGGGCTGGTCCGCGTTCGCTCGCCACTACTAACGGAATCTCGGTTGATTTCTTTTCCTCGGGGTACTTAGATGTTTCAGTTCTCCCGGTTCGCCTCCTATGGCTATGTATTCACCATAGGATACCTATAAATAGGTGGGTTTCCCCATTCGGAAATCCTAGTCTCAAGCGCCTCTTACTGGCTCAACTAGGCTTATCGCAAGTTAGTACGTCCTTCATCGCCTCCAACTGCCAAGGCATCCACCGTGTACGCTTA
>NZ_CP099917.1:2522500-2557500 GCF_030994125.1 Pseudoalteromonas xiamenensis | reverse complement strand
GGAATGCCATGGCAGTTTTACATTATGAAGCCTTCGCTTCTATTGCAATGAGGATTACGGACATTAATCATAAAGTCGATGGAGTGTTACGTAAATGAGGAGTTGTTTGATCCCTATAGACACGTCTATATAGATGAGAGACGAAGTGCAAACTAGAAATGTATTGGCTAAGCCTTACAATCAGCCTTATGCGATAGAATTCATAATTAGATAGAAGATAGAAGATAGAAGATAGAAGATAGAAGATAGAAGATAGAAGATAGAAGATAGAAGATAGAAGATAGAAGAGCAGTATTACGCTTAAAACAAATCGCTTGTAAACAAAAAGCCGAGCTTAGCTCGGCTTTTTATGTGTCTATATAGACTTACTCAGCAGACTGTGCGTCTTCTTGAGCTTCAGCCGCTGGGCGGTCTAGTAGCTCAATGTAAGCCATTGGTGCGTTATCACCAGCACGGAAGCCACACTTAAGAATACGAGTGTAACCACCTGGACGGTTCGCGAAACGCGGGCCGATCTCAGTGAAAAGCTTACCAACAACTTCATTATCACGCGTGCGAGCAAACGCTAAACGACGGTTTGCTACGCTGTCAGTCTTAGCCAGTGTGATTAAAGGCTCAATTACACGGCGCAACTCTTTAGCTTTTGGCAAAGTAGTCTTGATGATTTCGTGCTTCACCAAAGAACCAGCCATGTTGCTGAACATCGCTTTGCGATGGCTGCTGTTACGGTTTAATTGACGACCACTCTTACGATGGCGCATGACCCTATCCTTCTAACTAAACTAATACAGTAACTTAGATTACTCAGCTAGACTTGCAGGTGGCCAGTTTTCTAGGCGCATGCCCAGAGAAAGACCACGTGAAGCTAGTACGTCTTTGATCTCAGTTAGAGACTTCTTACCAAGGTTTGGCGTTTTAAGAAGCTCTACTTCGGTACGTTGTACTAAGTCACCAATATATTGAATTTGCTCGGCTTTCAGACAGTTTGCAGAACGAACAGTCAGCTCAAGATCATCAACTGGACGAAGCAGAATAGGATCGAATTCAGGCTTCTCTTCTTTCGCTTCTGGCTCAGAAACGTCACGTAAATCTACGAACGCTTCTAGCTGCTCAGCTAGGATAGTTGACGCACGGCGGATCGCTTCTTCAGGATCCAAAGTACCGTTAGTCTCCATATCAATGATTAACTTGTCTAAATCTGTACGCTGCTCAACACGAGCTGACTCAACCGAGTACGCAATACGCTCAACCGGGCTGAATGATGCATCAAGCAACAGACGGCCGATTGGACGCTCATCGTCATCAGAGGATAAGCGGCTTGACGCTGGCACATAACCACGACCACGCTGTACACGAATGCGCATGCTGATCTCAGCGTTATCTGCTGTTAAATGGCAAATAACGTGCTCTGGGTTAGCGATAGTAACATCACCATCGTGCTGGATGTCAGCCGCAGTCACAGGGCCTAGGCCAGATTTAGTCAGGGTAAGGAAAACTTCATCTTTACCTTCTAGAGATACTGCCAGACCTTTAAGGTTTAACAGAATTTCAATGATGTCTTCTTGTACGCCTTCTTTCGCGCTGTACTCGTGCAACACACCATCGATTTCCACTTCAGTCACTGCACAACCTGGCATTGACGAAAGTAGGATACGACGTAACGCGTTACCTAGCGTGTGACCAAAGCCACGCTCCAACGGTTCTAAAACAACTTTAGAACGTGATGGACTTACTGCTTCAATCTCGACTAACCTTGGCTTTAGGAATTCGGTTACAGAACCCTGCATGTTATCCTCTCTTAACTCTTAACTTTACTTCGAGTAAAGTTCGACGATTAGTTGTTCGTTAATGTCCGCAGACAGATCTGAACGCTCTGGTAGGCGCTTGAAAGTACCTTCCATTTTGCTACCGTCAACTTCAATCCAAGTTGGCTTTTCACGTTGCTCAGCCAACTCTAGAGCAGCGATGATACGCGCTTGTTTCTTAGACTTCTCACGAACTACAACTACATCTTCTGGAGTAATAGTGTAAGAAGGTACGTTCACAACACGACCATTAACCATAATCGCTTTGTGGCTTACTAGCTGACGTGCTTCAGCACGTGTGCTTGCAAAACCCATGCGATATACAACATTGTCTAAACGTTGCTCTAGAAGCTGTAATAGGTTTTCACCTGTGTTACCTTTAAGGCGAGCAGCTTCTTTGTAGTAGTTACGGAATTGCTTTTCTAGCACACCGTAAATACGACGTACTTTTTGCTTTTCACGTAGTTGCAGACCGTAGTCAGATAGGCGACCCTTACGAGCACCGTGCTGACCAGGAGCAGTTTCAAGTTTACACTTAGAGTCAATTGCTCTTACGCCGCTTTTAAGGAACAGGTCAGTACCTTCACGACGACTTAGCTTGAGCTTAGGGCCCAAATATCTTGCCATGTTCTTTCTCCTAACCTATGTTATACGCGACGTTTCTTCGGTGGACGACAACCATTATGTGGGATTGGCGTCACGTCAGTGATGTTAGTGATACGGAAACCAGCAGCATTCAATGCACGAACAGCAGACTCACGGCCTGGACCTGGACCTTTAATGAATACTTCTAGGTTCTTAAGACCGTACTCTTGTGCAACTGCACCTGCACGCTCAGCAGCAACCTGCGCAGCGAACGGAGTAGACTTACGAGAACCGCGGAAACCAGAACCACCTGCAGTCGCCCAAGAAAGAGCATTACCTTGACGGTCAGTGATGGTCACAATAGTGTTGTTGAATGACGCATGGACGTGTGCCATACCGTCAGCAACTTGCTTTTTGACCTTTTTACGACGAATTGGTGCTTTAGCCATAACTTACCCCACCTTATTTCTTGATAGGCTTGCGAGGACCCTTACGAGTACGCGCGTTAGTCTTAGTACGCTGACCACGTAGTGGAAGCGAACGACGGTGACGTAAGCCACGGAAACAACCAAGATCCATAAGACGCTTGATGCTCAATGTAACTTCACGACGAAGGTCACCTTCAACAGTGTACTTGCCAACTTCTTCACGAAGGATGTCAAGTGTAGCTTCGTCTAAAGTGCCGATCTTTGTGTCTTCGGCGATATTTGTCGCAGCTAAGATAGCCTTAGCGCGTGTTTTACCTACACCATAAATCGCAGTTAAAGCGATAACTGCATGCTTATGATCAGGAACGTTAATGCCAGCGATACGGGCCACTAACACATCTCCTATAAATTGATTTGGTATACTATTAGTTTGAAAAGCCCGCAAGGATACTCAAACGCAGACCAAATCCAGTTAAAAACACAGGCTAAGTATAAATACTCAGCCTGCACGTCTATTTAATTAGCCTTGCCTTTGCTTGTGCTTAGGCTCACTGCAAATTACACGTACTACACCAGCACGTTTAATAACTTTACAGTTACGGCAGATTTTCTTAACGGAAGCACGTACTTTCATTGCTCAACTCCGTGAAAACGACCTTATCGGCCATAGCCTTTAAGGTTTGCTTTTTTCAGCACAGACTCATATTGATGTGTCATCATATGCGTTTGTACTTGTGCCATAAAGTCCATGATCACAACAACGATAATCAAAACCGATGTACCGCCGAAGTAGAATGGCGTTTGCCATGCCATAGTCATAAACTCGGGCACCAGACAGATAAAGGTTATATACAACGCTCCAGCTAATGTGAGGCGTGTCATCACTTTATCAATGTATTTAGACGTCTGTTCACCTGGGCGAATGCCTGGAATAAAGGCACCTGATTTTTTCAGGTTGTCTGCAGTCTCACGCGGGTTAAACACCAACGCAGTGTAGAAAAAGCAGAAGAAGATAATCGCTGCTGCAAGAACGACCGCGTACAACGGTTGACCAGGAGTCAACACACTTGAAATCGCAGACAGAACGTCAGCAACTGGACCTTCACCTTGTCCGAACCAGCTTGCTATTGTACCAGGGAACAAAATGATACTGCTAGCAAAGATTGGTGGAATAACACCCGCCATGTTAACTTTCAACGGCAAATGCGTGCTTTGAGCAGCATACACTTGACGACCTTGTTGACGCTTTGCGTAGTTAACGACGATACGACGTTGACCACGTTCAAAAAACACCACCAAGTAAGTCACTGCGAATACAACCACACCAATTAGCAACAGCACAAAGACATTCAAATCACCTTGGCGCGCCATTTCTGCTGTCGAACCAATCGCAGACGGCAGGTTAGCTACAATACCAACAAAAATCAGAACTGAAATACCGTTACCGATACCGCGTTCTGTAATTTGTTCGCCCAGCCACATAAGGAACATAGTACCCGTTACTAAGCTCACCACAGCGGTGAAATAGAAACCGAAACCAGGGTTAACAACTAACCCGTCCATCATGTTTGGCAAGCCTGTAGCAATACCAATTGACTGGAATGTAGCAAGCACGAGCGTACCATAACGAGTGTATTGGCTTATCTTCTTGCGACCCGCTTCGCCCTCTTTCTTCAGCTCAATCATCGCTGGATGAATGTGCGTCAAAAGTTGAACGATAATCGAGGCCGAAATGTACGGCATAATACCCAAAGCCAATACAGAAGCACGCTCAAGCGCACCACCACTGAACATGTTAAACATTTCAACGATGGTGCCCTTTTGTTGCTCGAAGAACTCGGCAAGTACAGCGGCGTCAATACCAGGGATTGGCACAAATGATCCAAGACGGTAAATAATGATCGCACCCAATACGAATAGTAATCGGCGCTTCAATTCCGCAAGGCCACTTTGTGCACTTTGCATTTCTTTACCTGGTTTAGCCATAGTGTACTTCCTTACTCTTCTACCTTGCCTCCGGCAGCTTCGATAGCTTCGCGAGCACCTTTAGTCACTTTAAGACCTTTTACAGTAACTGCGCGTGAAACTTCGCCAGATTTTACAACTTTAACGAACAGAACGTTCTTTTTAATCAAACCAGCTGCTTGAAGCGTGTTTAGATCTACCGTATCGCCTTCAACTTTAGCGATTTCGTATAGGTTTACTTCTGCAGACACAAGTGACTTGCGAGAAACGAAACCAAACTTAGGTAGACGGCGTTGCATAGGCATTTGACCGCCTTCAAAGCCCCAACGAACTGAAGAACCTGAACGTGACTTTTGACCTTTGTGACCACGGCCCGCAGTCTTACCAAGACCAGAACCGATACCACGACCAAGACGTTTCTTCTCAGTTTTCGCACCTACAGCAGGTGAAAGTGTATTCAAATGCATTCGAATTACCCCTCAACCTTAACCATGTAATAAACTTGGTTGATCATACCGCGTACTGCTGGCGTATCTTCAAGCTCAACAGTGTGGTTGATACGACGTAAACCAAGACCGCGTAAAGTTGCTTTATGCTTCGGTAAACGACCGATAGAGCTCTTTACTTGAGTCACTTTTACAGTATTTGCCATGGTTAATTACCCCTGAATTTGTTCAACAGATAGACCACGCTTAGCTGCGATCTTAGCTGGAGAGTTCATGCTCTCTAGCGCAGATACAGTTGCGCGAACGATGTTGATCGGGTTAGTTGAACCGTATGCTTTTGACAGTACGTTATGTACGCCTGCAACTTCTAGTACTGCACGCATCGCACCACCTGCGATGATACCTGTACCTTCTGAAGCTGGTTGCATGTAAACTTTAGAACCCGCGTGGCGACCCTTGATAGGGTGCTGTAGCGTGTGACCGTTTAGATCAACAGTAATCATGTTACGACGCGCTTTTTCCATTGCTTTTTGAATAGCAGCTGGAACTTCACGTGCTTTACCGTAACCGAAACCTACTTTACCTGCGCCATCACCAACAACAGTTAGTGCAGTGAAACTAAAGATACGACCACCTTTAACCACTTTAGACACACGGTTTACCGCGATTAGCTTCTCAGCCAATTCTGGCTGTTGTGCTTTTGCTTCTACGTTAGCCATTGTCTACTCCTAGAATTGCAAGCCAGCTTCACGCGCTGCATCAGCAAGCGCCTTCACACGGCCGTGATATTTAAAGCCACTGCGGTCGAAAGCAATCTTTTCGATGCCTTTGTCTGCCGCGCGTTCAGCAACTAGTTTACCTACAGCTTGAGCTGCAGCTACGTTGCTTGTGCCTTTAACTGTTTCAGCAATTGCTTTTTCAACAGTAGAAGCAGCAGCCAGTACTTTACCCTCAACGTTTACTACTTGAGCGTAAATGTGACGTGGCGTGCGGTGGATAACAAGACGCGTTGTGCCTTGTTCGATAATGTTTCTACGACTGCGCTTAGCACGACGTAGACGAGCTGTTTTCTTATCCATCGTCTTACCTTACTTCTTCTTAGCTTCTTTACGACGCACGTTTTCGTCAGAATAACGAACACCTTTACCTTTATAAGGCTCTGGAGCACGGTATGCACGAATGTTAGCAGCTGTTTGACCAACTAGTTGCTTATCTGCGCCTTTAACAAGAATTTCAGTTTGGCTTGGTGTTTCGATTGTAATACCTACTGGTACTTCGAAAACTACCGGGTGTGAGAAACCAAGAGTCAAATCTAATGTTTTGCCCTTAGAAGCTGCACGGTAACCAACACCAACTAGCTGAAGTTTCTTCTCATAACCATTGCTTGCGCCGATGATCATGTTATTGATTAGAGCGCGAGCAGTACCTGCTTGTGCCCATGCGTTATCGATGCCTTCACGAGGTAAAGTCGTGATTACATTGTCGTTTAACGCAACTTCAACTGCAGCGTGGATTGTACGTGACAATTCACCGTTTTTGCCTTTAACCTTGATGTCCTGGCCGTTGATTGTAACTTCAACACCGGCAGGAACATTAATTGGAGCCTTCGCTATACGAGACATGTGTTCCCCTCCAGAATTAAGCTACAAAGCCAATGATTTCACCGCCAACACCGGCTTTACGCGCAGCGCGGTCAGTCATCAGGCCTTTAGAAGTTGATACGATAGCGATACCTAGACCACCCATTACCTTTGGTAATTCGTCACGTTTCTTATAGATACGTAGACCTGGACGGCTAACACGCTGGATGTTTTCGATTACAGCTTTGCCTTCGAAGTACTTAAGTTCGATAGTCAATTCTGCTTTAACATCGCTATTTACTGCGAAATCAGAAATATAACCTTCATCTTTCAATACTTTAGCGATAGCTACTTTCAGCTTTGAAGTTGGCATAGATACTGATACCTTCTTCGCAGTCTGACCGTTACGGATACGTGTAAACAAATCCGCAATAGGATCTTGCAAGCTCATGTCTTACTCCCGTGATTCTATTACCAAGAAGCCTTTTTAAGGCCAGGAATTTCACCGCGCATAGCAGCTTCGCGAACTTTAATACGGCTCATACCGAATTTGCGAAGGTAACCATGAGGGCGGCCCGTGATGTTACAACGATTACGTTGACGCGTAGGGGCAGAATCACGCGGTAAAGATTGTAGCTTAACAACCGCGTCCCAACGTTCTTCATCAGAAGTGTTAACACCGCTAATGATAGCTTTAAGAGCTAGACGCTTTTCAGCGAACTGAGCTACTAGTTTTGCACGTTTTACTTCACGTGCTTTCATTGAATTCTTTGCCATAACCCTACCCTTATTTCTTGAATGGGAAGTTGAACGCTTCTAATAACGCACGGCCTTCATCATCATTTTTAGCTGTAGTAGTGATAGTAATATCCATACCACGAACTCTATCCACTTTATCGTAATCGATTTCAGGGAAGATGATTTGTTCACGTACGCCCATAGAGTAGTTACCACGACCGTCGAATGACTTTGCGCTTACGCCACGGAAGTCACGTACACGAGGTAGTGCGATAAATACTAGACGCTCTAAGAATTCCCACATACGCTCGCCGCGTAGGGTTACTTTACAGCCAATAGGGTAGCCTTCACGCACTTTAAAGCCTGCAACTGATTTGCGTGCTTTAGTAATAAGCGCTTTTTGACCAGAGATTGCTTCAAGATCCGCTACTGCGTTATCAAGAATTTTCTTGTCTGCAAGGGCTTCACCCACACCCATATTAAGGGTGATTTTAGTGATCTGAGGGACTTGCATGACAGAGCTGTAGCCGAACTTTTCGAAAAGTTCTTTAACAACTTTGTCTTTGTACACTTCATGCAGTTTCGCCATCGTCTACTCCAACTATTTAGATAGTTTTACCAGTAGACTTGAAGAAACGGACTTTTTTACCGTCTTCAAATCTAAAACCAACACGATCCGCTTTACCCGTTTCTGGGTTAACAATCGCGATATTTGACACGTCGATTGACGCTTCTTTCTCAACGACACCACCAGGTTGCTGTAGTTGTGGTACAGGCTTTTGGTGTTTCTTGATAAGATTTACGCCTTCAACGAATACACGACCAGTTTCAGTAACAACTGAAAGCACTTTACCGCGCTTACCTTTGTCTTTACCGGCTAGTACGATTACTTCGTCATCACGACGGATTTTTGCTGCCATGATCGACTCCTTACAGTACTTCTGGGGCTAGTGAAATGATCTTCATGAACTTTTCAGAACGTAGTTCACGAGTCACAGGGCCAAAGATACGAGTACCGATTGGCTGAAGGTTTGCGTTAAGCATTACAGCAGCGTTTGAATCGAAACGGATCAAAGAACCGTCTGGACGACGAATGCCTTTTCTAGTGCGCACTACCACAGCGTTTAGTACATCACCTTTCTTCACTTTAGCGCGAGGAATCGCTTCTTTAACAGAAACTTTAATGATGTCACCAACCGTTGCGTAACGACGGTGCGAACCACCTAAGACTTTAATACACTGCACTTTGCGAGCGCCGCTGTTATCAGCAACGTCCAGCTGAGTTTGCATTTGGATCATCTTAATGAGCTCCGGTGTAGTTACAACTCGCCTGAATTTGTTTAAAACCCAAGCATTTAGATTAATTTCCACTCAAAAAACGAAGCATTCGTCTTTCAAGGGCGGGCAATTGTATCAGCAATATCGAGTGAAAGATAGGCTAAATTTTAATTAAATTAGCCAAACACAACTGAGGGGAAAAGGATTCTTTACCAATCAAAGGTGTATGTTTTTTGCTCAATGCTTTTTACTTTAAAAACGCGTAAGTATCCTTGCGCGTTTCATCAAAGTGGGGGTGATAGTATTGAGATTCAAGCGTTATCGACAGGACTTTCGTCTCTTAGTTACCTTAAACCACCATTTTTTATTTCATCGCGGTTTTTGGCACAGTGCGCTGAGCTCGAATATGGTCAGCAACCTCAGATACCGTCCCCAACCAAAATCCGTTTTCAGGGGCCTGCAAATATCCGAAAAGTTGAGTCAACATCTGTTTGTCGGTCGTGTATTGAGCGCTTAAGCCTACATCATGGCCTGTTAGAATGATCCACGCGTTGTTAGCACGAAGCTGTTCTATCATTTGCTTTACTTGTTCAAATGTTTTTCCGTCTATAGCCAAACTCGTTAACTGAACAAAATCCACATAACCCGGATTATTGCCTGTTTCATCGAGCCAACGTCTACCTGTGTCGAAATACTTAGCGACGATGGGGACATAACTTTTGACCGCCTCACCCCGGCCGACAAAGGTTTGCCCACATGGGTAAGCAAACGAGCGAATTCTGACACCGAGATTGGTTTCAAGGTAGGAATTAGCCTCTACGATGTCTTTTTCCATCCAAGTTAAATCCACCTGCTCTAAACCCGCATTTTTGTCTCTTAACCACTGAAAATTACCAGTACACAAATGAGACGACGAGTGATTGCCTATTTCATGTCCAGCTTTCGCCGCAGCCTTCCAACCTTCGACATGTTTACTCACTGCGTTTGGAATTAAATAAAACGTGCCTTTAACCTGATACTGGTTAAGTAACGGAACGCCTTCCGTTAATTGCGTTGCTCTCGCATCGTCGAAGGTAATACTTATCGCATTGCGCGCTTGGTTTGGATAACGAATTGCCGCAGCCTCAACAACTTGTAATGGGGTATTTTTCGCCGCGTTTACTGAAATTGACTCTGACGTGCTAGTACAACCGAGCAAAACGGCGACGCTAAGGCAAAGGGCAAGCTCACGAAACATTCTCTGTCTCCTTGATTGATGACAACGCTATCATAATAGCAATGCTTACCTTTTGAGCAATACGAATACGATAAAATGACGTACGGAATAAGTCGCTTAGAGATAGATATTAACGCATTGGGCGCAGCTCTCATCACAAGTCGAAGTGGCGACCTAAGTAAACCATGGTTACAATCGCACGCATTGCTGCGACATAAGCCGATAAGCGCGATAACCGAAATTTAGAGCCTAAAATTGGCAAAGAAACTAAGCATCTCTTTGCCAATCAGCTAACCCTAATTAAGCTGGATCTGTATCGTCGATAATAACTTTAGGATCACACATAAAGGTTTGCTTTAATACGCTGTCGTAGACCCACAATTCAAAGTAAGTTTCTCCGCTTCGTTCACCGTCATCTAACCCCACTAAAATGGCGTTTTCGCTCATTTTTTCTATCCGCGTATATTGCGGTGTAGAGGCGGCTATCCATTTTAATTGATAACGTTTTTTCAGTGCTGGGCTAAGTTCAAAATTAAGCTTGCGGTTTTGTTCTGTTGCCAAAAAGGCTTGCTGCTCCGGTGTGTAACGGTAGCGGTATAAATCACCAAACTCAGCCACTTTTGAGTCAAAGGGGGCATACTCATCTGGCGCCCAAAGCTCTAAGGTAAAAGTTTTCACGTTGGGTTGTTGCTGTGCGCTTACCTGCTCGCTCTCAAGCGTTGTGGCTGCGCTGCTTGGCAAACTCAGCATCAGCGTTGAGCAAAACAAGCCCGTAATAAAAAGGGATGAGGTTAGTTTCACAATTATTCCTTAATAATGTCGTTGATTAGAATGTTTAGAATGTAGGGACTAAAATTAGCAAAGACACTAAGCTTCTCTTTGCCAACCGGCTTACCCTAATTAGATTGGATCTATTTCTTCCAAAATAACTGTAGGATCACACATAAAGGTTTGCTTTAATACGCTGTCGTAGACCCATAATTCAAAGTAAGTTTCTCCGCTTCGTTCACCGTCATCTAACCCCACCAAAATGGCGTTTTCGCTCATTTTTTCTATCCGTGTATATTGGGGTGTAGAGGCGGCTATCCATTTTAATTGATAACGTTTTTTCAGTGCTGGGCTAAGTTCAAAATTAAGCTTGCGGTTTTGTTCTGTTGCCAAAAAGGCTTGCTGCTCAGGTGTGTAGCGGTAGCGATATAAATCGCCAAACTCAGCCACTTTTGAGTCAAAGGGGGCATACTCATCTGGCGCCCACAGTTCTAAGGTAAAGGTTTTCACGTTGGGTTGTTGCTGTGCGCTTACCTGCTCGCTCTCAAACGTCGTGGCTGCGCTGCTTGGCAAACTCAGCATCAGCGTTGCGCAAAACAAGCCCGTAATAAAAAGGGATGAGGTTAGTTTCACAATTATTCCTTAATAATGTCGTGGATTAGGATGTTTAGAATTTACGTACTAATATTGGCAAAGACACTAAGCTTCTCTTTGCCAACCGGCTGACCATAATTAGACTGGATCTGTTGGTTCGATAATAACTGTAGGATCACACATAAAGGTTTGCTTTAATACGCTGTCGTAGACCCATAATTCAAAGTAAGTTTCTCCGCTTCGTTCATCATCATCTAATCCCACGAGGATGGCGTTTTCGCTCATTTTTTCTATCCGTGTATATTGGGGTGTAGAGGCGGCTATCCACTTTAATTGATAACGTTTTTTCAGCGCTGGGCTGAGTTCAAAATTAAGCTTACGGTTTTGTTCCGTTGCCAGAAAGGCTTGCTGCTCCGGTGTGTAGCGGTAGCGATATAAATCGCCAAACTCTGCCACTTTTGAGTCAAAGGGGGCATACTCATCTGGCGCCCAAAGCTCTAAGGTAAAGGTTTTAACGTTGGGTTGTTGCTGTGCGCTTACCTGCTCGCTCTCAAGCGTCATGGCTGCGCTGCTTGGCAAACTCAGCATCAGCGTTGAGCAAAACAAGCTTGTAACAAAAAGGGATGAGGTTAGTTTCACAATTATTCCTTAATAATGTCTTTGATTAGGATGTTTATAATGTAGGGACTGAAATTGGCAAAGACACTAAGCTTATCTTTGCCAATTGGCTTACCCTAATTAGACTGGGTCTGTTTCTTCTAAATTATGGAATATCTGCATCCTCAATAACAATGCGTGGATCACACATAAAGGTTTGCTTTAACACGCTGTCGTACACCCATAATTCAAAGTAAGTTTCTCCGCTCTGTTCACCGTCATCTAACCCCACTAAAATGGCGTTTTCGCTCATTTTTTCTATCCGCGTATATTGCGGTGTAGAGGCGGCTATCCACTTTAATTGATAACGTTTTTTCAGTGCTGGGCTAAGTTCAAAATTAAGCTTGCGGTTTTGTTCTGTTGCCAAAAAGGCTTGCTGCTCCGGTGTGTAGCGGTAGCGATATAAATCGCCAAACTCAGCCACTTTTGAGTCAAAGGGGGCATACTCATCTGGCGCCCAAAGCTCTAAGGTAAAGGTTTTCACGTTGGGTTGTTGCTGTGCGCTTACCTGCTCGCTCTCAAGCGTCATGGCTGCGCTGCTTGGCAAACTCAGCATCAGCGTTGAGCAAAACAAGCCCGTAATAAAAAGGGATGAGGTTAGTTTCACAATTATTCCTTAATAATGTCGTTGATTAGAATGTTTAGAATGTAGGGACTGAAATTGGCAAAGACACTAAGCTTCTCTTTGCCAACCGGCTTACCCTAATTAGACTGGATCTATTTCATCTATAATAACTCTAGGATCACACATAAAGGTTTGCTTTAATACGCTGTCGTAGACCCACAATTCAAAGTAAGTTTCTCCGCTTCGTTCACCGTCATCTAACCCCACTAAAATGGCGTTTTCGCTCATTTTTTCTATCCGCGTATATTGCGGTGTAGAGGCGGCTATCCACTTTAATTGATAACGTTTTTTCAGCGCGGGGCTAAGTTCAAAATTAAGCTTGCGGTTTTGTTCTGTTGCCAAAAAGGCTTGCTGCTCCGGTGTGTAGCGGTAGCGATATAAATCGCCAAACTCAGCCACTTTTGAGTCAAAGGGGGCATACTCATCTGGCGCCCAAAGTTCTAAGGTAAAGGTTTTCACGTTGGGTTGTTGCTGTGCGCTTACCTGCTCGCTCTCAAGCGTCGTGGCTGCGCTGCTTGGCAAACTCAGCATCAGCGTTGAGCAAAACAAGCCCGTAATAAAAAGGGATGAGGTTAGTTTCACAATTATTCCTTAATAATGTCGTTGATTAGAATGTTTAGAATGTAGGAACTGAAATTGGCAAAGACACTAAGCTTCTCTTTGCCAATCAGCTAACCCTAATTAGACTGGGTCTGTTTCTTCGAGAATAACTCTAGGATCACACATAAAGGTTTGATTTAAAACGCTGTCGTAGACCCATAATTCAAAGTAAGTTTCTCCGCTTCGTTCACCGTCATCTAACCCCACTAAAATGGCGTTTTCGCTCATTTTTTCTATCCGTGTATATTGCGGTGTAGAGGCGGCTATCCACTTTAATTGATAACGTTTTTTCAGTGCGGGGCTGAGTTCAAAATTGATCTTACGGTTTTGTTCCGTGGCCAGAAAGGCTTGCTGCTCCGGTGTGTAACGGTAGCGGTATAAATCACCAAACTCAGCCACTTTTGAGTCAAAGGGGGCATACTCATCTGGCGCCCAAAGCTCTAAGGTAAAGGTTTTCACGTTGGGTTGTTGCTGTGCGCTTACCTGCTCGCTCTCAAGCGTCGTGGCTGCACTGTTTGGCAAACTCAGCATCAGCGTTGAGCAAAACAAGCTTGTAACAAAAAGGGATGAGGTTAGTTTCACAATTATTCCTTAGTAATGTCGTGGATTAGGATGTTTAGAATTTACGTACTAATATTGGCAAAGACACTAAGCATCTCTTTGCCAATCAGCTAACCCTGATTAGACTGGATCTGTATCGTCGATAATAACTGTAGGATCACACATAAAGGTTTGCTTTAATACGCTGTCGTAGACCCACAATTCAAAGTAAGTTTCTCCGCTTCGTTCACCATCATCTAATCCCACGAGGATGGCGTTTTCGCTCATTTTTTCTATCCGTGTATATTGCGGTGTAGAGGCGGCTATCCACTTTAATTGATAACGTTTTTTCAGCGCGGGGCTGAGTTCAAAATTAAGCTTGCGGTTTTGTTCCGTGGCCAGAAAGGCTTGCTGCTCCGGTGTGTAGCGGTAGCGATATAAATCGCCAAACTCAGCCACTTTTGAGTCAAAGGGGGCATACTCATCTGGCGCCCAAAGTTCTAAGGTAAAGGTTTTCACGTTGGGTTGTCGCTGTGCGCTTACCTGCTCGCTCTCAAGCGTCGTGGCTGCGCTGCTTGGCAAACTCAGCATCAGCGTTGAGCAATACAAGCCCGCAATGAAAAGGGATGAGGTTAGTTTCACAATTATTCCTTAATAATGTCTTTGATTAAACGCGTGTTATTCGACCTAAGACGGGAGGTTCCCCCTGACTTGATCCTGTAACAGATTCCGTGTCACTGCTATTTGGTTAAGATGTTTTTTGAGGCGTACCTCGAACTCAATAATAAAGCGACTTATCGCCTGAGGCCAGTTTTCAATGCGAGGCAAAACCTTTTTATTGCAGCATCGCCGCAGGGTGAATGCCCGCTTTTTGATTGCCTTGCTGACAGCGCTATCTTAATAACTCTATTCCCCCCTTGCACAACCACAATACGATAAAATGACACACAGAATTAATCGCTTAGAGATACTCATTTAATGCATTTGGCGTTACACTGATTACAAGTCGAAGTGGAGACCTGGGCACATTGTGATTTCAATCAGCGAGCATTACAGCAACATAACCCGTTTAGCACAAAGTGGCATGGGTGAAGTCTATGTGGCAACCGATACGCGGTTGGACCGCAAAGTGGCAATAAAATTTATTAAAAGCCACCTTGGTAGTAATGCCGACGTAATGCGTGAGGCAAAGCTACTCGCTCGTTTAAATCACCATAATATTGTGCAGCTTTATGATGTTAAAGACTCAGCCCAAGGTCTTTATCTTGAAATGGAATATGTCGCCGGCCAAACGCTAACCCATTATACCCGCACCGTTACGCTGTCACTTGAGAAAAAGCTATCACTACTGAGCGATATTGCAAATGGCTTAGTCGCGGCACATGAACGCAACATACTGCATTTAGATTTAAAACCAGAAAATATTCTGGTGAACGAACAAGGCGTCGCTAAGATCGCGGATTTTGGTATCGCGCAACTCAAAGAACAAGGTGCAAAGACAGCCAACACCAGCTTTGGTTCGCTCAAAGCCATGTCTCCTGAACAAATGAACCGCCTGCCGTTGGATCATCGAAGCGACTTATTCAGTTTTGGCATTATCGCGTTTCAGTTATTAGCCGGTCGCCATCCCTTTGGTGAAGATTCTGACAAAGCGGTTGCTGAGCGTATTCGTACCACACAGTTGCCAGAAACCGCGAACTTAGTCTTTGGGTTACCGAAACCACTGACTGATTTAATGGATGCATTGCTTAAACAAGACCCTCAAAAGCGACCATTAAACACCCAAATAGTCGCCCACCAGCTTAAACAGGCCCTGTTGCAAGCAAGTTATGAGGATTCCAATGATACGATGGCGCTCAACGACGTCTTGCCTCCTCCACGTTACCCTCATCTTAAAAGGGTTCTTTTTGCCAGCTTAGGCGTGGTGTTCATCACTTTACTTTGTGTATTTGGCTATCAATATTGGCAAGCCAATAAACCTAAAATCTATGTTGCTGCACTCCCCCCTGAATTCAGTGGCGACAACCAACTGGCAGATTCGCATAAACAAATACTCAACCTCGCCATTGATGATGCGATTAAGCAGCACTTTTTAAACAGCAAACGTTATGTCTTGATTTCAGACAGTGAAGTCAATCAAGCGAAGAGGCTATTGGGTGATAACGCTTCGTTAAAGGAACTTGGTCACGCCTTGAATGCTGAGGAGCTTATTACTGTCGATGCAAATTGCACGTCGCAAAGTTGTGATTTCGAGTTCAATATAGTCGATGGTCAATCAGCCACATTGATAAGCCACTTAAGAAACGTTAGCGCTAGTAAAAACTATGGCGAACTGTTCAATATGGCGTCTTATTCTATCCGGTCGTTAAATGCACCTAACACTGAAACTGAAAGTGTAAATAAAGAAGTACTAGAACAATACTTCTCACTTCATCAAAAAGCGTTGCAAGCGGATGCCAACAGCGATGAATTGATGCTTGAATTAGATACCTTGATTCAAAATGCGCCAGATTTTTGGCCTTTATATTCAATTTATACAAAAGTATCCATCGCTGCTTATAGAAATTCATCAAACAAGAAGCATTTATATTCACTAAAGAAAACTCTCGACAAGTCTCCTGAAGAGTTTAAAAAGACGTTTCTTTTTCAAGCTAGCTTATTACAACTTTTCCAATATTTGAACGACTCCGCTAACGCCACTAAGACGTTAGAATTGATTGAAGGTTCCGCCTTCGATGAGTTTCAAAAACAAGGAATTGTTAGCGTCTATTACAGTTTTCAAAAGGATTACAGCTTAGCTCTGAAGCACGCAGAACTAGCCTACAAACTCCGGCCTACGCTTGATATTACGACAAATTTGGCGCTGTTTAATATTAGACTAGGAAAATACAAAGACGCATTACCCTATTTAAAAAAGGCGTTGACCTATGCGCCAAATGATTTTAAAACCTTAAAGGCAATAGCAGATATATCCTTGTTACTTGGTAATCTTGCGGAAGCAAATACCTCCTATGAGAAGCTGCTAAATAATCGGCAAGTCAACACCTCTACGCTAAACAACTACTCCGTTGTTTTGATGTTACTTGGAAAACTAGAGCAAGCACTCATTCACTCCGAGCGTGTTGTAGCGCTCGCGCCAAATAACACTGAGGCTTTAATCAACTTAGCCGATATCCACAATTTATTGGGTCATTCGGCAAAATCGCTCGAATTGTATAGCAAGATTTTAGCGGCCGACGAACAACAAACATTAAAGTTGATAAGAGCTCAAGCGCTTGCTCACTTAGGTAGATATCAAGAAGCGCTGGCTTTAATCGAAAAGAATATATTGGAAGAACCAGAGTCAGCTGAAGCCTATTACGTAAAAACGTTAATACAAACACTGATAGGTGAAAATTACTCCGCAATTGCCTCGTTACAACAAAGCTTAGATCTCGGTTGGAACAGTGCTTTTTTCCGTTTAGGGTGGTTTAAACCGCTTTGTAAGATCCAAAAAACCAACACGTTAATAGGTAAAGAAAACTTTACCTATTTATGTAACTGATACACATCAAATTATGGAATATCTGGATCGTCAATGATAACTCTAGGATCTTGCGAGAAATAACGAACATTACCATTTAAATGGTCGTTTTTAGCGATTAAGCGGTAGGCAATCTCAAAGTTATTATTGGTGATAAGATTAACCACAAACACTTTATCTGGATTTGCTGCCATATCTGCTGCAATATCCGGTGGAATTGTTTGACCTGAGCTAAGACTTGAAATGCTCACTATCATGCTTTTGCCCGCATTCGCGACCACACTGTTGACTTGATAATTAAAGTTATCTTGCGCATCCACAAAGAACGTACCGTTGTCGGCAAATTGCCAACCTTCTGAGGTACTTTGTTGACTCATTTCATAATAGAGTTCAACATTTTGCATTTCAGGTGTCAGCGTAATTTTTACTTCTTCACCTTGCTCACCGTCAGCGCCAATAATTTTCCACACTTCGTTTAAATCAGATGTTGGCCACACTTCAAAGCTTAGAGAATTCGCCATTTCCGTTTTCCTTATATAATTAATAAGTCGTACTACTTCGTAATACAACCACACTTTAGCACGCCCAGCAATTACATCAGATTACATGGGGTTAAAAATCTGCCTAAGATGCTCAAGGTTTGCGCTAAAGCAAAAAAAGTGAGCTTATCGCTCACTTTTTTGACGTTAACGTTTAAGTATTGCTGCTGTATTGCAACTAACCACCAAACAACCCTTTCAACTTGTCTTTGAGTTTGTCTTTTACTTTGTCTTTGGCCTGCTCTTTGGCCGCATCACTTAAATCAAGGTTCGTCTTAACATCATGGAATGGCCCTTTTATCCGTACTGGGATTTTAAAGCCTGTGCTGGTATCGGCACTATGCTGGCCTTCAATGGTATCCACAATGCCCGTTACTAAGCGATAATCCACCACCGTATTCGGCAAATCGACTTGGCCTTCGCCCGTAATACGTAAAAGCGGGCTCGCCATCATGAGATCGCGGTTTGTTCCAACGCCTTGTTTGAATAGGAAACTTCCCGTAAGAGATGAAAAATCGGTAGTTTTATCTTTGTCGAAATCACTATTGAGGCCATTTTTCAACGACGACAAATCGCCTTTTAATAACTCTTTTGCTTGGCGAACCATTTCTGCTAAATTCGCGCCTTTTACACCACCGTCAGTCAGCGCAAAGTTGAAATTACCATTTAGCGCATTCACAAATTGCTTCTGACTCTCGCCTTGGGTTGTCAAAGCAAACGCCATACTGCCTTTCCCTAATACCTTGTCAAACCCTACAGCGTCGTTCAACAACGGCTGAGCATTAATTTTATCGAGCGAGAACTCGCTGCTGATCTGGTAAGGCGTTTTCGCTGCATTCATTATTACCTGCCCAACCCCATTACCTTCGTATGCATTGAATTTATCTAAGCGAAGTTTGGCTACACCCTTTTTTGCCACCAGCGAGAACTCATTTTCACCCAACGTTATTTTTCTGGCTTTCAAGCCTGTCGCCGTGACGTTTAACTCAACATCAAGCCCTTTCAAAGCCGACAGGTCAATTTTGCTGTCATCCCACACTATCGGTTCAGGCTTTGTTGCCGGTGAGCTTTCTTCTTGCTTTGTATCTTTTAGCTCTGGAGGTAAGTAAGGATTTACATCCAACATACCTAAATCAAATTTTGCACGGATAGCCGGCACGTCGGCAAGCGTTACTGTACTCACCCCTGTGATGTTGAGCGCATCCAGCGAAGCACTAAAGTCGGTTAACTTAAACACATTTTGATTCAAGGCCATTTTGCCTTTCACCGCAAACGCGTTATAAGCCTCTGCCGATTGGGCAAGCGTAATACCGTGCCACTGAGTAAGTTTCGCTAACGAGTCCCCTTTAACCTCTAACGCACCGTCGACCTTTTTACCACCCTGTGCAATTTGCCCCTCAAAATCGAGTGACAATGGCGCAGCATTCACGCTCGTTTTTACCAAGTAAGGCTGTCCTTCGATGAGTTTCGCGGGCGTTTCAAGTGTCGTCTCTAAACGTACTACTTCGTTTTTATACGTTACTTCACCATTAATTTGCATATTCTTGAACAAAGAAGGGAGTAAAACGGTGACATTGACGTTTTGTAACTGTTCTTTGCCACCCGTTACCCCGTCGAGATACGTTACGCTACCACCATAGATAGCCACTTCGCCAAGTGCGATATCCAACCCTTCCGGCAAGGTAGTTGCGCTTTGCCCAGCCGCAGCAGGTTCGCTGTTCGTTGCCGAAAACAATTGCCAGTTTGGCTTACCTGTCTTACTGGTTTCGAGCAAAATGGTCGGCTCTTGAATAACGAATCTATCCAACTCGATTTTACCGCTGAAAATAGACATCCAAGGGAGATGCAATGTCAGCGATTTCATGCTGACCATATTTTTGCCTGTCCCCTCAGGGAAATTCGCAAACTGAACGTCATTGAGTGCAATGTTTAAACTTGGGAAAATAGATAACGATGCGCCCCCTTGAATAGTCAATGTGCGGCCTGTTATGGCTTCAACTTCTTGGGTGACTTCTGCGACAATCGCATCGGTGGAGATAAGCTGTGGGATCACAATTGCCCCTGCAACAATGACAATGCCCACCCCAGCCAGTATTTTCATTCCTCTAGACATAGTTCCCTCACGTTTTTCGTTGCGGTTATTTGGTCATATTAGCGCCGCTATCAAATAAAATCATGTCAATTTCCTTTTTCGTTTATCGCTGTCCCGTGCATTTTCAATAAATTGTACAAATAAACTTCAAACGGACTTGGATATTCTCAATGCAAATTGCATCGAAAGGATTCTTCGGTATGATGCTCGCCCTTACATTGACGAGAATTTAGCTACACTTAATAGCTATCGCAAAATTCAGTTGGAGACTTTACCCAGCATGAAAAAGCTGCTTACTTCCCCTTCAAAAATGGCGCTACCTGAAATCGAAAGCGGTATTTATCAAAACATTTTAAAACAAGCGACTGACATTAGCCTGAATCTAATGGCAGTCAAAGTAACTAATCACCCAGAAGACTTTTTGGGTTGGTGTTTTGAGCTACTTGATGTGGCAAAGCGACGTATCAATTTTGATTTACTTGAAGATACCCAATTACCAACGGTAAAAAAACTGCAGGATTTACTGCAAAATGCGATTAGCTACTTACAGTTAAAATCACTACGTGTTGCGCCTTGGCCCGTGTTGATGATGTTTATCGACGGCAACAAGGAAGCATTAGCACTCGATGAGCAATTAGCACTGCTTACTCATATTGACGTATTACGCGAACAGAAGCTCGCGGATATGATTGTGGAAGATCGCCTCGTATTTACCGGTAAATACGCTGCAACACATGACACAAGTGCCTACCCGTTCGACTGTGAATGGTTTGCGGCAACAAAAAGTGCTAAAGGGTTTCATCAAGTCTTAGCTGATGTACCGTTTAGCTTTGATGAAGCACTCGCACACATTCCCCTTGAAGGTGAGGTAACTGAAGCACATTACCAAGCATTCATCGTTGCTTATTTGCAAGCCTTTAACGGCATTGACGATACCCCTACGCTTGCACCTGCAACACGCTTACTCGCCATGCGCAGACCGGACGTATTTACGCCAGTGATGGCAAGTAAGTTGGACACACTATGTATGGCACTTGGTGTTGCTCGATTATCGAACCGTGACTTTAGTCGCTATTGGGATGACATTGTCCAAACGATTCATGCGATGCCTTGGTTCAGACAAAGCCTTCCAGCGAATGAGTTAGAAACGACACTGACACGCTACAAGGCGCTACTCCCTTGTTGGTTCTATTACGTTGACGAAGATACGCCTGAGCAATCAAATTACTTTAAGGCCCTGAATAAGCCAAAAAGAACGAGTTCAGGTCGTGCGACTAATGGCACAAAATCGGTTAGACGAGGAAAAGAATCGGCGACCGTTTTAGTGGATAGAGCACTGGAAAATCCTGATTTACCCGCGTATCTGCAAGACAAGCGTGAATCGATTATTGCCGAAGTGGAAAAAGGTCGCTCTGTCGACGAAACCATTCAATTACTACGTACCATTTTTGGCTAATCCTCATTGCTCGAGCCTCATAGAGTACTCCATGTTTTATTGAGTACTCTATGAGATCTAACGGTTCTGCTTTTACTTTAATAACAACCTCCTTTTATTCAACGTTCTCTTTCTTTCAACGCCTAAAAGCGCTTTTTGATCATAACGTTATGATGCTCGGTACAAGTGCACTACTGTACATTTTTGCACCAAAAAAGTGCGTATCACTCCACCTCACTATCAGAGCTAGCTCATCAGAATAAATCATAAACTATTGTTATTATTGTTATTAATAAAGAAATTTAAATAAAAAATGGAGATTGGCTTGTCAGTTGCTATTACTTAGTCAGATACAATGAATGAGGTGACAACAATGACAACAAAAAAAATCGTGCTTGCAACGTGCGCCTTGCTCGCGCTCTCTAGTCAATCTGCTCTCGCTGGCGTGGAAGCCAACGTAGCGGCAAGCTCCAACTACTTTTGGCGAGGTATCACGCAAACCGGCGATAAAGCAGCCGTGAGCGGTGGACTCGACTACAGCCATGAAAGTGGTTTTTATGTCGGAACTTGGATGTCGACAATTGATTTCGGAGAAGAAGCAAGTGCAGGATATGAACTCGATGTATACGGTGGCTTTGCCTGGGAAAGCAATGGGATTGGCTATGATGTCGGCTACCTGTACTACGCTTACCCTGATGCAGCTGAAAACATTGATTTTGGCGAGATATACGGCTCAGTTACGTGGGAATGGTTAACGCTAAAAGCGTCGTACACCACGTTCGTCGATGAAGCATCGGCGCCAAGCGAAGACATGTTGTACCTTGAAGCTAATGCCTCATTTACCGTGCTCAACGAGACCACGTTAGATATTCACATTGCTCAGTCTAGTGGCGATACAATTAAAGATTGGTATGGTGAAGACGATAGCTACATGGATTACGGGATAAGCCTGACCAAAAGTGGCATCACACTCGGATTGAAAAAAGTCGACCTCAAGGCCGACGACGACATTAAAGTGTTTGCAAGTTACGGTGTAAGCTTCGAGCTGTAACGGGCATTCCTTTGATACTTGCTGCAAATCAGGGGCCTTTCGGCCCTTTATGCCTTTTCTTACTCAACGCTTAGCCAGTTACGGAACACTGTGACCTGTTGACGCTTGCCAAATCCGATACCATTGCTCTCGATTCAGCTCAATTGCTTTAGCCGCAACGGCGCTTTTCACTCGTTCTATGTTACCCGTTCCAAGCACAATACTTGGCGCACTTGGTAATGCCATAAGCCAAGCGTAAGCAACTTGATCTAGAGACTTTGCCCCAAGCTCCTCGCCCACTTGTGCCATGACGTCGCGAAGGCGACGTGCTTTTTCATCGTCATGACTGAAAAGACGACCGCCAGCGAGTGGTGACCACAACATGGGGTGCATCCCGAGCTGCTGACACTGATCTAATGTTCCATCATCCAACGCTTTCATTTCGTAGGGTGAGCATTCAATTTGATTGGTGACTAACGGGAAGTTTAACCGTGATTGCAGCAAGGCAATTTGCGATGGTGTAAAATTTGAGACCCCGAAGTGCAATACATCACCGTTTTGTTTGAGTGTGCTAAACGCATCCGCCATTTCATCTGCATTCATTAGATAATCTGGGCGATGGATCAACAGTACATCCAGCCTATCCGTACCGAAATGACGAAGTGACTGCTGCGCACTTGCAATGATGTGCGCTTTACTCGAGTCATAGTGATTCGCTTTTCCTGCCAACCCCTTGCTGGCGAATGCAGGGCGGATCCCACATTTGGTGATGATGCGAATTTGGTCGCGCAGCTTCGGAGCGGCTTTAAGTGCTTCACCAAATTTGGCTTCACATTCGTATTGACCATAGATATCGGCGTGGTCTGTATCGATAATCCCTTGCTCAATGCCTTGTTCAACAAATTCAATGCATTGTTGCGTGGAAAATTGCCAATCCAACAAGCGCCAAAAGCCAAGGACTAAGTCACCTATCGGTCTTATTGTTTTATTCATAACGTGATCTCTACTTTCGCCGCGACGGCTTTCGCTGTGGTCACTGCTTCTTCTACAGAATGTCCACGAGACAATGCAACCCCCATGCGACGAGTCCCTTTCACTTCAGGTTTGCCAAATAAACGTAAGTCAGTATTTGCAACACTCAACGCATCGTACACATTTCCGAACTGCAATTCGGTGGATTCACCTGTCACCAGAATAACACTTGATGCGGATGGGCCATGAAAGTGAATAGTAGGGATAGGCAAACCAAGTATGGCACGGACATGTAACGCAAATTCACTTAAGTCTTGCGAAATCAACGTCACCATTCCAGTGTCGTGTGGACGTGGAGATACTTCGCTAAAATAGACATCGTCATCTTTGACGAATAATTCCACACCAAACAAACCTCGCCCGCCCAGGGCCTCTGTAACTTTATGCGCAATTTCTTGACTGCGTGTCAGTGCACGCGGTGACATTGCTTGAGGCTGCCAACTTTGTTGGTAATCACCGTTTTCTTGATGGTGACCAATTGGCTCGCAAAAACTCGTGCCATCAACGTGGCGCACGGTGAGCAACGTAATTTCATAGTCAAAATCAACAAAGCCTTCCACTATGACACGGCCTTTTCCTGCTCGACCACCTTCTTGAGCGTATTGCCATGCTCGCGCTATGTCACTTTCCTGTTTAATTACACTTTGACCTTTACCCGATGAGCTCATTATCGGTTTCACTACGCAAGGCATGCCAATATCACGCACTGCTTGATCAAAATCATCAAAACTATCGACAAATTGATACGGTGATGTTGGCAAACCTAGTTCTTCTGCAGCAAGACGTCGGATCCCTTCACGATTCATTGTTAATTGTGCGGCTTTGGCTGTTGGTACTACCGTGAACCCCTGCGCTTCCAAAGAAACAAGTCTGTCCGTCGCTATCGCTTCAATTTCTGGCACAATGTAGTCAGGATTCTCTTGACGAATAATTGCCTCTAATCGCTCACCATCGAGCATGGATAACACATAACTGCGATCGGCTACCTGCATCGCTGGCGCGTTCTCGTAGCGGTCGAGCACCACCACTTCTGCGCCGAGTCGCTTAAATTCGATTACCACTTCTTTGCCAAGCTCGCCACCACCACACAGCAATACTTTGCATGCGGTATTCGAAAAAGGAGTTCCTAGCGCTTTGATTTTCATATTGGTTCCTTGGTAACTGGCGACACATTGCGCCGTAAAACGTTCTCTTATTCTATCGCAACTTGGCCTTGAGCAGGTGGATAATCAAGCAGTTGAAGCGTGAGTTCATCACCATCATTCAGTACATCAACCCCTTTTGGTGTGCCTGTAAGAACAATGTCACCGGGTTCTAATGTGAACGATTGGCTGATGTCACGCAGGAGTCTTTCCAATGGAAACAACATCAAGGCACTGTCTCCATGCTGCTTTAACTCTCCATTTTGCCAAAAACGGTATTCATATGAAGTGGATTTAGACAGTGAACAACGGTGGAATGCCGTAACAGGACAACTGCTGTCGTAGGCTTTCGCTCGTTCCCATGGATGCCCCTTAGCTTTTAACTCATTTTGTACCTCACGCAATGTTAAATCGAGTGCAAGGCCAACCCCTACAATACACTGCAACGGTGAAACCGTACCACGCGTTATTGTTTCACCAACAAGCAGCACCAATTCGGCTTCAAAGTGGTGTGCTCCGAGTTTTTTATTCAAAGTGAGGTTACGATCAAAACGGACAATCGATGTCTTCGGTTTAATAAATAAAATGGGGTTATCCGGTATTGGATTATCAAGTTCTTTTGCGTGTTCAACGTAGTTTCGACCGACACAAACGGCCTTGCCTATGGGCAAGTCAATCTTCGAGCCATCTGACCAAATATGTGAATACATTCACGCTCCTTTTACCAAAGAATTAAAAGACTGGTCTGCGCTGCGGTTTCTCGGTTGCCATGCGGGTACAAGCACGTTATAACTTTTGCAAGTCAATATTAAACAAGAGATAACCCATGCAGAATCATGCCAATGTACCACTAACTGACTTTATTGAATATCCGCAGAATGAAATGTTAGCACGCGCGCAGCGCTTTCTAGAAAACAGCCAGCGTCGTCATTCAATTCGCAGTTTTAGTGACCGCGATGTGCCAAAACCAATTATTGAAGCCTGCATAAAAACAGCTGGTCTTGCACCGAGTGGAGCTAACCATCAACCATGGCACTTTGTGGCCATTAACAGCCCAGAGGTGAAACAAAAGATCCGTGTTGCTGCAGAAAATTTAGAGCGCTCATTTTATGAAGGACGTGCAGGCGATGAATGGCTTAATGCGCTAAAACCATTAGGAACAGACGCCAATAAACCTTACTTAGAACATGCTCCGTGGCTCATTGCGATTTTTAGTCAGAAAAAAGGTGGGATACACGCAGAAGATGCGAACACGAACTACTATGTGCACGAGTCGGTGGGTATCGCGACTGGCTTTTTAATCCAAGCACTGCACAACGCCGGACTTGTGACCCTGACACACACACCAAAACCGATGTCTTTTTTAACCGAAATTTGTGGCCGTGATGCGGACAATGAACGTCCTTATATGCTTATTATTGCGGGTTACCCCGCTGAGGATGCAAGCGTGCCTGAACATGCCCTCGTGAAAAAGTCGCTTGAGGAAATCGCCACCTTTTTGTAGAAAGCCCTTACTAAATATCAAAACGCCACGTCAGAATACGTGGCGTTTTCAATAGAAAATGATGGAATGCTAGTAAATCGCGAGCTTGTCTTCTTTTGAAAGGCCACTAATGACCTCAACCTTGTCGCCAAACGCATCGCCCAATCGAATGTAACGACGGCTGAGTACACCATTATCAACCACTTGCACCATATCAAGCTGACCGTATTGCTTAACTAAGTGAGATGGAATAAGTAATGCGGGGCGTTGCTCTAGCTGATATTCAATTTGTGCATACATTCCTGGCACAACTGAGGGCAATAAACCCATGTCGAGCTTGACCAAAAAAGTACGCGCACTGCTGTCTGCTACAGGCACAATCTCACTAATGGTGGCATATTGAGTGAGTGATGTAGCAGGTACATATACTTTGAGCTTATCACCCACTTGCATATGAGCGGCTTGTTGTTCGCGTACGGCAGCTTGTACTTGAAGTTGCGCAGGATTATACAGTGACAGCAACGCCGTCCCCGGTGCAACGATGGTGCCTGGCTCGACAAGACGTTCTACGACCGTGCCTGAAATAGGCGCTTGAATTAGGCTAAATCCTAACGCAATTTCAGCGGCCGTCAGTTGCTGAGACAACGCGTTTTTTCTTGCGTTCAACTCATCCACTTTCGCACGCCATTCATCAACTTGATTAATGGCGACTAAGCCCTGCTCTAGCAAAGCTTGGCTGCGTTCTAGCTGTTTCTTTGCCTGTTGAAGTTGTGCGGTATTGGCATCTTGTTCCGCCTTCACTTGGGAAACCTGAGCCTTGAGGTCCGCGTCGTCCAACCGTGCCAGAATTTGCCCTTGCTCCACTTTGTCTCCCGCTCGCACAGTCAATGTTTTGAGCTGGGCTAACAAACGACTGGCAACCAAGGTGTTTTCTTTGGCGACAATGCTCCCCGGCGCGCGTTCTGTGACGTTGAGTAGTTCAATACTGACATTTTGAACAGAACCTTTAAATGCTTGCTCTTGTTCTTTAAGACCTGCAGGTGTTTTGTCAGCGAATAAACCCGCCATCCAAGCAACAGCAATTAACAGCCCAACAATAGCAGCGACAGGTAGCGCAATTTTATTACTTAAGCGCATGGCGTTTCTCCTTGAGAAGGTGATGTATCCTCAGCAAACACGAGGTAGTAAACAAGCGGTACAACAACGAGTGAAAACAAGGTTGAGGCAATGATGCCAAAGATGATAGCAAGCGCGAGCCCGCTAAATACTGGGTCGAGAATGATCACCATGTTACCGAGTAATGTCGTACCCGCAGTTAACAGCACGGGTCGCATACGAACGCTGCCGGCCTGGATCAACGCGGTACGGATAGAAGCACCTTGCTCTCTGGCTTGATTGATGAAATCAATTAGGATCAGGGAATTGCGCACAACAATACCCGCTAGCGCAATCATGCCTATCATCGCGGTCGCGGTGAATAACACAGGTTCAGGCGCACCTGCTATTTCTCGCTCGCCGAACTGATTCAACAACCAAAAACCGGGCATGATCCCTATCATCGTCAATGGAATTGCCGACATGATAATCAACGATACACTGCTCGAGGCGGTTTGGAATCGCAAAATCACAAAAATGGCCGTGAGTGCAAAAGCGAAAGCGATACCCATATCTCTGAACACATCGACCGTGATCCGCCATTCACCTTCACCACCAAACATATACTGAGTGCCTGCAGGCATTTGCCAATAGGCTCCGCCACCACTTTGTAGGTAATTTCTCGTTTCCCAGTGCGATACATTTTGTTCTGGAATGATTTCACCTGTTGGAATTTCATCAGCAACGACATCTGCAATCACTTCGGCAGGCGTGCGACCATTCAACTCCGCGGTCACGTAAATAACTTCTCGCAAGTCTTTTCGCATTATCATCGGTTCAACACGCAGCGACTTGAGCTCGCCTAACTCTGAGAGCGCGACCAAAGGACGTTTCGCTGATGTCAGCCCAAAATCATCTCCTTGTTTAACAAGATCTTGTCGACCTCGAATTTGCAAAGCCAGCAGATTCTGCCACTCGTTTCTATTTTGATAAGGCAATTGTAACTGGATAGGTAAAGGTTCTGCTTCATCCGCAACGTACATAAGACCCGCAACCTGTCCGTCGCTGGCAATAGCCAATGTTTGATTGATGTCTTGCGTTGCAATACCCGACAGCGCGGCCTTTTCTTTATCCGTCACAAACCTTTTTAACGGCGCATGAGCCGCAATCGACGTATCGACTTCAACTACGTGCGGCTCCATAGCAAGACGGCTCGCTAATCTCTCTGCAGCTTCCTGATGCACCTCTGGTGAAATAAACGCGTCAGCGTAAACTTCCGCAACGAGTGTACTCAAAACAGGCGGGCCGGGCGGTACTTCAACGACTTTGATGACCACACCATCTCGGCCAAAGGACTGCAACGCTTGACGCAGCCGCAATACCACACCGTGAGATTGGTGGTCTCTTGTCAATTTATCCTTTAATAAAACACGTAGCTCACCAAAATGGCTCGCTTCTCGACGATAATAGCCTCGCACCATGCCATTGAAGTCCATACTGGACGGTTTGCCCACGTATCCCGCAACGGCAGTAACCTCTGACATCTGCCAAACAATTTGTTGGACTTGCTTGGTCATACGCGCGGTATGTTCAAGGCTGGTTCCTTCTGGCATATCAATCAGAATTTGCACTTCATTTTTATTATCAAAAGGGAGCAATTTAAGCGGAACGGCACGAAACAGAGGCAAACTGACACTGGCGACAAATAAACCTAGCACAGACCAAAGCACCCATTTTGCTTTACGTTTATCGTCCAATAATGGCGTGATAAACCGAGCATATGAGCCCTGCTCTATTCGCTTACTGTCTATCACCTCGTCCTGCAGGGACGACTGATTCAATAACATTTTGGCAAGCCAAGGCGTAACGAAAAACGCCACCACGGTCGACACTATTACACTCACAGGCACGTTAAATGCCATCGGTGCCATATACGGGCCCATCATGCCGGTAATGTATGCTAATGGAATGAATGCCATAACAATGGTAAGTGTCGACATAATAAGCGGCATTTTGACTTCGCTGATGGCATCGACAATAGACACATCCTTACTTTTTCCTTTTCTAAGCAAGTGTCGGCTGATGTTATCGATGCCTGTGATGGGATCATCAACAAGCAAACCAAGTGAAAGAATAAGGGCGAACAGTGTCACACGATTGATGGAGTAACCAAACGCAAAGTCCAGAGCAAGTGTAATGCCATAACAAATCGGCACCGCTAATCCAACAACAATAGCCGGACGCCAACCTAAAAAAACGCCAACAAACACCACGACCGTAAATACGGCAAACGCTAAACTCGAAGTGAGATCGTTCACTTTCTCATCTGCCGTTTGTCCGTAATTACGCAGTACCTTTACCCCTATTTCTTTTGGCAAAATTGACTGTTGTAACTTGTCCATTAACACTAGACTCTGTTCAGCAACAGACACGGCATTACTGCCCCGCTGTTTAGCGACACTGAGTGTAACCATTGGCAAATTTTGCTCACTATCGGTTGTAGCAAGCCACTGATAATTTTTGGGTTCTGCTGCGCCGTCTTCAATACGCGCTACGTCTTTCAAATAGATGGATTGACCATTGATCACATTCACTACCAGTTTTTCGATACTGCGTTTGTTACGCAATACATCACCGGCCTCTACTGAAAAAGCCGTTTGCCCAGAGACTACGGTTCCAACATTTTGCACTTGGTTTGAAAGCTGAAGCGCCATTAAGACATCAAGCGGCGTAGTTTGGTGTGCCGCCAATGCTGTCGCATCGAGGTAGATTTGAATTTGACGAGTACGACCCGTAATGACTTTTATTTCACTCGTATCTGGGATCTGCTGTAGCTGAGTCGATATTTCTTGAGCAAATCGGGTGAGTTCAAAATCGGAATAACGGGTGGCGTCTTTACTGTATAAACCAAGCATCACTATCGGTACGTCATCAACTTCGATTGGGCGGATCTGCCAATTATTGATAACGCGTGCCATGGTATGCTGATTCGCGTAGAGCTTGGCATAAGTATTTAAAATAGCCTTTTCCCTGTCTTCCCCAACGTAAAAGCGCAGCGTAACCACCGCGCCTCCCGTTTGAGTGGTCGAATAAACATGCTCTACACCTGGGATCTGCATCAGCAGTTTTTCGAGCGGTGTTGTAACTAATCGAGCTACTTCTGGCGCTTCGGTGTTTGGGGCTTCAACCAGAATATCGAGCATAGGCACAACGATTTGTGGCTCCTCTTCACGCGGCGTGAAATTAAGAGCCATCGTGCCCAATAAAATAGACAGTATAAATACAAAGATGGGGAATTTACCCGATAAACTCTGCCTAACTGCCTGTTCAATCATGCTCATGTATTTTCTCCTTGCTGGCAAAACACAGTATAGAGCCCCTGTAAGATTACAGCGACACGCTCATCTGCTACTCGATAGTAGATTGTTTGTCCCTCGCGGCGTGTTGATACGATGCCGGCGTTTCTTAAGCTTGCAAGATGTTGGGAAAGTGCTGATTGTGCAAGCGGTATCGAATCATTTAGTTCGCTTACGCTCACTTCTCCTTGCTGCAAACGGCATAAGATCATCAATCGATTTTTGTTTGCCATTAACTTTAACAATGTTTCTGCCTGTTCGGCATTGTGTGCCATTGCTTGAAAATCCATAAGGACTGCCCAAAACTTAACTTTAAGTGAGTACAGTATAGGCAAATACATTAGCTAAGTCTAATATTAGATATTGCTAATTTAGATATTTCTAATATACTGAAACTGTCTACATATTGGTCTCTTGAGGTTTGACATGAAGCTACATGCCTTTTTACGCTTAATTGCGGGTGTTATGGTGCTGGTATCTCTATTTTTAACACACTTCGTGCACCCAAATTGGGTTTGGTTTACCGTCTTTATTGCTGCTAACCTTATCCAGTCAGCATTCACAAAGTGGTGTCCAATGATCACCATCTTAAAGAAAATCGGAATAGAGGAAGAATAATGCTCAAGCCCATTCAGGATATTTTGCAAACAGTAAAACCGTCTCTTCGTTGTATTACCGCGAATGAAGCAAAGGAAGAAATTATTACTAATGGTGGCTTACTGGTTGACGTTCGTGAACCCGAAGAACATCAAACAAGAGCAGCCAAAGGTTCAATTAATGTGCCTCGAGGACTTTTGGAATTTAAGCTGCCTGCAATTGAGGCTGATTGCCATCGTCCGATCTATGTGCATTGTGCTGCGGGAGGACGAGCGGTGCTTGCTGCTGAGCAACTAGAACGGATCGGCTATCAACGCGTTACCGTAATTGGTTGTAAAGCAGACGAGATTTGTGACGTTTTTTAGATTGGAAAAATAAAAAGGCCTCTTCTTTCGAAGAGGCTTTTTTATTTAATTAAGCGTTAGGGTCGCCTAGTCCGTTCTTCGAACTGAGGCCTTAGACGTTCAAAGCCGGTGAAGCTAAACGTTTTGCTTCCCTTTTTGACTTTCACCCTACTTTCACATGGCAGCAGCCACACTCTCATCGGTCGGGGCTGGCCTTCTGGCTGCTACGTTTCACTTCTGAGTTCGGCATGGGTATAAGGCTGACTAACCTGTCTGGTATAACCGGAATACGATTTAATGATGAAAAGCAAAAAAACCGACTCTTTCGGATCGGGCTTACTTTAATTAAGAGTCGGGGGCGCCCAGCCTGGTGATGTCCGGTCTGCGGCCAGAGGCCTTCGACGTTCAAAGCCGGTGAAGCAAAACTGTTTGCTTCCCTAATCGACTTTTCACCCTACTTTCACGTAGCACATCCCTAAACACGTAATAAATAAAAAGGCCTCTTCTTTCGAAGAGGCCTTTTTATTTAATTAAGAGCCTGGCGATGTCCTACTTTCACATGGCAGCTGCCACACTATCATCGGCGCTGTTGCGTTTCACTTCTGAGTTCGGCATGGGGTCAGGTGGGTCCACAACGCTATTGTCACCAAGCAAATTCTGCTTAGATATTGTTCTAATTTTTATTTATCTTTTAAAAAGCCCGACTCTTTCGAATCGGGCTTTCTTTAATTAAGAGCCTGGCGATGTCCTACTTTCACATGGCAGCTGCCACACTATCATCGGCGCTGTTGCGTTTCACTTCTGAGTTCGGCATGGGGTCAGGTGGGTCCACAACGCTATTGTCACCAAGCATAAGCTGGTCGTCTACTCGCTACCGCAAGTAAACTAAATCTGGAACGCTAATATTAATGTCTTTTACTTCGTCGTTGTCTACTTTAGTCAATACTTAACTTCTAACAACTAAACCACTTTGGCGTTGTATGGTTAAGCCTCACGGGTAATTAGTACAGGTTAGCTTCACGCCTCACAGCGCTTCCACACCCTGCCTATCAACGTTGTAGTCTCCAACGGCCCTTTAGTGGAGTTAAACTCCAAGTGAGAACTCATCTCGAGGCTCGCTTCCCGCTTAGATGCTTTCAGCGGTTATCGATTCCGAACGTAGCTACCGGGCAATGCCATTGGCATGACAACCCGAACACCAGCGGTTCGTCCACTCCGGTCCTCTCGTACTAGGAGCAGCCCCTCTCAATTCTCAAACGCCCACGGCAGATAGGGACCGAACTGTCTCACGACGTTCTAAACCCAGCTCGCGTACCACTTTAAATGGCGAACAGCCATACCCTTGGGACCGACTTCAGCCCCAGGATGTGATGAGCCGACATCGAGGTGCCAAACACCGCCGTCGATATGAACTCTTGGGCGGTATCAGCCTGTTATCCCCGGAGTACCTTTTATCCGTTGAGCGATGGCCCTTCCATTCAGAACCACCGGATCACTATGACCTACTTTCGTACCTGCTCGACGTGTCTGTCTCGCAGTTAAGCTTGCTTCTACCATTACACTAACCGAGCGATGTCCGACCGCTCTTAGCAAACCTTCGTGCTCCTCCGTTACTCTTTGGGAGGAGACCGCCCCAGTCAAACTACCCACCAGGCACTGTCCGTAACCCCGATTAGGGGCCAACGTTAGAACATCAAACATACAAGGGTGGTATTTCAAGGACGGCTCCACAAGAACTAGCGTTCTTGCTTCAAAGCCTCCCACCTATCCTACACATGTAGGTTCAATGTTCAGTGCCAAGCTATAGTAAAGGTTCACGGGGTCTTTCCGTCTAGCCGCGGGTACACAGCATCTTCACTGCGATTTCAATTTCACTGAGTCTCGGGTGGAGACAGCGTAGCCATGATTACGCCATTCGTGCAGGTCGGAACTTACCCGACAAGGAATTTCGCTACCTTAGGACCGTTATAGTTACGGCCGCCGTTTACCGGGGCTTCGATCAAGAGCTTCGTCCAAAGACTAACCCCATCAATTAACCTTCCGGCACCGGGCAGGCGTCACACCGTATACGTCATCTTACGATTTTGCACAGTGCTGTGTTTTTAATAAACAGTTCCAGCTACCTATTCTCTGCGACTCCCGTCTGCTTACACCGCAAGGGCTTAACAGACAAGAGCGTACCTTCTCCCGAAGTTACGGTACCATTTTGCCTAGTTCCTTCACCCGAGTTCTCTCAAGCGCCTTAGTATTCT
This sequence comes from Pseudoalteromonas xiamenensis, assembly GCF_030994125.1. NCBI lineage: Bacteria > Pseudomonadati > Pseudomonadota > Gammaproteobacteria > Alteromonadales > Pseudoalteromonadaceae > Pseudoalteromonas > Pseudoalteromonas xiamenensis. The sequence continues at coordinate 2,523,755 of NZ_CP099917.1, read as the reverse complement.
CTACCTGACCACCTGTGTCGGTTTCGGGTACGATTCAATATGAACTGAAGCTTAGAGGCTTTTCCTGGAAGTAGGGCATCAACAACTTCACACCCGTAGGTGCTCGTCTCGTATCTCAGCTTTAGCGACCCGGATTTGCCTAAGTCACCAGCCTACATACTTTCACATGGACAACCAACGCCATGCTTGCCTAGCCTGCTCCGTCCCCCCATCGCATTCATATCAAGTACGGGAATATTAACCCGTTTCCCATCGACTACGCTCTTCAGCCTCGCCTTAGGGGTCGACTCACCCTACCCTGATTAACATGGGATAGGAACCCTTGGTCTTCCGGCGTGCGGGTTTTTCACCCGCATTATCGTTACTTATGTCAGCATTCGCACTTCTGATACCTCCAGCATACCTCCCGGTACACCTTCAACGGCTTACAGAACGCTCCCCTACCCCGCAGATAAAATCTGCAGCCGCAGCTTCGGTGGTATGTTTAGCCCCGTTACATCTTCCGCGCAGGCCGACTCGACTAGTGAGCTATTACGCTTTCTTTAAAGGGTGGCTGCTTCTAAGCCAACCTCCTAGCTGTTTTAGCCTTCCCACATCGTTTCCCACTTAACATACACTTTGGGACCTTAGCTGGCGGTCTGGGTTGTTTCCCTCTTCACGACGGACGTTAGCACCCGCCGTGTGTCTCCCGGATATTACTTACTGGTATTCGGAGTTTGCAAAGGGTTGGTAAGTCGGGATGACCCCCTAGCCTTAACAGTGCTCTACCCCCAGTAGTATTCGTCCGAGGCTCTACCTAAATAGATTTCGGGGAGAACCAGCTATCTCCCGGTTTGATTAGCCTTTCACTCCAATCCACAAGTCATCCCCTACCTTTTCAACGGGAGTGGGTTCGGTCCTCCAGTCAGTGTTACCTGACCTTCAACCTGCTCATGGATAGATCACCGGGTTTCGGGTCTATACCCTGCAACTAAGCGCCCAGTTAAGACTCGCTTTCGCTACGGCTACCCTATTCGGTTAACCTCGCTACAGAATATAAGTCGCTGACCCATTATACAAAAGGTACGCAGTCACACCACGAAGGTGCTCCTACTGCTTGTACGTACACGGTTTCAGGTTCTATTTCACTCCCCTTACAGGGGTTCTTTTCGCCTTTCCCTCACGGTACTGGTTCACTATCGGTCAGTTGGGAGTATTTAGCCTTGGAGGATGGTCCCCCCATATTCAGACAAGGTTTCACGTGCCCCGTCCTACT
>NZ_CP099917.1:2390000-2520000 GCF_030994125.1 Pseudoalteromonas xiamenensis | reverse complement strand
CAACTTCAACTTCGTACGTTGCTTTGCAGCGCCGTTGTCCGTCTCAGTGGGGTCGCATTATAGGGCGTTCCAAAAAAGGATCAAGCGTTTTTTTGAAAAAACTTATAAAAATGGATCGTTCGAGGGAAAAATGAGCTAAAACACTCAAAATGATTAATTAACGTACTAAACCTTTTATCTGGCGCTTAAATAACAATCAAAATTTCCTCTAATGAACCAAGCTTTCTCAATTACTGCGTTCACATGAATAAGGGTAATGATCATCTATCGAATCAGTTTTCGTACTATATAGTAAAAATAGACTTAGAATTAAGGTAGTCAGTGGAGTTTGGCCGGTAAAGTTCTAAGTTGTTTTACAGTAAACAACACAGCTTAATATAGACAACATTATACTGTTACAAATTGAAGTGGCGGAAGACAGACTTCAGTGGAAGCGCAATAACGATGAAATACTGAATAACAAAAAAGGTCGCCTAAGCGACCTTTTTCTACCAAGTTAGATTATGACTAATCTATTACTCGATGATTGTAGCTACAACACCAGCACCTACTGTACGGCCACCTTCACGGATCGCGAAACGTAGACCTTCGTCCATCGCGATTGGGCAGATTAGCTCAACAGTCATCTTGATGTTGTCACCAGGCATTACCATTTCTACGCCTTCTGGTAGCTCGATGTTACCAGTTACGTCAGTTGTACGGAAGTAGAACTGTGGACGGTAGCCTTTGAAGAATGGAGTATGACGACCACCTTCTTCTTTCGAAAGTACGTATACTTCTGAAGTGAATTTCGTGTGTGGCTTGATTGAACCAGGCTTACATAGTACTTGACCACGCTCAACCTCGTCACGCTTAGTACCACGTAGAAGTGCACCAACGTTCTCACCCGCACGACCTTCGTCTAGAAGCTTACGGAACATCTCAACACCTGTACAAGTTGTCTTCGTTGTATCTTTGATACCTACGATTTCAACTTCTTCGTTGATGCGGATGATACCAGCTTCAACACGGCCTGTTACTACTGTACCACGACCTTGGATTGAGAATACGTCTTCGATAGGCATGATGAATGGCTTATCGATTGCACGCTCTGGCTCTGGGATGTATGAATCAAGTGCTTCTGCAAGCTCAATGATTTTCGCTTCCCAAGCAGCATCGCCTTGAAGTGCTTGAAGTGCTGAACCTTTGATTAGTGGAAGGTCATCACCTGGGAAATCGTACTCAGAAAGAAGCTCACGAACTTCCATCTCTACTAGCTCTAGAAGCTCTTCGTCGTCAACCATGTCACATTTGTTCATGAATACGATGATGTATGGTACACCAACTTGACGAGAAAGTAGGATGTGCTCACGCGTTTGTGGCATTGGGCCGTCAGTCGCAGCTACTACTAGGATAGCGCCGTCCATCTGTGCAGCACCAGTGATCATGTTCTTAACGTAGTCAGCGTGTCCTGGACAGTCAACGTGCGCATAGTGGCGCGCTGGTGTGTCGTATTCTACGTGTGAAGTATTGATTGTGATACCACGCTCACGCTCTTCTGGTGCGTTGTCGATTGACGCGAAGTCTTTCGCCTGACCACCGTAAGTTTTTGCTAGAACAGTAGAGATTGCTGCAGTTAGAGTTGTTTTACCGTGGTCAACGTGGCCGATTGTACCTACGTTTACGTGCGGTTTCGAACGTTCAAACTTTTCTTTTGCCATTTTAAAAATTCCTATAAAAGAAATTAAAGTCCGATCCTACGACCGGACCGAACTAAAATTACTTCACAGCGCGAGCTGCAATAATTGTATCCGCAACATGTTTAGCGGCCTCAGCGTACTTAGAAAATTCCATTGAGTACGACGCGCGACCTTGTGTTGCAGAGCGAAGATCCGTAGCATAACCGAACATTTCAGAAAGTGGAACTTGTGCATTAACTTGCTTCATACCACCAAACGAGTCTTCCATGCCCTCAATTATACCGCGGCGACGATTTAAATCGCCGACTACATCACCCATGTTTGCTTCAGGGGTAATGACTTCAACTTTCATAATAGGTTCAAGAATAACAGGGTCGGCATCAAGCGCCCCTTTCTTAAAGCCTATTGCGCCTGCAATCTTAAACGCCATTTCACTCGAGTCCACATCATGGAACGAGCCATCAAACAACGTTGCTTTAACACCCAATAAAGGATAACCGGCAAGAACACCTTGACGCATCGCTTCTTGAATGCCTTTATCAACTGCAGGGATGTACTCTTTCGGAACCGTACCACCTACAATAGCATTTTCAAACTCGTAGATTGGTGCTTCGATATCCGAAACGTCCATCGGCTCCAGTTTAAGCCAAACATGACCATACTGACCTTTACCACCAGATTGGCGAACGAACTTACCTTCAGCCTCTACAGACTTACGGATAGTTTCGCGGTACGCAACCTGAGGCTTACCTACGTTACATGCCACGTTAAATTCACGTTTCATGCGATCGACGATAATTTCTAAGTGTAGCTCACCCATCCCTGAAATGATCGTTTGACCAGTTTCTGGATCAGTTTCTACACGGAAAGATGGATCTTCAGCAGCTAGTTTACCTAACGCGATACCCATTTTCTCTTGGTCAGCAATCGTTTTTGGTTCAACCGCAACAGAAATAACAGGATCAGGGAATTCCATGCGCTCAAGCGTGATAACGGACTCTTGGCTACACAAAGTGTCACCTGTAGTCACGTCTTTCAAACCGATCGCAGCGGCGATATCACCTGCATGCACTTCTTTAATTTCGTCGCGATGGTTAGCGTGCATTTGCACGATACGACCAAAACGTTCTTTTTTGTACTTAACTGGATTATAAACTGCGTCACCCTGTTTAACAGTACCAGAGTAAACACGGAAGAACGTCAGTGAACCAACAAATGGGTCAGTGGCAATTTTAAATGCCAACGCCGAAAAAGGCGCATCATCACTTGCTGGGCGCGTTGCTTCAGAACCGTCTTCAAGTACACCGTCGATAGCCTTAACTTCCGTCGGTGAAGGAAGATATTCAACCACTGCATCAAGTACAGCTTGAACACCTTTATTCTTGAAAGCACTACCAACGGTCATTGGAACAATTTCGTTCGCAAGCGTACGTTGGCGGATAGCGGCTTTGATTTCTGCTTCGCTTAACTCACCTTCTTCTAAATATTTGTCCATCAGTTCTTCAGATGCTTCTGCAGCGCTTTCAACTAAGTTGGCACGCCATTCATCCGCTAAATCTTGAAGTTCTGCTGGGATCGCTTCATAAGTGAATGTCATCCCCTGGTCTTCTTCATTCCAGTTGATGGCTTTCATCTTAACGAGGTCGATCACACCTTTAAATTCATCTTCAGCACCAATCGGTAACTGAATTGGCACAGGGTTAGCACCAAGGCGCTTTTTAACCTGACCCACAACTGAAAGGAAATCCGCACCTGTACGATCCATCTTATTGACGAAAATCATACGTGGTACTTCATACTTGTTAGCTTGACGCCAAACCGTTTCAGTTTGTGGCTGTACACCTGATGAAGCACATAGCACAACAACAGCACCATCTAGTACACGCAAAGAGCGTTCTACTTCGATAGTGAAGTCTACGTGTCCGGGAGTATCGATGATGTTGATGCGATGCTCAGCGAACTGAGCATCCATACCTTTCCAGAAACACGTTGTCGCAGCAGACGTGATAGTAATACCACGCTCTTGCTCCTGCTCCATCCAGTCCATAGTTGCAGCACCATCATGCACTTCGCCAATCTTGTGAGAAAGACCAGTGTAAAACAGAACACGTTCTGTTGTAGTGGTTTTGCCTGCATCTACGTGAGCACAAATACCGATGTTACGGTAGCGCTCAATAGGAGTTGTACGTGCCATAGTATCCTCTTAAAGGTTCTGGGCAGATTACCAACGGTAGTGAGCGAATGCTTTGTTCGCTTCAGCCATACGGTGAACGTCTTCACGCTTCTTAACCGCAGTGCCTTTGTTGTCAGCTGCATCTAGCATTTCTTGAGCAAGACGTAGGCCCATTGATTTTTCGCTACGCTTACGAGCAGCTTCAACTAACCAACGCATGCCAAGCGCGTTACGACGCACTGGACGAACTTCAACTGGTACTTGGTATGTTGAACCACCAACACGGCGAGATTTAACCTCTACCTGTGGGCGAACGTTATCAAGTGCCGATTCAAAGATTTCTAGGTGCGACTTGCCTGATTTCTCAGCAGCCACGTCTAACGCACCGTATACGATTTTTTCAGCAGTAGATTTCTTGCCGTCTAACATTACTACGTTAACGAATTTAGCAAGAAGTTCTGATCCGAACTTCGGATCTGGAAGAATTTTACGTTGACCTATTACGCGTCTTCTTGGCATTTTATATCTCCGGTATCTTCAGGTTCGTGCTCTACACGAATTCCCAAAACAAATTTTTACTACAAATGTTTAAGTGCTTGGCCTTACTAACGGAGTACCATTAGCCCTTAGGACGTTTAGCACCGTACTTAGAACGAGCTTGCATACGCTTGCTAACGCCAGCACAGTCAAGCGCACCGCGTACAGTGTGGAAACGCACACCTGGTAAGTCTTTAACACGACCACCACGGATTAGAATAACACTGTGTTCTTGTAAGTTGTGACCTTCACCACCGATGTATGAAGTTACTTCAAAGCCGTTCGTTAAACGAACACGCGCTACTTTACGTAGTGCAGAGTTTGGCTTCTTAGGTGTTGTTGTATATACACGAGTACATACACCACGCTTTTGTGGACAAGCTTTAAGAGCAGCTGAGTTGCTCTTAGTAACCTTGCTACGACGTGGCTTACGCACTAGCTGGTTAATCGTTGCCATTAAATAGCTCCTGATTTAATAATTACTACTGAAAAATTTAGAAATCGTACCCTATTTACTCAGATTAATTTTTTTACCGAATAAATGGGTGGCCGAATTTTAATGACCAAAGTTTAACCTGTCAACCAAAAGTATCCTTCAGAGTTCCGATATCCATATAGATGACGCGCGAAGCGGGAGTTTAGAACAAATAAAAGACAATCTGATGACAAGAAAACCGCATTAAAATCTGTTAATTAAGGCCTCTCACTTAAAATGGAAGGCCTTACAACAAAAAGCCGTGGCTAAACCACGGCTTTTTTAGGATAAGGCAAGTGCCTTATTCCTTATTCGTCACCACTACCTAGAAGGTCAGCGTTTAGTGCATCTGTCAGCGCCTGAGTCGCTTCTTCCGCACTTACCGTTTGCTCAACAGGCTCTTCAGCCTCTTTGCGACGGTTGATACGCTCTTGGTGATAAGCAAAACCAGTACCTGCTGGGATCAAACGACCAACGATTACGTTTTCTTTCAGACCACGTAGTTCGTCTTTCTTACCATTTACCGCTGCTTCCGTTAGAACACGCGTTGTTTCTTGGAACGACGCTGCAGAGATAAACGATTCAGTCGCAAGTGATGCCTTCGTGATACCCATTAGCTGGATTTCAAACTTAGCAGGGATCTTGCCTTGTGCTTCAAGTTCACGGTTAGCGATGTTTACGCGTGCAACTTCTACTTGCTCGCCCGCAAGGAACATTGAATCACCACCATCTAGAATCAAACACTTACGTAGCATTTGACGAATGATAGTCTCGATGTGCTTATCGTTAATCTTTACACCCTGTAAACGGTATACTTCTTGTACTTCGTTTACGATGTAGTTAGATACGTCAGTCACACCACGAAGACGTAGGATGTCATGTGGAGATTCTGGACCGTCTGCGATCACTTCACCACGCGCTACCGTTTCACCTTCGAATACGTTCAATTGACGCCACTTAGGAATCATCTCTTCGTATGCTTCACCTTCTGCAGGCGTGATAACCAAACGTTTCTTACCCTTCGTCTCTTTACCGAAGCTTACAGTACCTGTAACTTCAGCAAGGATAGCTGGATCTTTTGGTTTACGCGCTTCGAAGAGGTCAGCAACTCGAGGTAGACCACCCGTGATGTCGCGAGTTTTCGAACCTTCCTGCGGGATACGCGCTAGAACTTGACCTGGAAGTGCTGTTGCACCATCAGAAATCTCGATCGTCGTAAATGACGGAAGACGGATTTCTTGTAAACCACGTACATCGTTCTCGATGATTAGCTTAGGCTCCTTCGCGTTTACTTTCGCAAGGTCCTTAACTACCACACGCGTTAGACCTGTTAGGTCATCCGTTTGTGCTTCAGTGTTCGAATCGTCGATATCGCTAAACGTGACTTTCGATTCATGTTCAAGGATGATTGGGTGGCTATGTGGATCCCACGTTGCTACCACGTCATTACCTTTAACTTGCGCACCGTCTTTAACTGACAATACCGCACCGTAAGGGACTTTATAACGCTCTTTCTCACGACCTTGGTCATCAATTACAGCGATTTCGGTTGAACGTGATGTAATAACAATCTTGCCATCCGCATTCAATACGAATTTCGCATTGTGAAGCTTCAAGTTACCATTGTTCTTAACTTGTACACTGTTCTCTGCAGATGCTCTTGATGCCGCACCACCGATGTGGAATGTACGCATCGTAAGCTGTGTACCCGGCTCACCGATTGATTGAGCTGCGATAACACCAACTGCTTCACCCGCATTAATCAGGTGGCCACGAGCAAGGTCACGACCGTAACAGTGTGCACACACACCAAAATCGTTTTCACACGTGATAACAGAACGTACAACTACTTCGTCTACTGAATGCTCTTCTAAAAGGTCACACAGTTTTTCGTCTAGCATTACGTTACGTGCAACAAGTACGTCTTGCGTGCCTGGGATCATTACATCTTCAGCCACAACACGACCTAGTACACGCTCACGTAAAGGCTCAACAACGTCACCACCTTCAATAAGCGGCTTCATCATTAGACCATTCGTTGTACCACAGTCAGTCTCATTGATTACCAAGTCTTGTGCTACGTCTACTAGACGACGCGTTAGGTAACCCGAGTTCGCTGTCTTAAGTGCCGTATCGGCAAGACCTTTACGCGCACCGTGCGTCGAGATGAAGTACTGTAGTACGTTCAGGCCTTCACGGAAGTTAGCTGTGATTGGCGTCTCGATGATTGAGCCATCCGGACGTGCCATTAGACCACGCATACCTGCTAGCTGACGAATCTGAGCCGCGCTACCACGAGCACCTGAGTCGGCCATCATAAACACTGAGTTAAATGATGCTTGCTCTTCTTCTTCGCCTTTCGCGTTGATTACCGTATCTTTTGACAAGTTAGCCATCATTTCACGTGATAAGTTTTCGTTAACACGTGACCAAATGTCGATAACTTTGTTGTACTTTTCACCCGCAGTAACCAAACCTGATTGGAACTGTTGGTTGATTTCCGCCACTTCCGCTTCTGCAGCTTCAATGATAGACGCTTTCGTTGGTGGGATAACCATATCGTTAATACCGATAGAGACACCCGACTTCATCGCGTAATGGAAACCTGTGTACATAACTTGGTCAGCAAACACGACTGTGTCTTTAAGACCTAAGCGACGGTAACACTCGTTTAGTAGACCAGAAATTTGTTTTTTGCCTAGTGCACGGTTGATAAGCTCGAACGGCAAACCTTTAGGAAGGATTGACGAAAGAATCGCACGACCTACTGTTGTTTCAACAACCGCAGTGACCGGTGTTTCGATGCGTGTTTCTGCAGCAATGTGTACTTCAGAAATACGAACTTTAACACGTGCGTGTAGCTCAGCTTGACCTGTACGGTATGCTTTTTCTGCTTCTTTTGGATCTTTAAATACTAGACCTTCGCCTTTCGCATTAATGCGATCACGCGTCATGTAGTAAAGACCTAATACAACGTCCTGTGACGGAACGATAATTGGCTCACCGTTCGCTGGAGATAGGATGTTGTTTGTCGACATCATTAGAGCACGAGCTTCTAATTGCGCTTCTAGTGTTAACGGTACGTGTACCGCCATTTGGTCACCGTCGAAGTCAGCGTTGTATGCCGCACACACCAATGGGTGTAGTTGGATCGCTTTACCTTCGATTAGCACAGGTTCGAACGCTTGGATACCCAAACGGTGAAGTGTTGGTGCACGGTTCAGAAGAACTGGATGCTCACGGATCACTTCATCTAATACGTCCCAAACCTCTGGAACTTCACGCTCAACCATCTTCTTCGCAGCTTTGATGGTTGTTGCCATACCACGGCGCTCTAGCTTGCCGTAGATGAATGGCTTAAATAGCTCAAGTGCCATCTTCTTAGGAAGACCACACTGGTGAAGACGCAGATATGGACCAACTGTGATTACAGAACGGCCTGAGTAGTCAACACGCTTACCAAGTAAGTTTTGACGGAAACGACCTTGCTTACCTTTGATCATGTCTGCAAGCGACTTAAGTGGACGCTTGTTCGAACCTGTGATCGCACGACCGCGACGACCGTTATCTAATAGCGCATCAACCGCTTCTTGTAACATACGCTTTTCGTTACGCACGATGATATCTGGCGCAGCTAGGTCTAATAGACGCTTCAAACGGTTGTTACGGTTGATTACACGACGGTACAAGTCATTCAGATCTGAAGTCGCAAAACGACCGCCATCTAGTGGTACTAGTGGACGTAGATCTGGTGGAAGTACTGGTAATACAGTCATGATCATCCACTCAGGGTTGTTACCTGATTGGTGGAATGATTCCATTAACTTAAGACGCTTAGTGATTTTCTTACGCTTGGTTTCAGAGTTAACGGTTGGTAACTCTTCACGCATTTCAGCAATCAGCTGTGCAAGATCAAGCTCACGAAGTAGGTCTAGAATCGCTTCTGCACCCATTTTCGCTTCAAAATCATCACCATGCTCTTCTAGAGAGTCTAGGTATTCTTCTTCTGTTAACAGCTGACCACGCTCTAGCGTCGTCATACCAGGCTCTGTTACTACGAATGATTCAAAGTAAAGAATACGTTCGATATCACGCAACGTCATATCAAGCATCAAGCCGATACGAGACGGAAGTGATTTTAAGAACCAAATGTGCGCAACTGGGCTTGCCAATTCGATGTGACCCATACGGTCACGACGCACTTTAGTCAATGTAACTTCAACACCACACTTTTCACAGATAACACCACGGTGTTTCAAGCGTTTGTATTTACCACACAAACACTCATAGTCTTTCACTGGGCCGAAAATACGGGCACAGAATAAGCCATCACGCTCAGGCTTGAAAGTACGGTAGTTGATCGTTTCTGGCTTCTTAACTTCACCATACGACCATGAACGCACCATATCAGGTGAAGCAAGACCAATGCGAATCGCATCAAACTCTTCGGTCTTGTTTTGTTGCTTCAGAAACTTAAGTAAGTCTTTCACCTTAGCTCTCCTGTCGGAGGTTAATCTTGAGGGCAAGCGCTGCTTGCCCCTTCATTCTTGCAGTCCGGGAAACGCCGAAGCGTTTCGGATTAAAGTTCTTCTAACTCGATGTTAATACCGAGTGAGCGGATTTCTTTCAACAATACGTTGAACGATTCCGGCATACCTGGCTCCATCTTATGGTTGCCATCGACGATGTTCTTATACATCTTCGTACGACCGTTCACGTCATCCGACTTCACTGTCAACATTTCTTGTAGCGTGTAAGCAGCACCGTATGCTTCAAGTGCCCATACTTCCATCTCACCGAAACGCTGACCACCGAACTGAGCCTTACCACCCAACGGCTGTTGAGTAACTAGGCTGTAAGAACCAGTAGAACGCGCATGCATCTTGTCATCAACCAAGTGGTTAAGTTTCAGCATGTACATGTAACCTACTGTTACAGGACGCTCAAACGAATCACCTGTGCGACCATCAAATAGCGTGATTTGGCCGCTTGATGGGTAGCCACCAAGTTCTAGAAGTTCTTTAATTTCAGATTCTTTCGCACCATCGAACGCAGGCGTTGCGATTGGTAGACCACCTTTGAGGTGCTCAGCCAAACGGCGAACTTCTTCGTCAGAGAATGTGTCAATGTCCACTTTCTGACGGCAGTCACCTAATTCGTATACTTTCTTCAAGAAGTCACGAATTTCAGCAAGTTTTGCCTGTTCTTTGATCATGTCTTCGATACGCTCACCGATACCACGTGCCGCAAGACCCATGTGCGTTTCTAAGATCTGACCGATGTTCATACGAGATGGTACGCCCAGCGGGTTCAATACGATGTCTACCGGACGACCTTTTTCGTCGTATGGCATGTCTTCGATTGGTACGATGTTTGAGATAACACCTTTGTTACCGTGACGACCCGCCATTTTATCACCTGGTTGAATGCGACGTTTGACCGCTAGGTAAACTTTCACAATCTTCAATACGCCAGGTGCTAGATCATCACCTTGTGTGATCTTACGGCGTTTGTCTTCAAACTTCTTGTCGTACTCAGCTTTAACTTCATCGTACTGTGCAGCAAGTTGCTCAAGCTCAGCTTGCTTTTCTTCATCCGCAAGGCTTTGCGTTAGTAGTTTTTCAGCATTCAAGCCTTCAAGCTTCTCTTCACTCACGCCAGCTGCTACAAGTAGCGAACGAGCACGTGCAAGGATACCGCCTTCAAGAATACGGAATTCTTCGTTGAAGTCCTTCTTCGCTTCACGCAACTGCATCTCTTCAACTTCAAGCGCACGCTTGTCTTTCTCTACGCCGTCACGGGTAAATACTTGAACGTCGATTACGGTACCAGAAACTGAGTTTGGCACACGTAGCGAGCTGTCTTTAACGTCAGATGCTTTCTCACCGAAGATAGCTCGTAGTAGCTTTTCTTCTGGAGTAAGTTGCGTTTCACCTTTAGGTGTCACTTTACCAACAAGAATATCGCCGCCTTTTACTTCCGCACCGATGTAAACAACGCCTGATTCGTCAAGCTTGCTTAGTGCAGATTCACCGACGTTAGGAATATCCGCAGTAATTTCTTCTGGGCCTAACTTCGTGTCACGAGCGATACACTGTAGTTCTTGAATGTGGATAGTCGTTAGACGATCTTGGTCAACTACGCGCTCAGATAATAAAATCGAGTCTTCGAAGTTGTAACCATTCCACGGCATGAACGCCACGCGTAAGTTTTGACCAAGTGCTAAGTCACCTAGGTCTGTTGAAGGACCATCAGCAAGTACGTCACCACGTACAACCGGCTCACCAACCATCACAGTTGGTTTTTGGTTGATACACGTGTTTTGGTTAGAACGTGTGTACTTAGTCAAGTTGTAGATGTCGATACCCGCTTCACCTGGAACGCGCTCATCGTCATTTACGTTGATTACGATACGGCTCGCATCAGCGTATTTCACTACACCGCCACGTTTTGCAACAATCGTTACACCCGAGTCTTTCGCAAGCGTTAACTCGATACCAGTACCAACTAACGGCTTATCAGCGCGTAGCGTCGGTACAGCTTGACGTTGCATGTTCGATCCCATCAATGCACGGTTAGCGTCATCGTGTTCTAGGAATGGGATAAGTGCCGCAGCCACAGAGATAACCTGCTGTGGAGATACGTCCATATACTGGATGTCTGCTTGACCCATAAACGTCGATTCGCCTTTGAAACGACATGGGATAAGCTCATCAGTAAATTCATTGTTGTCGTTCAGCGTGGTGTTAGCCTGAGCGATAACGTATTGGCCTTCTTCGATAGCTGATAAATAATCAACTTCGTCACTCACAACACCATTAACAACTTTACGGTATGGTGTCTCTAGGAAACCATAATCGTTTGTACGTGCGTACGTTGAAAGTGAGTTGATCAGACCGATGTTTGGACCTTCAGGCGTTTCGATTGGACATACACGTCCGTAGTGCGTTACGTGAACGTCACGTACTTCGAAGCCTGCACGCTCACGTGTCAAACCACCCGGGCCTAATGCAGAAATACGACGCTTGTGCGTTACTTCTGAAAGCGGGTTGTTTTGATCCATGAACTGTGACAATTGAGAAGAACCAAAGAATTCTTTAACTGCCGCTGAAATAGGCTTCGCATTGATCAAATCTTGTGGCATAACTGCATCAAGATCGCCAAGGCTTAAACGCTCGCGTACAGCACGTTCAACACGTACTAAACCTACGCGGAATTGGTTTTCTGCCATTTCACCAACAGAACGAATACGACGGTTACCTAAGTGGTCGATGTCGTCAACTTCGCCTTTACCGTTACGGATGTCGATAAGTACCTTCATCACAGAAACGATATCTTCTTTGCTTAGTGTGCCTAGACCTTCGTCTGTGTCATAACCTACACGGCTATTGAACTTCATACGACCAACCGTTGAAAGATCGTAGCGCTCTTCAGAGAAGAATAGGTTGTCAAACAACGCTTCTGCTGCTTCTTTCGTTGGTGGCTCGCCAGGGCGCATCATGCGGTAAATTTCCACAAGTGCTTCTAAACGATTGTTTGTTGAGTCAATACGTAGCGTTTCCGACATGTATGGACCGCTGTCTACTTCGTTGATGTACAACGTAGCGATTTGCGTGTAGCCCGCTTTTACAAGCTCAGCTAACAATTCTAGTGACAGCTCAGCGTTTGCTTCAGCGATGATTTCACCCGTTGACTCGTCAACGTAGTTTTTCGCAAGCACACGGCCAATAACATATTCGTGAGGAACTTCTAACTGTGAAATACCTAACTTTTCGATGTTCTTGATATGACGAGCCGTAATACGGCGACCTGCTTCTACAAGCACTTCACCTGACGGATCTTTAATATCAAAAACAGCTGTTTCACCACGTAAACGTGATGGAACAAGTTCCATCATTACCTTACCGCCTTGAACTTCGAACGTTGTTGTTTCGAAGAATAGCGCTAGTACTTCTTCAGTAGTGAACTCAAGAGCACGAAGAATGATAGAAGCTGGTAATTTACGGCGACGGTCGATACGAACGTAAAGGTTATCTTTTACGTCGAATTCGAAGTCTAACCATGAACCACGGTAAGGAATTACGCGCGCGTTATACAGAACTTTGCCTGACGAGTGCGATTTACCACGGTCGTTATCGAAGAACACACCAGGGCTACGGTGCAACTGAGAAACGATTACACGCTCCGTTCCGTTGATAACGAAAGTACCAGTGTCGGTCATGAGCGGAATTTCGCCCATATACACTTCTTGTTCTTTAATGTCTTTCACTGTGCCTGGTGCTTCTTTGTCCATAAGGACTAGACGCAACTTTACACGCAATGGCGCTGCGTATGTAACACCGCGAATTTGACATTCTTTCACATCGAACACCGGCTCGCCAATACGATAACTTACGTACTGGAGCTCAGCATTACCTGAGTAGCTCTTGATAGGGAACACTGAACGGAAAGCTGCTTCCAATCCGTGATCACCATCAGGGTCCGCTGCTAAGAATTTTTTATACGATTCCAACTGCATTGACAGCAAGAACGGTATGTCCAAAACTTGTGGACGTTTGCCAAAATCCTTACGGATACGTTTCTTTTCAAGATAAGAGTAAGCCATGGGGTTCCTCAGCTTGCTGATCTTTGACCCAACCTGTTCGGGTAGAACAGACATAACAGGCATCTAAGCCATGAATACAACATTTAGAGTGTTGTTCTAAATGCCACTGCTATTTCCCCTGAGACAAAAGAGCCTAACCAGTTGAAAATAATAGTGAAATTTAGCGTTTTGACCACATTTTTGAAATGCGTCGCGCTATAGCGCAAAAAGGCCGGTGATTAAAGAATCACCAGCCCATGCCTGATTTCTCAGGCAGCGAACCTAGCTACCGCTAGATTACTTGATCTCAACAGAAGCACCTGCTTCTTCAAGTTCTTTCTTAAGCGCTTCAGCTTCTGGCTTAGAGATGCCTTCTTTAAGTACAGCTGGAGCTGACTCAACAAGCTCTTTAGCTTCTTTAAGGCCAAGACCAGTTGCGCCACGTACTGCTTTGATAGCAGCAACTTTGTTAGCGCCAGCAGCAGTAAGAACTACGTCAAACTCTGTCTTTTCTTCAGCAGCTTCAACTGGACCAGCAGCAACAACAGCAGCAGCTGCAGTTACGCCGAATTTCTCTTCCATTGCTTCAACTAGTTCAACAACTTCCATTACAGACATTGCTGCAATAGCGTCAAGGATTTGGTCTTTAGTTACAGACATTTTCATTTCCTAATTAATTATGAACCCATAGGTTCTAAAATTTGATTCTAAAAAGTGAGTGAAGGCTTAAAATTAAGCAGCTTGCTCAGCTTTTTGTACGCGTACAGCTTCAATTGTTTTACACAATTTACCAGCCGCAGCTTCTTTCATAGTGCTCATTAGGCGTGCAATCGCTTCGTCGTATGTTGGAAGCTTCGCTAGGATGCTTACGTCAACGATGTTGCCTTCAAACGCAGCTGTTTTAAGCTCAAACGCTTTGTTTTTCTTAGCGAAGTCTGTGAAAAGACGCGCTGCAGCACCTGGGTGCTCATTAGAAAACGCAATTAGGCTTGGGCCAACAAGTGCATCGTTAAGACATTCGAAGTTAGTACCTTCAACTGCGCGGCGAGCAAGTGTATTACGGACAACTTTCATCCATACACCCGCTTCACGTGCTTCTTTACGAAGTGCAGTGATAGCATCAACTGTCACACCACGAGAATCTGCAACAACTGCAGAAAGAGCACCAGTGGCAGCTTCGTTGACTTCAGCAACAATTGCTTTTTTGTCTTGAAGATTTAAAGCCATGGGTGTTACTCCTGGTTTATAGGGAAATACTTCCCAGTTCTACTTTACTCTACCGAAGCAGAGTGCTTTTTACGGCGAGAACCAGAAGATTAGGAAATCTAGCTGGGATTCACACCGTCTACGTAGGATAAAGATTAAGGCAAAGCCTCCTACGGTCTTGGACGGAAACGCAATGTATCGAATCACTATATACTAGCTTCCGACATTATGCGCTTCAACCCGAATTTGGTCTTTGTTGGAAATTACTTTCTCAACAAAATGGCGCAAAATTATAGTTCAAATTTCGCGCCATGTAAACACTCAAATTATACTTGAGCGTTTAGAGAGTTTTGGTCAACAGAAACACCAGCACCCATCGTTGTAGAGATAGTTACTTTCTTAACGTAAGTACCTTTTGCTTGAGCAGGCTTAGCCTTCTTAAGCGCAACGATTAGTGACTCAAGGTTTTGTTGAAGTTGCTCAGCAGTGAAGTCAACCTTACCGATAGTAGTATGGATGATACCATTCTTATCGTTACGGTAACGAACCTGACCTGCCTTCGCATTTTTAACTGCTTCTGCAACGTTAGGCGTTACAGTACCAGTTTTAGGGTTTGGCATTAGACCACGTGGGCCTAGGATTTGACCTAGTTGACCAACAACGCGCATTGCATCTGGAGAAGCAACAACTACGTCGAAGTTCATTTCGCCTTTCTTAACTAGTTCAGCAAGGTCTTCCATACCAACGAATTCAGCACCAGCTTCTTTCGCCGCGTCAGCGTTAGCACCTTGAGTGAACACTGCAACGCGTACGTCACGGCCTGTACCGTTAGGAAGAACTGTAGCACCACGAACGTTTTGGTCAGATTTACGAGCATCAATACCAAGGTTAACAGCAACGTCAACACTCTCAACGAATTTAGCAGTCGCAAGTTCTTTAAGAAGAGCTACCGCTTCGTTGATTTCGTAATCTTTAGTCGCATCAACCTTTTCACGGATTGTGCGCATACGCTTAGTTAATTTAGCCATTCTATTAGTCCTCTACGTTCAAGCCCATTGCACGTGCAGAACCTGCGATCGTGCGTACCGCTGCGTCAAGATCAGCAGCTGTTAGATCTGGACGTTTAGTCGCTACGATCTCTTCAAGTTGAGCACGTGTAACTGTACCCACTTTCTCAGTGTTTGGACGCTTAGAACCAGACTTGATGCCAGCAGCCTTCTTAAGAAGGTAAGACGCTGGAGGAGTCTTCATAGAGAATGTAAATGAACGGTCACCGTACACTTCGATTACAACTGGAACTGGTGCGCCTTTTTCCATAGCTTCTGTACGTGCGTTGAACGCTTTACAGAATTCCATGATGTTCACACCACGTTGACCTAGTGCAGGACCTACTGGTGGACTTGGGTTAGCCATACCAGCGGCAACTTGTAGCTTGATAATAGCTTCAACTTTCTTAGCCATGATAATACCTCATTTAGTGGGTCTTAGCCTCGTGCGCGCGAGGACGCGTACTCAAGCGGCTTCCCATTACATTAAAAAACAACTTTTTACCCGTCGCGTATAACGCTAACAGTAAAAAGGCCGCTGATTATAATGTAATCAGCGGCCTTTTGCAATCATCTCAAATCGAGAAATTACTTATCTTGTTCTACTTGACCAAACTCAAGTTCAACTGGTGTTGAGCGACCGAAAATAAGTACTGATACCTTAACACGGCTCTTCTCGTAATCGACTTCTTCAACCACACCGCTGAAGTCAGCAAATGGACCGTCGATAACACGAACCACTTCACCTGGCTCGTACATTTTAGCAGGCTTAGGTGCGTTAATGTTCTCTTGAAGACGGTTAAGAATACGATCAGCTTCTTTCTTGCTGATTGGTGCAGGTCTGTCTGACGTACCACCAATAAAGCCCATAACACGTGGTGTATTGTTCACTAAGTGCCATGATTTATCGTTCATTTCCATTTCAACTAACACGTAGCCTGGAAAGAATTTACGCTCAGATTTGCGCTTTTGGCCTGCACGCATTTCGACCACTTCTTCAGTAGGAACTAAAATCTCACCGAAGTACTCTTCTAATCCCTCGATTTTAATGTGCTCAATAATCGTTTGAGCAACACGTTTTTCGAAACCAGAAAACGCTTGAATTACGTACCAACGCAATTTTCTTTCTTTATTCTCTTCTGACATGGGATCAGATCTCCACTCCAGTTAAAAACCCAACAATGCGGAATAAAATGCCGTCTAATCCCCAAAGAATCAACGCCATAACAACCGTTGCAATCATCACGATAAACGTTGTGTGCATTGTTTCTTGACGCGTCGGCCAAACCACTTTGCGCACTTCGATACGTGCTTCTTTTGCAAACGCGATAAAGGCTTTACCTTTTTCAGTCGCAGACGCAACACCTAACGCAGCACCAATTGCTACTACAACGCCAATTGCACGCACTAGTACAGATAGTTCAGAATACATATAGTTTCCAACTACTGCGCCAGAAAGCAAGGCAATTGCCACTAACCATTTTACCGTGTCCATCGAGCTAGACGGGGTTTCTACATTCGTGCTCATAGTTCTATTTACCTTTAGTACAGACACAACAACCCTGCATACAGCAAGGTAAGTCATTCAATCCAAATTTATAAATAAGCGCTTATTTAGAAAAAACAAACATCATTTTAGACTTGGACTGGAATAAAGTGGCAGGGGCGACAGGACTCGAACCCGTAACCATCGGTTTTGGAGACCGCTGTTCTACCAATTGGAACTACGCCCCTGCAAAGTGGATGCTCATTATACTGACACTTGTTTTTAAAACAAGAGTAAAACACGAGGTTATCGTAATTCTCGTCTAATTAACCAGCAAGGAATTGGAAACTACGGTTTACTCTTTAATTTTCATCAACACTACTAATTTCACGAATTAAATCAATAACTAATTAAAAAAATAAGAATGTAGTTTGAAAACCCACCCTTTCTAAAAGAACATTTTTCATACTGAAACTTACCTAATACCGAATAAAAATTAGATTTAGGCTAAATTTCAGTCTTTGTGGGAAGCGAAAAAATTAACCAATTCGACACAGCCCTTCTTTGCCAAAATAGTCACACACCAGCCAAATTTGTTCGAAGGGTTGATTTTTAGGTGTAGTTAAACGAAGTAGCGCCAATTCAAGATCAGAGCGATGCCACAATGAGCTGGCGTTTCGGATCACCAACCACACGCGTTCTGAGGTATATTTCTTTTTGTATTTTTGCGACAGCAGTCTCGACAAAGCAGTCGGTAGATGTTCGTCGTCAGGTGTTTGCGCCATGAACGCCAATTCCCGTTGCATATTGAGCGACAAAGGCCGTCCCAGCACCGCCATCGCTTCGGATTCACTGGAGTAAAGGTGCGCAATTTCAAGGTCGAGCTGCTGACCATCAAGGTAGCAACTCACATCAGGTTTAGCGGGAGTGTTATGCCAAATATGCCTGATTTGAATGTTAAATTGACTTTCGTAAAGCCGCATAAATAGTTTCGCGGCCTGATGTTCTAGCGCAATTTTCTCTTTTTCACTTTCTCTGAGTGGGCTCACAATTCCAACCGTAATTTAGCATACACATCTTGAAGCAAACTCGATGCACCAAATCGTACCGTATCGGCAGTGACCCCTTCAACACCAAATG
This sequence comes from Pseudoalteromonas xiamenensis, assembly GCF_030994125.1. NCBI lineage: Bacteria > Pseudomonadati > Pseudomonadota > Gammaproteobacteria > Alteromonadales > Pseudoalteromonadaceae > Pseudoalteromonas > Pseudoalteromonas xiamenensis. Next base: position 2,501,674 of record NZ_CP099917.1, on the reverse strand, counting down.
TTTCTTGCGCAAGGATAAGGTACGGACGCGCATCTTCAAGCGTCTTAATACCACCAGATGCCTTGAAACCAACTCTTTTCGTACTTTTGCCAAGTACACTCAGGATGCTTTTTGCCGCGTCTTCGGTAGCATTAATCGCCACTTTCCCTGTGCTGGTTTTAACAAAGTCAGCTCCTGCAAGCAATGCTAGGCGCGTTGCCTCTGCAATAAGTGCTGAGTTGCGGAGCTCTCCGCTTTCAATGATCACCTTTAATTTGGCTTTACCTGAAATAAGTTGTTTAGATGACTTAATATATTGCCAAGGTGTATCAGCGTCTTCGAGCAAGAATTGCTGGTACGGCATGACCAAATCAATCTCATCTGCGCCGGCTTCTATGGCTTGCTTGGTTTCTCGCAGTACTTTATCTAGCGGCTCTACGCCTTTCGGAAAATTGGTTACCGTAGCAACCTTAATCGATGTCCACCCAAGCGCTGAGAGCGTTGTTTTAACTTGTTGTACAAATTCAGGAAACACGCAAATGGCCGCGGGTAGCCCTAAACTCGCATCAATACTGCCAATCAATTGCGAAATGCTATTGGCATCATCATCATGATTTAGCGACGTCAAATCCATTAAACTTAACACCTGACGTGCAACTTCACGTTGTTCGACCATGGCCTTTGTCCTACTTTAAATGTTACTTCGCCAGTAAAAAATATCTCTCCCTCACAACCACAGGACATATGTCCGGAAAATGACGTAACTTTTGTGACATTGCAGTACAATTTTCATTCAAAATATATTCTCGCGTGCAGTTTGCTACGTAAGTAGCACCGTGAATAGGTCTTAAGTCATTTTTGCGAATAACTCATAACAAATCTCTCTAAGCCGCAGTTTTTAAGCTAATTCCCTTTATGATTTACGCAAGTCCTTGTATCGTCGAGAAACGAACATGCAGCGCCTCCACTTATAACTTTTGGATATATAATCTTGGTTTTTATTATTTTTTGGCCTGTATCAGTCATTATATCCTGCGCGTTACAAACTGACCGCCGGTCAAGTTAAGAGGACATCATCGTGCAGTACTTACCGATATTCACTAAATTAGATAACAAACCCGTTGTCATTATTGGGGGTGGGGAAGTTGCTGTACGAAAAGCTCGCGCGTTATTGAAAGCGAATGCTCGCCTTACTTTAGTCGCGCCCAGCTTCGATAAAGCAGTCTACGCTTTGCAAGAATCGTTCGACATCACTTTAATTCAAGCAACGTTCGACGCATCACAACTTCATGGCGCGATGCTCGTCATCGCAGCAACCGATGATGAAATAGTAAATCAGCAAGTGTTCAATGCCGCTGATGAACTGAATATTTTTGTTAATGTGGTCGACGACCAACCAAAATGTAGCTTTATTTTTCCATCCATTATCGACCGTAACCCAATTACTATTGCAATTTCGAGTGCAGGCACAGCGCCCGTTCTCGCTCGCCGCTTACGCGAAAAGTTAGAAACCTTGGTTCCTCAACATATTGGACCGTTAGCTGAGTTAGTTGGTCGCTTTCGAAACACCGTCAAAAGCCGTTTTACTCAACTATCAGACCGACGTCAGTTTTGGGAAAAAGTATTTGATTCAGCGGTCGTCAGTGACATTCAAAGTGGAAACACAACTGACGCCGAAACTCGCCTAAAATGTATGTTAGAAGCTGAGCCTAAACCGGAGGGTGAAGTGTATATCGTAGGCGCAGGCCCTGGTGATGCGGAATTGCTGACGTTAAAAGCGCTTCAGTTAATGCAACAAGCTGATGTTGTGGTTTATGACTATCTAGTCTCAGACGAGATAATGGAATTAGTTCGTCGAGACGCCGAACTAATCTGTGTTGGCAAACGCATGGGCAATCACAGTGTCTTACAAGAAGACACGAACAAATTACTAGTCGACCTTGCTCGCCAAGGCAACAAAGTTTGCCGTATCAAAGGGGTGACCCATTTATATACGGCCGTGGTGGAGAAGAAGTGCAAGAGCTTGCTAAGCATAACGTACGATATCAAATTGTGCCCGGCATTACGGCAGCCGCGGGTTGCAGCGCATACGCTGGGATCCCCCTTACCCACCGAGACCATGCACAAGCGATTCAGTTTGTGACTGGTCACTGTAAAAAAAATGGCAATGACCTTGATTGGGCTTCACTCGCAAAACCGAATCAAACTTTAGCGGTATATATGGGCGTGGTAAAATCACCTGACATTCAAGCTAAGTTAATTGAACATGGTCGCGTAGCTACGACCCCGGTGGCGATTATCGAGAATGGTACACGCAAAAACCAACGCGTGTTTACAACAACACTTGAACAGATGGCTTCGGAAATTGAAGCGCAACAAGTGCAATCACCAGCTTTACTCATCATCGGTGAAGTTGCAGCACTGCATCAAGAATTAGCGTGGTTTGGCAAGACAGAGCAGGTCTCAAGCTTTGCCCAACCAATTACGAAAGTTGGTCAAACCGACTTCCGTGTGGCATAACAGTTTTATAGTTTGAAGTAGGACGACGAACAATGGCTTTAACGCATCTTCAGCAACTCGAAGCTGAAAGTATTCGAATTATTCGTGAAGTCGCAGCAGAGTTTGAAAACCCAGTCATGTTGTATTCGATTGGTAAAGACTCTTCGGTATTGCTCCACTTAGCACGCAAAGCGTTCTATCCTGGAAAAATCCCATTCCCTTTGCTGCACGTTGATACGGATTGGAAATTCCGCGAAATGATCGAATTTCGTGACCGCTTAGCAAAAGAGTATGGTTTTGATCTTATCGTACACAAGAACCCTGAAGGCATGGCAATGGGGATTAGTCCATTCGTGCACGGTTCTGCTAAACACACTGACATCATGAAAACGCAGGGTTTAAAACAAGCGCTCGACAAATACGGGTTTGATGCGGCATTTGGTGGTGCACGTCGCGATGAAGAAAAATCTCGCGCAAAAGAACGTGTGTATTCATTCCGTGATAAGCATCACCGCTGGGACCCGAAAAATCAGCGCCCTGAACTTTGGAACAACTACAACAGCCAAATCAATCCTGGTGAAAGTATCCGTGTGTTCCCATTGTCGAACTGGACGGAGTTGGATGTATGGCAATACATCTATCAAGAAGGCATTGAAATCGTACCTCTTTATTTATCAAAGCCGCGCCCCGTTGTTAAGCGCAATGGTACGCTAATTATGGTCGACGACGAGCGTATGCCGCTTGAAGAAGGGGAAGTACCAGAAATGCGCTCTGTGCGTTTCCGTACACTCGGCTGTTATCCGTTAACTGGTGCTGTTGAATCAACAGCAGATACCTTAACGGGGATCATCGAGGAAATGTTGTTGTCGACTTCATCTGAACGTGAAGGTCGTGTAATCGACCATGATTCAGCTGGGTCAATGGAAAAGAAAAAACGTGAGGGCTACTTCTAATGTCAACTGCGAATGAAGTTAAAGAACTGGGTATTGACGCCTATTTATCGCGCCAACAAAGTAAGAGCCTATTACGCTTAATGACCTGTGGTAGCGTTGACGATGGTAAATCTACCTTGATTGGTCGTTTACTCCACGACAGTCACCAAATTTATGAAGACCAATTAGCGGCTTTGCATCGCGACAATGAAAAAGTGGGTAATGCTGGTGAAGAACTCGATTTAGCATTGCTTGTGGATGGCCTTCAAGCCGAGCGCGAGCAAGGGATCACAATTGACGTTGCGTATCGTTACTTTTCAACAGCCAAGCGTAAATTTATCATCGCGGATACACCAGGGCACGAACAGTATACGCGCAACATGGTCACGGGTGCATCCACATCGGATCTTGCTATTATTCTTGTTGATGCGCGTTACGGTGTGCAGGTGCAAACTAAGCGTCACAGCTTTATCTGCGACTCGTTAGGCATTACACAATTCGTTGTTGCAATCAACAAGATGGATATTGTGGGCTTTGACGAAGTGGTCTACGAGCGCATCAAAGCAGATTACCTAAAGTTTGCCGCTCAGCTAAACGTCAAGCATATCAAATTTGTACCAATATCAGCGTTAAAAGGCGACAACGTGGTCTCTCGTTCTGAGCAGACACCATATTACACCGACAAGCCGCTGCTTGAATTGTTAGAAGACTCTCCGGCAGCTGAAGCGAACAACGACTTTGAAGCGCGTTTTCCTGTTCAGTACGTAAGCCGTCCAAACCTCGATTTTCGCGGTTTCCAAGGCACGTTGACTTCAGGGTCATTAAGCCAAGGCCAAGCAGTTAAAGTATTGCCGTCTGGCAAGCGTTCAGCAATCAAAGAGATTGTGACGTTCGATGGTAATTTAGAGCAAGTAGAAACGGGACAAGCGGTGACACTCACGTTGAACGACGAAATTGATATTAGTCGTGGTGATGTTATTGTGCCTGCAGAGTCAGCGGCACAAGTAAGCAATCAAATCCAAGCAAAATTAGTTTGGATGCACGATGCCCCGCTAGTAATAGGTAAAACCTACAACTTCAAGTTAGCCAGCAAGCGAACAGCAGCTATTGTGCGCAAAATCGATAACACCATTGATGTGAATACACTTGAGCACGGTGAAGCGACTGAGTTGCAACTGAATGAAATCGCCATTGTTACGCTCGAATTGACCGAATCAGTCGTGGTTGATTTGTATCGCAATAACCGTGAAATGGGGGCATTTATTCTCGTTGACCGTCTAACCAACTTAACCGTTGGAGCCGGCATGGTCGAAAATGTACTTTCAACGAGTGAAACCAAAACAAGTCAGTACAGTGAATTTGAAGTAGAGTTCAACGCACTCGTACGTAAGCACTTTCCACATTGGCAAGCGCTTGATATTTCTAAGCTGTAACCTGAGATAATGCCTGTTTAAAGGAAAAAGAAATTTATGTTCGAGCAGTGGATCTTAACAGGCATTATGTTGGTACTCGTCGGGTGTCTATTTGGCACTCGACTTAATCCCGCGTGGTTGTTCGTTGGTGCCATTACCACTGCGTATGTAACTGGTCTCATTGAACTGGAACATATGCTGACGAATTATGCGAATCCATCGCTCATCACCCTCGTATTATTGATCTTAATCTCCATTGCGGTTGAGAAAACCACGCTCATTCAATACTTGGCAAAGAGTTTGGCGAATGGCAGTTTAACGCGCTCCGTGTTAAAGCTGGGTTTATCGACGGCATTTCTTTCGTCGTTTACAAACAACACTGCCGTTGTTGCATCGCTTATCAGTGCGGTTAAAGAAAGTCCCAAGCACAGCCCTTCGAAATTGTTGTTGCCGCTGTCTTACACCGCCATTTTAGGTGGTACTTTGACCCTCATAGGCACGTCCACCAACTTAATTGTCAATGGCTTTGCTGTTGAAGCGGGTATGGCTCCAATCGGATTTTTTGATTTTACCTTAGTCGGTTTAGGGGCACTTGGCGTTGGCTTAACAACAATAGTCTTGTTGCTCAAATACCTGCCAGACAATGGGAAAAAAATAACGAAGTCGTGCCGTTTTACCTCGAAGGTAAAGTACAGTCAGGTTCGAAACTCATTGGTCGCACTGTAGAAGAAAACGGACTTCGTGATTTAAAAGCGCTGTTTCTTGCCGAAATTATTCGCGGCGAACGTCGCATCGTCGCCGTGACACCTCAACAAGAAGTACTTGAGGGCGACATACTGCTTTTCGTGGGTGACATCCAGTCCGTCCCCTTACTTCAGCGCTTCGATGGGCTGAAAGTAGTTCACGATAAACACGAAAAAGACGTAAACCACCTTGTCGAAGTAGTTATTAGCCAATCTTCAAAGTTTATTGGTAAAACAGTGAAAGAAGCGCGTTTTCGAGAGCAATTCCACGCGGCCGTTATTGCGATACGCCGTGGCCACGACAGGCTCCAAGGCGGGCTTGGTAAGGTTCAGCTCCAAGCCGGCGATTCTCTTATTCTTGCACCAAGTAGCGAGTTCTACGAATTACCTAATTTGAAACGTGAGTTTGTCTATATCTCGGGTCTAGACCTGCAAACTCATCTCGCGCCAAAGCAGTCGAACTTAGTACTGGGCAGTTTCGTTGCCGTATTAGGTCTATCGATATTTAACGTGCTACCTCTGGTTAAAGGTTTACTCGTCTTACTCGTTGTGTTTTTGGTGACGGGCATGATCAAGGTAAATGAAATGAAGCGTCGCTTCCCTGTCGAATTATTAGCGGTGGTAGGCAGTGCGATTGGCCTTGCTAAATTGATGATAGAAACTGGCCTTGCGGCACAAATTTCGGCAGGCTTATTTGCAGTATTGGGTGATTTTGGCCCATATGGCGCCTTTATCGCTATCTTCCTAATGACCGTTTTATTCACTGAACTCATTACGAATAACGCTGCCGCAGCACTTTCTTTTCCTGTTGCTTATGCGTTAGCGATTGGGTTCAACGTGAATCCAATGCCGTTTGTTATGGCCGTTGCGTTTGGCGCATCCGCTAGTTTCATTTCACCATTTGGTTATCAAACTAACCTCATGGTATATAGCGCAGGCAACTACCGTATTCGTGATTACGTTACGATGGGCTTGCCTCTATCGGTGATCTACTCCATTACCGTTCTGACCCTTATACCTCAAGTCTTTCCTTTTTAACGAGGCCCTAAAATGGATGAAAATATCGTTTGGCATCAATATGCAGTTAACAAACATACACGCAGTGAACAGAAGAAGCATAAACCATGTATCCTTTGGTTCACCGGATTTTCAGGGTCAGGAAAAAGTACCGTTGCCGGTGCACTTGAAAGTGCATTACAACAGTCCGGTGTACACACTTATTTGCTCGACGGCGACAACGTTCGTCATGGGCTCTGTAAAGATCTCGGATTTAGCAACGAAGATAGGGTAGAGAACATTCGCCGAGTTGGCGAAGTAGCAAAGCTCATGGTCGATTCTGGATTAGTTGTCCTTACTGCCTTTATTTCCCCATTTCAGGCAGAACGTGATATGGTAAGAATGCTCGTTGAGGACGGTGAATTTATTGAAGTATTTTTAGACACCCCTTTAGATGTGTGTGAGTCGCGTGATCCTAAAGGCTTATACAAAAAAGCACGTGCTGGGGAAATAAAACACTTTACTGGTATAGATTCGGATTACGAACCTCCGGTTAATCCTGAGATCCGCATCGATACAAGTCGCTTAGCACTTAACGAGTCCATAAATACGTTACTAAGCTACTTAAAAGATAGAGAAATCATAGGATAACCCATGAACCAAACGGAGCTACTGGAAGAAGTATTAAATCTTTCGCGTGAAGCCGGAAAAGCCATCATGGTCATCTATGCGAAAGACTTCGCGATTGACTACAAACAAGATGAAAGTCCAGTGACCGAAGCTGACATAGCCGCTCACCAAATTATCAGTGCTCGTCTTACTGAATTGACACCTCACATTCCAGTATTAAGTGAAGAAAACGCAGACATTAGTTGGACTGAACGTCAAACATGGAGTCAGTATTGGCTAGTCGATCCGATTGATGGCACGAAAGAGTTCATCAAGAAAAATGGTGAATTTACGGTCAATATCGCCCTTGTCAGAAATGGCGTCCCCGTATTGGGCGTAGTTCATGCGCCTGCTCTCAATGTCAGCTATTTAGCCGCCGAAGCAATTGGCGCGTTCAAAGAAATTGGCGAAGCTCGAATTGAACTCAAAGTGACTGAAGTGCCTAATGAAGGTGTAATTAAAGTGGTAGGGTCTCGTTCTCACCCTTCCCCTGATTTAGCGGAGTTTTTGACTCAATTTGATGACGTGGACATGGTCCCAAAAGGCAGTTCATTGAAGTTGTGCTTAGTTGCGGAAGGTGAAGCCGATATTTACCCTCGATTAGGCCCAACAAGTGAATGGGATACCGCAGCCGGACACGCCGTCGCTGCTATCGCTGGAGCAACCGTGACTAATATTGATGGTTCTCCACTTCGCTACAACCAAAAAGACAGTTACTTAAATCCGTATTTTGTCGTGTCACGGATTAAGTGATTTTCAAGCACTCAAGCAATGCGACACCCGATGTCGTATTGCTCTTTTAGAATAATTTTAGCTCCTCCCCCTAACACGCTGTTTTAATCTGCGTAATCCCTCGCCTCTTTTCCTCCAAAACCGATTTGTAAATAAAACGGGTAAAAAGTTGTATTTGAATATTGACCTTAACTTAACTTGAGGTTTTAAACTGCTTATCAATAACAAATCAGAGAGAACCACGATGAGCATTCAAACCTACCTAGACACGTTAAATTTGGAAACAACGTCATTAGGCTTAAAGCAAATACAAGAATTACAAGCTAAGCACTTAATGAACTACAGCTTTAGTAGCATTAATGCGATGAAACCCGATTTATTGCCTTTAGAACTGGATGAGGTCCTCGACAGGTTAATTGCAAAACGCCAAGGCGGGTACTGTTTCGAGCACAACAAAATCGCCTTTGAAGCTCTTAAATACCTCGGGTATGACGTGCAATTGTTGCTAGCACGCGTAAAGCTAAGTGGGGCACAAGACAATGCTAGAACGCATCGCATCACGTTAGTCCATTTGGGGAACGAGAGTTATGTTGTGGATGTTGGGTTTGGTTCTAAAAATCCGCTCGCGCCAATTAACGTTACACGCTCCGGTTTTGTCGAAGTCGGCTCAATGCGTTATTGGGTGGATAGGAACGAACAGGAATTTGAAATCAAAATGATTGAACCCGAAGAGGTCATTTTGTACAGCGCTGATTTCAGTCATGCAAATGAAAACGATTGTAATGTCGGACACTTTTTCTCACATCAACATCCATCTTCAGGGTTTGTGCAGAATTTAGTGCTGTCGAGAAATGAAGGTCACACTATTCATACGCTGCGTAACTTACTCTTAAAAACGTATGATGTTGCCACCAAGACCAGTCAAGAACAGACATTAACCTCTGTTGAAGCACTTAAGCAAGTTATCGAGGTGCAATTTTTAGTGTCACTTAACAACACGGATGGTCAGTTTATCTTCAACAAAGCCAAAACGAATATGCTTTCGCAATAATTGAAATAGAGAACCTACTTCACCATTCTCTTCTCATTGATTAAGTGGGTTCTATTTCAATGGTGCGCTCTTGCGCACAAGTTGGTTGACTTCGAATAAGTTGAATTGCGTCTGTGTGTATCACGGGTTTGCCCAACAAGAATCCTTGAAGTTGATGATGGTATAAAGGTTCTAACGCGCGGAATTGGCTCTCTGATTCAATGCCTTCAACTGTCACAGTAAGCTGAAAGTTCTCCGCAATAGCAGCAATCGTTTTTATAAGCCGATAGGCTTTTGTGCAATGACTCATATCGTCAACAAATGCCTTATCTATTTTAAGGCCGGTTGCGGGTAAGGATTTAAGCCGCGCAAGACTACTGTGACCTGTGCCAAAATCATCAATATACACGTCAATATCAGATTCAATGAGCAACTCAAGTGACTCCGTCATTTGTGTGTCAGCGGACACGAGAGCACTTTCTGTCACCTCAATCTTGATTTGTGATGGTGTTATTCCGTGAGTTTCCATCAACGCTATAAACCAGCGATAAAATCCAGGTTGTTCAAGTTGCAGTGGAGCAACATTGAGGCTGACAAAAAAATCTTGCCTGTTTGAGTGCTCGATAAACTCGCAAGCTGTTTTACAAACCCATTCCCCCAACGCGAGGATCTTGCCGCTTTCTTCAGCAATAGGAATAAATTCTGTAGGACTTACGACGCCTAATACAGGACTATGCCAACGCACAAGTGCCTCAAACCCCTTTATCTCAATTCCATCGCGAGCAAATATCGGTTGATAGACAAGGTGGAATTGATCGAAAACGAGCCTATCACTCAATGCTTTTTCAATTTCCAATCGCCGAGTTTTGGATACCGCCATTGTTGGTGTGAACTCGCAATATCCATTTTTACCTCGTTTTTTAGCTTCTTCCATGGCAAATCCAGCTTCATGCAACAACCTTTCAGCACTGGTCGGTGTGCCTGGCTTAAAATGGCGTACCCCCATACTGACACTCACCAGCAGTGAATTGAATTGCAATAGCATGGGCCTTGCCATGGCAATTAAAAAAGACTCAAGTTCGATTTCTAATGGCTCAGTTAAATTCAACATTGGCAGCAAAACAGCAAACTCATCGGAACCTAAACGTGCAATTTCTCCGTTTGCGGCAAATTGGTATCGCAGACGGTTCGACAATTCAAGTAACACCTGATCGCCAATATCATGGCCTAAGGTGTCATTAACGAGCCTAAAACGATCAATATTTAGATAAAGTAATGCATAGGTGTGATTGGCAGGTTCATTCTCATGGCACACTTGATTGATTGCGTTTAACAGCGAAGAGCGATTCCATAGATCCGTTAAGTCGTCATGCTCAGCTCGATACTTTAATTGTGATTGTTGTAGCATCTGGTCGGTAATATCACTGAGCTGTCCTTCAAAGAAACGGTCGTCACCGCTCTTTATCCACTGGCCCGATAGTTTAACCCACAAACTGCCTTTTGTTTGACTAAGTGCCAACCACTCCCACTGACCAACATCGGCACCGTTTTGGACTATGCTTAACCACATTTGAATGTCCACGTCTTCCGCCATCCACGTTTCAAGTCTTACTTCACTTGCCACCATATCGCCCAAGAAAAGGGCAGCAAATTTAGGGTTGTATTCTTGAATCACGCCATCGGCGTCCACAACAATGAGCGCTTCTTGAGTATGCATGAAAAGGCTTTTGTATTTTCGCTCCGCGATGAGTTGTTGCTCTAACGCCTCAGTTCGAAGTCGCGCGGCCTCTTGAGATGCTTTATTCGCCTTTTTTAGCTTCTCAGTTTGGTTTGTAACAGCCTTTGTGATGATGGCCTTTTGCTGGGTGAGTGTTCGTATATACGTTACTAACATCCAGCCCACAAAAGAGACAAAGCAAAATAATGCCAGAAAGGTGTAGTTCTCCCACCCTGAATTTGCGTCCTTTCGAATCACGGTCGCCAAGTCTAAAATGAGCGAACCATTACCCAACTGCACTTGTCGCTCAACTCGACGATGGGAAGTAAAAAACACATCGTCGCCTTCAAAATAAAGCGTCTGGTGTACTGACGAAATAACTAAATTGTTCGTTAAATCGGAGTAACCATCGACAGCCTGAGCTAAAAACAATGATGCATCAAGGATGGCAACGACAAATTCGTTATCAGCGAGGAGTTGTAACATAGGCTTTTTTATCACAAGCCAGCGAGCCTTACCTTCGAGATTGAAGTATGTAATAACTCTGCTATTCCCGAGCTTGGTATTTGGCAATGTTTGCGCTTGCAAATCGATTCCTTTTGGGAAAATAGCCCCTTCTCCCGCCAGATAACGCACCTGGCTGTTTCCATGATTATCAAGCGTAAAATAACCGATGGCGCGTAAAGGAGCGAAGTGATCGTGCTCTGCATCAAACAATAAATCGAGATCTCGTTGCTTGTCGGTACTTTGTAAGTGGGACTGCGTTGCATCTAAAATATGATCTATATGGACAAATCTATCTTGTAACCGTGCTGCGTAGCTCCCGAGAGATTTATCCACTTCCAAATAGGTATTTTCTTCTAAAGAACCTTTCAATTGGAAAAAACATAAGCCAAAGAGCAAGATAAAGGCGACATAACAAGAAGATAACCAGATTGCAGAGCGCATACTCAATTTCATTACCTAAAACACATCCGTACATATTACCTTTCTCCGCCCATTTAACGCTATTAATATTCATTCTCAATCAGATTAACCATGTAAAAAGTAAGTTTAATTGCGGGTTTTCTCATTTCGTGACTTCACCAAAGACCAAAAACTTGAATTAGCTCAAAAAACGGCCTGTTGGTGATTTTGCTTTGAGAATTTTGGACTAGACTTTTGTTAACGAATAAGCCAAGGCCATCATCATCTATGATTCAATCATTGAATGCTTTCAAAGTTAGCTTCTTCTTTATTGCCCTCATTATATTGAGTGGGTGCCAACCGAGTTATCAAACTCATCTACGTGTTGCTGCAAATAACTGGATTGGCTACACACCGTTATATCTTGCTGATGATATGGGGTTATTTGAACCTCAAAAAATTAAGATGATTGAAATGCCGTCAGCGTCTGAGGTGATCCATGCCTTCCGTTCGGGTTCAATAGAAGTCGCGGCGCTGACCTTGGATGAAGCTTTAACGATCGTTGACGACAACTATGATGTGCGACTAATTCTAGTATTAGATATCTCAGATGGTTCGGATGTATTGCTCGCTAAACCTGAAATAAAGAACATCGCTGAATTAAAAGGGAAAAAAGTCGCCGTTGAATATAATGCTGTTGGCGCTTTACTGCTTGATAGCGCTTTAGCATCCGCAGATCTAACCCCCCAAGATGTTGACATTCAGAGCTGCAATTTTGATGCTCACATTGATTGTTACGCCCAATATGATGCCCTCGTTACCTTCGACCCTGTTAAGACAAAATTACTGAATCAAGAGGCGAAATTACTGTACAGTAGCAAGAGCATGCCCAATGTGATTCTAGATGTGTTAGTCACAACACAAGAGGTCATTGATCATCAACCTGAGCAGCTACAAACTCTACTTGAATCCTATTTTCAAGCCCGTAAATACCTCCAGAAAAGCCCTGAAAAAGCCATAACACAACTTGAAGCCAGTATGAAAATACCTAAGGATGTATTAGTGAAAGCATATGGTGGCGTTATCTTGCCTGACTACTCTCATAATCGACAACTGATAAGCGGCTCATCACCTAAACTCAATCAAACACTCCTTGGTTTGAAAAAGATCATGCTAGAACGCAAATTACTCCGACGAAATATAGATACGAGTGATTTTATTGACGCGTCCTTCTTGGAGAGAGTGGGTGAAGATTATTAACGCGGTACGAATTCGAGTTTGGCTACCGGTTTGTATGCTCATCTTTTTATTGTCATTGATGAGCAGTATTGTTTGGCTAAACTACAGTGAACAGTCACAAAATCTGGTACAACAAAGTCAACTTTCTTTCGTGAACACGATGTCAGGTCTGGCACGCGATATCGAAAGACACGTGCAACGAGAGGAAAATCTCGAGGTAGAACGCCTATTTAAGCTTCGTAACATCGATACTCATTTTGAGCTTTTGCTGGGCCTTAGTGACCAACACGTCATTCAATTCAGTTCAAAGTCCAAGTTTATTGGCCATGACATCAAAGCACTACCCCACCCTCTCTCTGAAGCCACACTGTCAGAAGTTCAAAAAGTTCACAAGCCCGCAGTTCATTACGATGCGCAATCAAAACGCCTCATCGGCTATTTCCCTTTTGCAAGAACGCCAAAAAATGATGAGCTTAGGCCCTTTGTCGTTGGCGTTATTTACGGTGAATATACCTTACAAGAAGACTTCTATCGTATCGAGCAACAAATCATTAAAAAAAGCTTCGTCTTTTTATTTTTTATTTGTCTAATGCTCGGGTTCTTAGCCTATTTTATTCATATCTACGTGCTCAAACCCATTTCGCAGCTAATTTCTGCAACACAATTAATTGGCTTAAATACCGATGTCACCAAGTTAGAAATCAATGGCACCGGTGAATTTGCTTCGCTGGCAAATAACTTTAACTCCATGGCTAAACTGCTTCATCTCCAAGTTCGTGATTTAAAGCAAGCGAAAACCAACAGTCATGAGAAACAACTGTTACTAGAAAGCTTCTTAAATGCCATTCCAGACCTGTTTTTTGTCGTAAAGCAAGATTCTACAATTACCCAGTTCCACACCGCGAATCCTGAGGCGCTCTACACATCACCAAGTCATTTTCTTGGTAAGAAAATGACTGAGGTTTTACCGTTAACGGTCGCAAACTTACTCGAAAGGGCATTAAAAGAGTGCATTAAAAAACAGACTTTGTCTGAGATTCAGTACGAGCTCGACATCATGGGTCAAGTTCGTCACTTTGAAGCAAGACTTAGTCCGATAAAAGCCTATGAGAGTGTTGCGGTGGTCGTCAGGGATATTACCGAGCACAAGCATCAAGAAGAGCTTATCTTTAAACACGCATTTTATGACTCCTTAACAGGCTTGCCGAATCGTTATCTTGTCCTAGAGCGCTTGTCACAAATGATCATTGAATCGAAACGCACACGCGGTCAGATAGCCGTCATGTTTATTGATTTAGATGACTTTAAAAAGGTGAATGACTCTACGGGACATGAAACTGGGGATAAACTCCTGATCGATGCCGCAAAACGCTTACAAGGTGCGCTGCGTGAACAAGACACTGTCGGGCGTCTGGGGGGAGATGAGTTCATCATTTTGCTCAAATCAATACGAGATCAAAGTAATGTGGTGCCTATTGCAAACAATTTGGTCAAATTATTTCAAAGTCCATTTTGTATAGACCAAAAAGAGTTTTCAGTATCTCTCAGCCTTGGTATTGCCATGTACCCCAATGACGCGGATTCTCCACAAGAATTACTCAGTAAAGCAGATTCTGCGATGTATAACTCAAAACGACAAGGCCGCAATACGTTCTCGTTTTATACAGAAAAAATGAGTGAAATACTCGCGCGACGTTTACAGCTCGAATCTATGATGCAAAGCGCGTTGGAACGAAACGAGTTTTCCGTTTTCTTCCAGCCTCAGTTCGACTTGAAGACCAAAAAGTTGATCGGTGCGGAAGCGCTACTACGTTGGAACAGCAACCGCTTGGGTCCCATTTCCCCTGCAGAGTTTATTGAGGTTGCGGAACAAAATGGCTACATCATTGAACTGGGTAAATTTGTACTTCGAGAAGCGCTTGCCAACGCACAAACATGGCAACAAGATTTACCGTATCCCTTAAGGATCGCGATAAATCTTTCTCCTCGCCAATTTAGAGACGTGAGACTCCTCCACGACTTACAGAAATTCATGGCGAACAACGTGGATCCCAAAGTACAAATTGAACTTGAAATCACCGAAGGTCTTCTCTTAAGCGGTGATGATTCTGTAAAGAGTACGCTTTACCAACTGCATGATCTGGGTTTTATGCTTGCCATGGATGATTTTGGTACAGGTTACTCTTCTCTGAGCTACTTGAGACAATATCCTTTTGATGTACTTAAAATCGATAAATCCTTTGTGCAGGACATGGGCCATGATTCAGGCATACAACTCGTCAATACCATCATTAGTATGGCGCATGGACTCGGTTTAAAAGTGGTCGCGGAAGGAATTGAAACAGAAGAGCAAATGGAACTGTTAACCAAACTTGGCTGTGATGTTGGTCAAGGTTTTTATCTTGGTAAACCAATGCCATCTAACGTATTCGATGAGTTAATCACACATTTCCATTCACTCTATGTCGGATCTTAACCGTTATTGTTTGCACCTACTTTAAATACGCAACATACTGATTATTGTGCTCAGTTTAAAAAAACGGCCATGAATTATCGCATCAACGATGAAGACTATTAATTAGATTGTGTTAGTATGGTTGAGTAGTTTAAGGATGTGTGAGCATGAATGTAGAATTGTTGGTAGGCAAGGCAAAACAAGTTTGCGATAACCGTGGTGCGCGTTTTACCCCTATTCGTGAAAAAGTTTTTCGACTCTTAGCCAGTAAACAAGGCGGTGTAGGTGCCTATGATTTGTTGGAAGAGCTCAAAGTGACTGAAACCAGCGCAAAACCTGCGACGGTTTACCGTGCGTTAGATTTTCTTGCTGAATTGGGGTTTATCCATAAAATAGAAAGCACAAATGCGTTTATGCTGTGCCAACATTTTGATCACCACCATCCCGTGCAGTTGCTCATTTGTGACAAATGTGGTCAAGTGGACGAGCTGCATTCAAGCGTTTTATCGCATGAGTTAAACGCGTTAGCGGCAGAACATGGCTTTGTTGTTTCGGCGCAAACCATTGAAGCTCATGGGCGTTGTGAAAAGTGCAAAGATTAAATGCAGGAAATCAAATCAGCACTACACTTAAGAATGAGCATTGCTATTTTGAAATTTTTGTAAGGGAAAAAATACAATGAATGTAGAATTCATCAACCCTTTTTTATCCTCTCTTATCAATGTTTTAGCCACTATGGCACAAACAGAATTGACACCAGGTAAGCCAAAAATCAAGAAAGATGAAGTGGCTCGCGGTGATGTTTCTGGTCTTATAGGAATGGTTGGCCCACAAACCAAGGGATCGTTTTCAATTACGTTTGATGCAAGTTTAGCGCTTGCCATTATGGAACGTATGTTGGGTGAACGCCCAGACAAAATAAATGAAGAAGTCACCGATATGGTCGGTGAAATCACTAACATGGTGACTGGTGGCGCAAAGAATTTGTTGGGCGAAAAAGGCTATGACTTTGATATGGCTACACCGATTGTTGTATCCGGTCCTGGGCACACTATTACACATAAATGTGAAGGTCCGAAAATCATCATGCCATTCACTTCACCTGACGGTAATGCCAATATCGAGGTTAGTTTCGATAAATTATGATTTGGGTAAGAAAATCGCTCTCGTTGAAACCCCGTTCTCGGGGTTTTCATTTAATAGACACTGAAATAGTTAATGCGATACCTGAACTGTCACAGTGCTCTATCGGGCTCCTGCATCTTTTTCTGCAGCACACATCTGCGAGTCTAACCATCAACGAAAATGCCGACCCCACGGTGCGTATGGACTTGGAAAGCCATTTTAATCAGTTTGTTCCCGAGCGCCAATCGTATTATCGTCATGACTACGAAGGAGATGACGACATGCCCGCCCACATCAAATCGAGCATTCTAGGCGTTTCTTTGACTATTCCTGTAGAGGCTGGACGGTTGCAAATGGGAACTTGGCAAGGAGTTTACCTCGGCGAACACCGCGATAATGGTGGCGTGCGAAAACTGATAGTAACGCTTCAAGGGCAATAAACCCATTCGACATAGGGTAAAATGGGCTTTCAACGGGGGGATTATGCGCGTACTTAACCTAAATACTCGTAGCTCACTCGCGGTGTAACGTTACACAGTAATTCATACGGAATCGTTCCCGCACTCTCGGCAATTTCCTCAACTGGCAGATTTGGGCCCCACATTTCGACGGCATCACCAATTTTAACGTTATTGGTATTGTCACCAATGTCGACGGTGATCATATCCATGGAAACACTACCGACTATCCCAAAACGTTTGCCAGCAATCATGACTGGAGTGCCTTCTTTGGCATGTCTTGGGTATCCATCGCCATAACCAACAGCAATAACGGCTAAATAGGTAGTTTCTTTCGCTTGCCAACGTGAACCGTAACCCACCCCTTCGCCTTTTGCAACTTTGCGAATTGCGATGACCTTCGTCGTAAGTCGCATGACGGCTTTAAGACCGTGATCTGAACCAATTTGGCCAACCATCGGTGACACACCATACAGCATCAAACCAGGTCGCACCCAATCGCCGTGACTGCTTGGCCAGCCGATGATCCCCGCAGAGTTTGCTAGACAAAGCGCTTCGTGTTGAGAGTTTATAGTATGCAGAAATGCATCAATTTGTTTTGTTGTTTTGTCATTGGCAAGATCATCTGCACACGCAAAATGGGTCATCAAATTAACGTTCGGTTTGGCATTTGCACAGGCCTTTAAACGACGATAGAACGATTCGAACTGAGAGGGTTCTATACCGAGGCGATGCATGCCGGTATCCACTTTCAACCACGTCGCAATGGGTGCATCCAAATTAGCGGTTTCCAAAGCAGTCAATTGGGTTTCATCGTGGATAATCGTCTGGAAATTGTTGGCCAATAGAATTGGCAAATCCGCTTCATGGAAAAACCCTTCCAACAACACGATTGGCTTGGTTAGCCCGCCTGCGCGAAGCGCTAACGCCTCATCAATACGGGCGACCGCAAATGCATCCGCTTCCGCCAAATGTTGTGCAATCTTTACCAATCCATGCCCATACGCATTCGCCTTCAATACCGCCATAATTTTGCTTTGTGGTGCAAATGCTTTGGTTCTTGAAAGGTTAAAAGACAGTGCTTCTAAATCAATTTCTGCAGCAACTAAACGCATTAATACTCATCTTCAAATGCCGGACCGGCGTAATTATCAAAACGAGAGTATTGGCCTTGGAACGTTAACCTAACCTTACCAATCGGACCATTACGCTGCTTACCGATAATAATTTCGGCAATACCTTTATCTGGACTGTCTTCGTGATATACCTCATCACGGTAAATGAACATGATTAAGTCGGCATCCTGCTCGATGGACCCAGATTCACGAAGATCCGAGTTTACAGGACGTTTATCGGCACGTTGTTCCAATGTACGGTTTAGCTGCGACAGCGCCACAACTGGACACTGCAATTCTTTTGCTAAGGCTTTTAATGAACGTGAGATTTCGGCAATTTCTAAGGTACGGTTATCCGATAAACTTGGAACACGCATAAGCTGTAAGTAGTCCACCATGATCATAGAAATACCGCCATGATCACGCGCAATACGCCGCGCACGTGAACGCACATCGGTTGGTGTAAGACCTGACGCGTCATCTACATACATCTTACCTTTGTCCATGAGAAGACCCATCGTCGAAGACAAACGCGCCCAATCATCGTCATCTAACTGGCCTGTACGGACTTTAGTTTGGTTAATACGACCAAGCGAAGCGAGCATCCTCATCATGATCTGTTCTGATGGCATCTCGAGTGAGAAGATAAGCACAGGCTTGTCTTGCGTCATTGCCGCATGTTCACACAAGTTCATGGCGAACGTAGTTTTACCCATAGATGGACGCGCCGCTACGATAATCAAATCGGAAGGTTGCATACCCGCCGTCATTTTGTCTAAGTCGTTGTACCCTGTACTAACCCCAGTAACACCATCTTGTGGTGACTGATAGAGCTCTTCAATTTTATCTACCGTTTTTTCCAAAATGGCGTGAATACTTTGCGGGCCTTCCGTACTTTTTGTTCGCTTTTCCGCAATTTTAAACACTTTACTTTCAGCCAGATCCAATAACTCATGGCTATCGCGACCTTCAGGATTAAAACCGGCTTCGGCAATCTCATTGGCCACGCCAATCATTTCACGTACAACGGCTCGTTCACGTACGATGTGCGCATAGGCATCTATGTTCGCAGCACTTGGCGTGTTTTTGGCGATTTCAGCCAAATAAGCAAATCCGCCCACACTCGCCAATTGATTGTTCTTCTCCAACGTTTCGGAAATCGTGATCAAATCGATAGGTTGGCCAAGTTCAACCAACTTTTCCATCGCTTCGAAAATCAGCTTGTGCGTTCGCGTGTAAAAATCGTGAGAGACAACGAGCTCCGCCACGCGGTCAAATGCTTCGTTATCCAGCATCAATCCACCCAATACCGATTGCTCGGCTTCAATGGAATGCGGTGGGACTTTTAGTGATTCGACTTGTTTATCCGGTCTTGCCATCTTGCTTATTACCTTGGAAGTGAAGCTCTATTCTATCGGCTTCGAAGGAATGTGCAAACCGTCAGGAAGGAAATCACCAGAAGAACCAAAAAAACGATGCTTCTGGTGACAATTAATGCAAAAAATTAACGATTCTTGAGCGTGATGTTGCCACTGACTGTGTCAATTTCAATGTTAGCTTTACCGCCATTCGTTGAAAAGTTTAAGCGGCGAGAGCCTGAATATTTTGCCTTTGTAGCCTGTTCGTCGCTCAATTTGTTGTGGATACTACCACCCGAGTGCGTTTGGATATCAAAATTTGCCGACACATTGGTTGGGAAATACAGTTCAGTGTCACCACTCACGCTGTTAATATCAATACGTGCACCGGACAATAATTCTTCAACGTAAATCTCCGCCTCACCATTAACCGTATTGTAATCAAGGTTTTTAAGTTGTTTAAATCGGAACTCCACTTCACCGTTCACATTCTCAAATTTCACGTCTTGGGCTTCGGTATCACTGTTCACTTCCCCATTCACGGCGTTAATACGTAGCGAGCCTTTCGAGTGACGGTCTTTAATGTCACCGTTAACCGTTTCTAGATGGATGTCTCCTTCTAAATCAGTCGCCGTAACACCACCATTTACCGTTGATAGGTGTGTCGTTCCTGTAAGTTTAGTCGCTTTAATATCACCATTTACCGTCTTAACTCGAGTATGGTTCAACAAGTCGCTCACCGAAACATCCACATTGACTCCTTCGTAATTCAACGCACTCTGCTTTGGAACATAAATAACCAAATCGGAACCATCACTGTTGTCACGCCACTTCTTACTTCGTGGTGTGTTGACAATAAACTCTGTCACGTTGCCATTGGTTTCCAAACGATATCCTTTGGCGAGCTCATCCAGTTCACCCGTTACTTTAAAAGACGCTTTGTCCCATGCCTTAATGACCACATCACCACGATCATTTTCGATGATAATTTTACCATCCACAGGCACATCGATTTGTCTATCAATGCGTTCCGCGGCAAAGCTACTTGCCGAAAGTAATAGCCCAGGGATTAGCGCGAGTGTCATAGCTGATAATTTCATAATCTTTTCCTATCCTAAATTTGTTGCCATGTGGGCTGATGGACTTTGTTAATCAGATCCAGTTGCTGTTGGTAAACTTGCGATAACATACGAAGCAGCGCTGCATTTTGTGGATCGGCTTCGAGTGCTTTACGAATAGCCGCCTCAGCTGATTCCAGCTCAACAAGCTGTGTTTGCCAGTTATCAGTTAATGCCGGTTGCTCTTTGTATTTCACTAATAAGCTTTGTTTTTGTGTTTCAAAGAAATCCGCAATCACCACGGCGTTATTAGGCTCACGTTGCATCGTTACAGCGATGCTTAAAACGGCAGCCACGGTGCATGCCGCAACCCCCATCCAAGGTTTAACGCGTGTTCTGTTCATTTGCTGTGGCGCTTCACTGACGATTGCACGCTCTATTCCAGTCCAAAGGTCACGCTCAGGCGCAATCTCTCTTGGTAGGGAATTCAACTCTTCATTAAGCATGTCATTGAACGACTTTTTATTCATTTTCATACCACTCCTGCATCAGTTGTCTTGCGCGATGATATTGAGCCTTGCTTGAACCTACCGCCATGCCCATCAGGTCAGCAATTTCTTCATGTCGATACCCTTCAACAGCATGAAGAACAAACACCAATCTCGCTCTTTCCGGCAATCGTACAATCAACTTGTCTAACCCACCCAGCATTGGGCAACTTTCAACGTCAGCTTGTTCCATACCTTCTTCTTCAAAACTCACCACTCGTTGCAGCCAATTTTTTTGCTTACGTAAATAACTGATAGCAATGTTGCTCGTAACACTATGCAGCCAAGTACTAAATTGGGATTGCCCATTAAACTGATCCAATTTATTCCACACTTGGACGAACACTTCCTGACAAACATCCTCTGCACTATGAGGATCTGCAGTCAAACGCAGACTCAGGGCATAAACACGTTTTTCATGACGAGAAAACAAATCTCGAAACGCGTGTTGACAACCAGAGACGCATCGAGTGATCAACGCTTGCTCGTCTTCCTGTAAGAACGCCTGTTTAGCGTCTATCAACATGAGTCTTTCCCATTTTTATTCTATTTTGAGTACATGTTATTTAAACATGCTTTGTTATCTAAGACGAAACAGCCTAACGAAAGGTTTAAATGAATTGCAAAAAAACTCGTTAATCTTTGAAAATATGCGCGAATTTCAACGTATAAATTGAATTGATTGAAGTAAGAAGAGGTTGAAGGGCGCCCTTTTGAAATAACATCGGTGCCCTTTTGATAGATTATTCCGTTGGTAGTTTGTATCGCCAGCCCAAGAAGGTAATTTTCGCGGCTTGCTTCAGTGATGTACTGCCACCTAACTGAATGTTTTTCAGGGCTGCATCAAAGTGTACACCGCTTCCGCCTGATGCATTAATGGAAGCACCTCTCACTGTGCCATAAAGCTGCCCACTGCCTTTCATAATAATTGTAGTACGCGGTGCATAAATTGCGGCATACAGATCAGTCGCACCACTAAAAATGAACCCTTCAGGATCTGAATTCGATGAAAAGAAGCTCAAAGAGGCAAAGCCACTTTTCGTTAATCCTTCTTGTGCAGTGATAATTTTTGCGCTCGCGCCAATATCGACTTTCCCAGTAACGAAAATAGTTAAACTACTTTCTTTGGTAATGTTAATACGGGTATCACCTGACATCACGAAATCACCATCAATAAGCCAGATTACATCGCCACCGAGGATAGTGACTTGACTATCACTCGTCAACGATGCCCCTTTCATACCAAAGACAAGTGGATCATCCGATCCCATACTGCCTTGATTCGCAGTCATGCTGTCTAGAATATAGATTGACTGTGAAAACGGGGTACGCGTACCTGAGCCATTTTTCGTGAAGTAACCAATACTTGGTGTAAAATCAAACTTTTGAGTTGGTCCCGTTTTGAAAGGTCGAAATAAAGAAGATTGCTCCATAACATCGGGCATATTTAGCGGCAGCGCTAACGGATCACATTCTTTATCTGGTTTACTTGGATCATAGTCCGGTGACGTTGGGTCATACACTCTGACAGGTTCAACATTAGGGTTCACATTAAAACGCGAGTTACTGTACGGAAGTCCTTGCTGTGAATGTTTGCTGCTATCATCGAAATTGCCTCGTCCTCCATACTGGATGGCAAAATCATCATTGTTCACGTTACCGATTTTACTTCCCCACTTCATGGTTGCATCACCATTGACGCGAACGGTACCAGTGACCAAACCACCGCGGTGTAAATAAAAGCCGCCTGATAAGATATTCCCTTCAACTCGCGTCCCCCCGCCGTAGGAAATATCTACGCCAGTATTTGAATGAATGTCGCCAATAATGGGCGAAGAACCTTGCAGATAAATAACGCCTGAGGCTTTCACATCACCTTTAATCGGTGAATGACCTGCAAGTACAACATCTGAATCACCAATTACCGTATTCACGTCTCCATCATTGGTTTTCGTTTCTTCATAGCTACCTTTAGAAGAATCATAGCTGTCAACCGAACCGCTACCCGACAAATTTACCCCTTTGCACCCAGTCACGGCATGACTAAAAACAGATTCATACACAGCACCTTGAAACGCAAATCGAGCGACTAGACTTGCATTTGCATCTTTGTTGTATCTTGAACCAGTTGAATGTATTTCAAACTCAGAATCCGAGACTTTGACCAAATTCGTCGCAAACAGCGCATCAGCGTTAATACTCCCTTTTCCTGATTGCTTGCCGTAAAGCTCTAGTAACTTATCCACGGTCAACGTTGCATCATTCGGTAATTCATTTTGAAGAGATTCTGCATGCGTGAAAATACCTTGCTCTGAAAGCAATCGAGCATTGAGGTCTTTTTGGAAGTTACCGCTCATACGTTCTTGCACAATCGATTCTTTCAATGCTGCAAAGACCACGATACTCGCCATTGTCGTGAGCAACATCACTGTGATTAGGGTAAAACCTTTTGACGCTTTTTTCATCATGGCGTACTTCCATATGCATTTGTCAGAACCAGCTGTGTTGCTGCTATGTCAATACGTACACCATTTGCAAAAGGCGCTGGCATATTTACGGAACGAATGAAAATACTGACCAATAGATTGTTATATTGAAATCTCGCTGTGTTGAGGCCCTTCACCAAATTGACTTTGCCAACACCATTATTACACACCAAAAAGTCACCCTCGCGGGTATAGGTTTCCTCATATGCATTTTCAATGACCTGACCACTGCAGCTGATGGTATTGCCGCTTTGAGACAAGACTAGTCGCGCACCTTCATCAAACACTTGGGGTTCACGAATTGTTTGCTTAATACTGCGCGTAAGCACCTGATTACTGTAACGTACGACCTCTTGCGCTATCTCTAAATCACGGGCTGTAGACAATGTGCTTTTGATTGCACCGTACGACATCGCTACACCAGACAATAAAATGAGTCCCGCGACCATTGCAACCAACAACTCGATTAACGTATACCCTTTCATCATTCACCCACTAACAGTTATTGGGCAGTGTTGGATACGCAACACTTAAACGGATCTGATTGTCGAGCGAGTCTTCCATGCGTTCATCAAACCAACGAACAGAAACGGCCATATTTTTCGCAAAAGCGTTAGGCATGATTAGCTCAAACACGCGACTCTGTGGTTGGATTGCTTGTCTAAAACTTGCTTCGTTATAACGGTCAACAGCACCATGTTGTAATTGGCATTGTTCTATCCACATACGTTCAATCGCATTTTGTCCTTGTACAAGCGCCAACGAATAGTGGTAACTGTTCGTCGCAAATTGCAGCGCTTTTAATTGTGTTGCAGCCAACCCCAATAGCGCGACGCCAGCGACAACAATAGAAACCATCACTTCCAACAGTGAAAATCCATGTGAAGGTTGGCTTAAGCGCATGCGTTTTGTCCTTCTGCAAGCCAGCTTTGACCACTTAATAGCGTGCAAAAGCGAATGTCAGTGGTGCTCACATCGTTATCGGTAATTAACACATTACTCGCTTGACTCACTTCGCCGGAATTACGGATCTGCAACGTAGGAAACGCAATCGAAATAGTAGAATGAGCTATTGATACGCGGCGCAGCTCTATCTCTTCACCATTTTTCTTCTCGATAACACGCCAGTCTTTGTCACTCGCACGTAACTCAAGCACAACGTCACGCTTTACCGCTTCGCTGCGCGCAAAGCGATAGAGAGCTTGAATCTGATTCGCCTGAGTAACTAATCTGTCGCGTTTGATTTGTGTGACAAAGCTTGGCATCGCAAGCACACTTAAAATCGCCACAATAGCGACACCGATGACAAGTTCTGTGAGCGTAAATCCGCGGTTCTGTTTACCAGCAACCATCGCTTGATGCTCCTAATTTAGACTGATGATCAATGCTCAGTGTCCCACAGACATCACCAGTTTGGCCCGAACCGGATTTCGGTGCTGCACTGAGTTTGTAAGCGCGGAAGTAATCATCGTCAATGGCTGTCAAAGGCACATACGTGAAGGTGTAGTACTCACTGACTGGTACGTCATAATTTTTGGGATAGCCACCCTGCCGAGTATAAATACGTTCTAAGTGAGTCGCTGTTTGAAACATTGTTTGCTGGGCTTCATTGCGGCGACTTTCTTGAATATAACGAGCGTAACTCGGCATCGCTAAACTGTATAAGATCCCAAGAATGGCTATTGCAATTAAAAGCTCTACGAGCGTAAAACCAGCAAAACGACTTTTCACTTCTAACTCCACAAATGACATCGCTGTCATTTATAAATACATTGATATTGCGAATTTGTAAACAGGGACAAACTCTCAACAGGATAACATGACAATTATACCGATTAAAGGTACTTGCGTTACATGCAATTACACCGTCTGCGCATGTGAGGTTTCATCATCCGATAATGAATTATTATTTGAATTTTTTTGAGGCGAGAGAGAGAAATTGCCGCGTGTTAAACACGCGGCACGCTTAATAAATTAAGCTTCAGCGATAACGATTACTTTGATCGTTGCAGTAACTTCAGAGTGAAGTTGAATCGCTACGTCAAACTCACCAGTTTCACGGATTGAACCTAGTGGAAGACGAACTTCTGACTTAGCTACTTCTAGGCCAACAGCAGTGATCGCGTCAGAAATGTCGCGAGTACCGATTGAACCGAAAAGTTTACCTTCGTCACCAGCTTTAGAAACAAGAGTAACTTCTGCAAGAGCAGCTAGTTTCTCTGCGCGCGCTTGTGCTGCAGTTAGCTCTTCAGCTACTTTAGCTTCAAGTTCTGCACGACGTGCTTCAAAAGTTTCAACGTTAGCTTGAGTCGCTGGAACTGCTTTACCACGTGGGAAAAGGAAGTTACGAGCGTAGCCAGATTTAACAGCAACCTGGTCACCCAAGTTACCTAGGTTTGCGATCTTGTCTAGTAGAATAACTTGCATGTCTCTACACCTTTTAAAAACTGTTAAACCGCTGCTTACTTGTGTAAGTCAGTGTATGGAAGAAGGGCTAGGTAGCGAGCGCGCTTGATAGCTGCTGCTAGTTGGCGCTGGTATTTAGCGCTTGTACCAGTAATACGGCTTGGTACGATTTTGCCACTTTCAGTCACATAGTTTTTAAGAGTAGCTAGATCTTTGTAATCGATTTGTTGTACGCCTTCTGCTTTAAAACGGCAGAATTTACGACGTCTGAAATAACGTGCCATGAGTAATTTCCTCAATTAATTCTTTCAATATGCTGAGCATGCAGTACAAGTTGACTCAAACCATTTCGGCTTTCGTGTCGGTTTAAAAAACCGCTTACTTGTATTACCTGTCCAACGTATAAATGCTGTGTTTGAGACTGAAATTGTTCTCCACTAGCAACTACTTGAAGACGAACATAACTTTGTCGCTCCATCCCTGCTTCAATTTGTGTTGAGCGATGCTCTAGCACGAATTGGCAGTGAGAAATGCCAGCTGGGCTTTGGCTAAATTTCGGTGTTTTACACACCGTACCAGATAAAACGAGTAAATTGCTAAACGGATTCGTTTGCACCACTCACCTCATCGCCCGGAGATTCAGAATCAATTAACGATTAAGCAGATGCTGCTTCTTTTTTCTCTTCTTTTGCAAGAGGAGACGCTTCAGTTACCGCGTTTTTAGTACGCATAACTAGGTTACGAAGCACTGCATCGTTGTAGCGGAAAGAAGTCTCAAGCTCGCTGATTACTTCGTATGGCGCTTCAACGTTCAATAGAACATAGTGTGCTTTGTGAAGCTTTTCGATTGGGTATGCCAATTGACGACGACCCCAGTCTTCTAAACGGTGGATAGTACCGCCAGCTTCTGTGATAGCACCAGTATAACGCTCGATCATACCAGGTACTTGCTCACTTTGATCTGGGTGAACCATGAATACGATTTCGTAATGACGCATGGATATTCCTTACGGTTAATTAAGCCTCGTCCCGTTTCGGCCGGTCGGGTTAAGGCAAGGAACGATAGTTACAAGGCCGAAAGAGCGCGTATTTTACGCGTAGCGCTAAAATTAAGCAATAAAATTTATATGGGAATTCGAGCGAAATTGGTAGTTAGATGATATTTCAGAAGATTAACGGAGGAATTTGGAGCGGCACATGAGGTTCGAACTCATGACCTCAACCTTGGCAAGGTTGCGCTCTACCAGCTGAGCTAGTGCCGCTTCATAGTATGCCCATTTTTTAGAACGCTGGAGCGCAACGGGTTGCGTCTTTCATTCTTAGCAGCTGAGCGAGTGCCGCTTCATAATATGCTCGTTTTTTAGAATGCTGGAGCGCAACAGGTTGCGTCTTTCATTCTTAGCAGCTGAGCGAGTGCCGCTTCATAGGTTTTCTTCTATTTAAAACACCGAAGAAAGTGTTTGGAGCGGCACATGAGGTTCGAACTCATGACCTCAACCTTGGCAAGGTTGCGCTCTACCAGCTGAGCTAGTGCCGCTTCATAATATGCTCGTTTTTTAGAATGCTGGAGCGCAACGGGTTGCGTCTTTCATTCTTAGCAGCTGAGCGAGTGCCGCTTCATAGATTTTCTTCTATTTAAAACACCGAAGAAAGTGTTTGGAGCGGCACATGAGGTTCGAACTCATGACCTCAACCTTGGCAAGGTTGCGCTCTACCAGCTGAGCTAGTGCCGCTTCATAGTTTGCTCATTTTTTAGAACGCTGGAGCGCAACGGGTTGCGTCTTTCATTCTTAGCAGCTGAGCGAGTGCCGCTTCATAGGTTTTCTTCTATTTAAAACACCGAAGAGAGTGTTTGGAGCGGCACATGAGGTTCGAACTCATGACCTCAACCTTGGCAAGGTTGCGCTCTACCAGCTGAGCTAGTGCCGCTTCATAGTTAATTCATTATTTTAACAGTCGAATTAAAACTGAAGATTTGGAGCGGCACATGAGGTTCGAACTCATGACCTCAACCTTGGCAAGGTTGCGCTCTACCAGCTGAGCTAGTGCCGCTTCATAGTATGCCCATTTTTTTAGAACGCTGGAGCGCAACGGGTTGCGTCTTTCATTCTTAGCAGCTGAGCTAGTGCCGCTTCATAGTATGCCCATTTTTTAGAACGCTGGAGCGCAACAAGTTGCGTCTTACATCCGTTGCAGCTGAGCGAGTGCTGCGTTATTTAAACTTAAGATAGATTTGCCCCACAAGACTTCTCTACTCAAGCGGGGCGTGATTTTACAAAATAGAATGGGGTTTGCAAGTACTTTTTACAGTTTGAAGAACTTTTCTTGGTAAACCTTCAATTCCATAATGGAATCTTTAATATCGTCTAATGCAAGATGAGAACTTTTTTCTTTACTTGTGTTAGCAATTCCGGTTTCCAACGACGTGCAAGTTCTTTAATGGTACTTACGTCAATATTTCGATAGTGGAAGTACGCTTCTAGTTCTGGCATGTACTTCACCAAAAAGCGTCTATCTTGACCAATTGAGTTACCGCACATAGGTGACTTACCTGGTGGAACCCAATGTTTAAGGAAATCTAATGTTTCTTTTATAGCGTCAGCTTCAGTATAGGTCGACGCTTTGCAGCGTGCGGTTAACCCTGAGCGGCCATGTTGATTGATACACCACTCATCCATATTATCAAGCAACTCATCGCTTTGATGGATAGCGATAACCGGGCCCTCAGCCAAAACATTGAGGTCTCCATCGGTTACAACTGTACCAATTTCTAAAATTTTATCGGTTTCTGGCTCTAGGCCAGTCATTTCGAGATCTAACCAGATCAGATTTGATTCATGAAAAGACATACACTACCTTAACGGTACTTCCTTTAGATCTAACGCAATAAGATATATCATATTCGCTTCATCCACTGACCAAAAGCTTTTTTTGCCAGAAACCTTGCCTAAATCAAGTTATCTAGCAAAGCTAAGCATAGGCCATTAACAAAAAACCGTACATTATTTCATGGCAAAGCAGAAAAAATTAAGTCACGGCCAATCTAGACGGATCAACGCGAACCACCAAAAACGCTTAAGTAAAGCTAAGCGAGACAGCGGCTCAAAAGACGTTCAGTGGCAAACCGATAATTTAGGGCAACCTGAATCCGCTTTAGTAATTAGTCGTTTTGGACAACACGCTGATATAGAAACAGTACAAGGTGAAGTGCTACGTTGCAACATTCGCCGTACAGTTAAAAGTATCGTTACTGGTGATGAAGTGGTATTTCGTCGCGCAAAAGTCAGTGACGGCGACTTAGCCGGCGTCATTGAAGCCGTTGAAGAACGTCGCTCTCAACTCACTCGTCCCGATTTCTATGATGGCGTTAAAGTTGTCGCTGCAAATATTGATCAAATCTTAATGGTTTCTGCCGTAGTACCGGAATTCACGCCGCAAATCATCGATCGCTATTTAGTGGCGTGTGAAGACATGGGGATTCCACCTATTCTAGTCCTAAACAAAGTCGACTTGTTAGATGAAGAAAGCCGTGAGTTTGTTGAAGAGGTGTTAGATATCTATCGCGAGTTGAACTATCAAGTTTTATTAGTCAGTAATGAAACAGGTGAAGGTATCGACGAGCTTAAACATTTGCTTATAGACAAAAACAGCATTTTTGTCGGGCAGTCCGGCGTAGGAAAATCTACATTAGTAAATACGGTCCTGCCTGAAGCGAAGATTTTAACTCAGCAGGTTTCTGAGAATAGTGGCCTAGGTCAACACACCACAACCGTATCGCGATTACATCATTTGCCAAGTGGCGGTAACCTCATTGATAGCCCAGGGATCCGAGAATTTGGCTTGTGGCATCTTGAACCAGAGCGCGTGACTTGGTGTTTCAGAGAGTTCCGCGAATATTTAGGTGGCTGTAAATTTCGTGATTGCAAACATTTAGACGATCCAGGCTGCATTTTGCGTGAGGCCGTTGATGAAGGAACAATAAGCGAAATGCGCTTTGAAAACTATCATCGAATTTTAGAGTCGATGGCCGATGGCCGCGCAGGCGCGCGTGCTCCACGCGTTTAGTAAATTGAGAAAGGGCCTTGAGCCCTTTTCCGTTTTTATCTACATGCACATAGGCTTGTCGTAGCTGTCCTGAAATTTACCTTCACCGCTGCAATTTCTTATCCAGTACGGCAACTAACTTGTGCTACTATCTGCAAAATTTTGCGAACAGGATCTTATCGTGAGCTTAGATAAACTAAAAATTGCGTTTCAATATGCTTTGCCAAAACATGGTATTTCTCGCTTAGTTGGAAAACTAGCGGCCGCAGAAGCTGGTGCGCTGACCACAGCGTTGATTAAATTGTTCATCAAACAATATAAAATCGACATGACTGAAGCATTGCACGAAGATCCCGCACACTATAAAACGTTTAATGAATTCTTTACCCGTCCACTAAAACCGGGTATTCGCCCATTGGCAGATGCAAGCGACATTATTGCCCACCCTGTTGATGGTGCAATTAGCCAACTTGGCGATGTCGTCGATGGGCAAATCATTCAGGCCAAAGGCCACGACTACAGTTTACAAACACTCTTAGGCGGTAAAGAAGAAGATGTAGCACCGTATCTAGGTGGTAAATTCGCTTGTATTTATTTGGCTCCAAAGGATTATCATCGAATCCACATGCCAATTGATGGTGTGCTACGTAAGATGATTTACGTACCGGGCGATCTGTTCTCAGTGAATCCACTTACCGCTCAAAATGTACCAAATTTGTTTGCACGCAACGAACGTGTGGTTGCGATATTTGATACGGCAATTGGCCCACTTTCGATGGTCTTGGTCGGTGCAACAATCGTTGCGAGCATTGAAACAATTTGGGCTGGTACAGTCACACCACCAGCAGGAAAAGACGTATTCAGTTGGGAATACCCGACTGAAGGAATGAATGCGATTAAGCTGAAAAAAGGCGACGAAATGGGCCGCTTTAAATTAGGTTCAACCGTTATTCTTGCGTGGGGTGCAAATCAAGCTGAATTTTTAGCGGACCAGCAACCTGAAACAATAACGCGCATGGGGACACCATTTGCGACCATCAGCCAGTAAACGACATACATCATGTTCTGAAAGCCAGCGTCCGTTGGCTTTTTTCATACAATCCTTCCCTGTTTAGTATCCATTATACGGCATTGTTAAAAAGCATAGCTGTGCATTATTCAGGAAAAGTTGAACATTTTTTCCTCACTTTGTTGGCCAAATAGGTAAATACATGTTTAAATAAAGGGTACTTCACATTGCAGTCGTGAAGTCTTTGTCATTTAAAAGGATATTTTATGAAACAATGTATTGCAGCTCTGCTGTCACTTGTTAGCTTGTCCTCTTTAGCAACTGAAGTTCCGGTCATTGAATTAGATGGCGCTCCAGTCAAACTCACTATCGATGATTTTTCACCCATCACAAAAAGGTTTGGTCCTCGTGATGCGATAGTTGGTTATGAAGCGCTGATTGATGTAAACAGTGACTCTCCGCTATCGCAGCTCATTATTGAAAGTGATGGATTGCTGAAAACAAAATGGTATGCCGCGAATTTCGGTGTAACGACCCGTTTTTACTGTAGCGGAACTCCTGTCGCAATGAGTAAAGCGTTTGGATACCGTGATTTACGCAAGGTCGTATACGCGGAGCCTCATGTTGAAGAAATTAGATACGACATTGCTACTTGCTCACAGTTGAAAATTGAAATTACCAAAGACGGTTCGCTATCAAGACAGTTTTACACGCAAATCGAGTCCATCGAGTTCAATGTATCCCTGTCTGGAAATCAGCAAGGAGAAGCCGAATGAGCAACCTACTTAAATCGCTAACGATTGGTACATTCATTTTGACAAGCCCGCATGTACTTGCGGATGGGTTTGACCGGGCGTTCACGTTGCAAGATTTCACTCAGCAAGATGGGGTGTACTCAATCGACGTGGATACATCAACATTATCCTATCAACCTGTTCTGACGTTAACTGTCACAACAGAAGGTGAAGGTAAACTGGTAACCGGCAAACGCGCAGCGTGTACATATGAAAAAGCAGGTGAATGTGCTGGTGAACAGATTGAAAGCGCGTTTTCTGAATTAGTGTATGAAGCACAGGTATCCGTGTCTTGTGACGACAAGCCGCTCTACAAACGCTTTATTCACTCAACAGAGCTTACAAATACCGTACTTACGAATAACTCAGCTTCAGCAAACTTAAAGCACACAGAGTACTTAGCAAAAAATACCCTGTGTAGCTCGATTGGTTTGACGATTAGACCTATTGGCGAAACGCAATTAAGTGCGTTGGAAGGCCATCTGAGTCTTGGTCGCTCCACGAAGTAAGCATGGCAACATCAAGAAGCATGTCTCCATTGGCTTGCTTCTTTTCTTCTTCCTCTAATTCGACCCACAACATCCACAATGTGGATCCTTCTGCAACTGAAACACCTTCTGTTCTAACGATTGTCCATCAAAAAAAGCAACATGACACGGTTTGTTCGCACGAAGAATAATGTTCAGGCACAAAATCACTTGCTGAGACCCGATAACACCAAGTAATGGACTTAGCACACCCAACGTATCGCAATTCCCTACCGCTGAGGCTAGGTCATCCGCAGAGTGACTTGGAAACAAGCACTCATAGCACGCACTCTCCATTCGAAAATCAAATGCCATCACCTGCCCAGATGTACCTTGCACAGCACCCGCAACTAAAGGGATTTTTTTCGATTGGCAAAAACGATTAATCAAATAACGAGTGCTAAAATTATCCGAACAATCAAGCACACAATCAGCGTCACTCAACCACGCTGCTATTGTATCTGACGATACTTTTCCGGCATGCGCTTGCAACACAATGTCATTGTTCAAGTTCGCCAACACCTTTTGCGCCGCCTTTGCCTTTTGTTGACCTAAGTGACTTACTTTAAACAAAATTTGCCGCTGCAAATTGGATAACTCAACTGCATCGTCGTCAATCAACGTTAATCGACCAATACCGCTTGCGGCTAGATACAAGAGCGCAGGACTGCCCAGTCCTCCACAGCCCACCACCACGACATGTGCTGACTTTAACTTGAGCTGCCCAACTTCACCTATTTCAGGCATCAAGAGATGACGACTGTAACGAATTCGCTCCTTATCCGTTAGCTTCATTGTCCACCTATTGCCGCTTGTAATTGACCGATTGCAACACGATGGTCGTCAGCTTCGGTGATTGCCCGAACCACAGCCACGCTCCCCACCCCCGTATCCGCAACGTTGCGTGCTCGCGCTAAATCAATACCGCCTATCGCCACTGTCGGATAAAACTCAGCCATTAATGGCACAAAGTAGCGCAGCTTCTCCAACCCCTGAATTTGACCCGTCATGTCTTTTGTCGACGTTGGATAAATTGCACCAAACGCGAGATAGCTGGGCTTGTAATTGTGCGCACGAACCATCTCATAAAATCCATGCGTCGACACGCCTAAACAAACACCTGCCTTCTGAATAGCCGCGAGATCTGCACTTAATAAATCTTCTTGGCCTAAATGAACGCCAAATGCACCATGTTTAATTGCTAACGCCCAGTGGTCGTTGATGAAAACGCGCGCACCGTAAATTTGGCCTAATTTTATTGATTCCGCGATTTGTGACTCTAATGTCGACTCATCTGCGTCTTTTATTCGTAACTGCACGGTTTTCACACCGGAAGCTAAACACTTTTCTACCCAAGTAAGCGAATCCACTACGGCGTACAACCCCAGTTCATCGTCAATTTGTGAAAATCCGGCGGCGAGGCGTTCAGGGTGAGAGCAGTCCAGGTCTAATTCATCCCCAAGCCAACTTCCGCCCTCAATGACCTGTGGGTAATCGCCAAGTTCAATAGGGAAACCTTTATGAGCAACGGGCCCTCGTCCTTCACCAAATCGCACCGCCGTTCGTAATCCTTGATTGATATAAGCTTTCGCTAGGATAAATGCGTCTTTGAGAGGGTACGCTTTTGCCATACACGCAGCAATTACTGAAGCAAAACTACACCCTGTACCGTGGCTGTGAGGGGTTTGAATTGACATCGAACCAAGCCAATACTCGTCTTGCCCATCTGATGCGAAGTCAATGCAATACCCTTTTGGGTAATCCCAATGACCACCTTTAATAATCACGTTTGCTATCCCCATCGCATGGAATTTAGCTGCGGCTTCTCGTACAGCACTTGGACCAATTAAATAAACCCCAGTGAGCATTTGGGTTTCTTGCGTATTTGGAGTGATTACATCAACAAGTGGAAGTAGATATTTCTTTAGTGACTCAAGTGTATTTTCTTCTGTTAAAGCGTCACCGCTGGATGCGATGGCAACTGGGTCATACACAACAATAGGAGGCGTAACCCAAGTTTGCTTATAGTGACTCAAATGTTCAGCCACCAGCTCGACTTGTGCTACGTTCGCCAACATGCCAATTTTGATTGCTTTGGCTGGCATGTCGTTGCCAAGCGCAAGCAACTGCGATTCCAATACATCAAGGCTCACACTATTAATCGCAGAGACCTCAACACTATTTTGTGCCGTAATTGCGGTAATAATACTGCAGCCATGAACACCAAAACTGTGCATTGCTTTTAAATCGGCTTGGATACCTGCACCGCCACCACTGTCTGATCCTGCGATGCTCCATACTACTTCCGACATGCTAACTCCTACGTGTACTACCTAACTATTTATTGTGATTGATGCCAAAAAGGCATGCCCAATGTCGGCGTCGATGGCGCTGCAACCTCTTTTTCAGGCATTGCAACCGCCTCGAAACTCATTCTTCCGGCATCAACGGCTGCACGAAACGCTCTCGCCATTGTTTCAGGACATCCCGCACCTGCGACGGCGGAATTCAATAAAACACCATCATACCCGATTTCAAGTGCCTGGCAGGCATGTGAAGGTAGACCTAGTCCTGCGTCGACTATCAGCGTCATTTCGGGCAAGCGCTCACGTATCGTTTTAAGTGCATAAGGATTTAAAAGCCCTTTTCCCGTACCAATTGGCGCCCCCCAAGGCATCAAAACCTCGCAGCCACTGTCTGCTAATTTTTGACATAAAACTAAGTCATCGGTGCAATAAGGCAGAACTTTGAACCCATCGTCTAATAGAATCTTGGTCGCTTCCAACAACGCAAATGGATCTGGCTGCAAGTTGTATTCATCACCAATGAGTTCAAGTTTAATCCAATCGGTGGCAAACACCTCTCGACACATATGCGCAAGAGTGACCGCTTCTTTTACACTGTGACAACCTGCCGTGTTTGGTAAAACTCGAAGCCCCAATTCTTTTATTAGATCCCAAAAATCTTGCCCTGCCGACACTGAATTTTGGCGGCGCAATGAGACCGTCACAATGTCCGCACCGGAAGCTCGGATAGCTGATTGCATTACCGCAGGCGATGGGTAAAGCGCCGAGCCAATCAGCAACCGGCTCGTGAATGTTTCTCCATAAATCTTCAGCGACATGGGTAGTTATCCTCCTTGAATAGGTGACAACACTTCAATACTGTCGCCATTATTAAGGATATACCCGCCAAGTATGGAGCTTGGCACAAATTGTCCATTAACCGCGACAGCGAAAGGTTTCTTGGCGCCTTGCGCATCAATCACTACATGCAGCACTGAATCCTCAGGGACTTCGATTACATCACCATTAAATAAGAGTTTCACAGCAAAACCTCGCTAAGTGCCTCACGCACCACGCTGGGTGCAAGTAAAAAACCATGTCGATATAGCCCATTGATTTCAATCACATTGCCATGTCGAGAAATACGTGGACGATTGTCTTTAAATGCAGGTCTTAACCCTGAGCGAAGCGCTAATACCCGTCCTTCAGCAAACCCACTGTGTACAGTATATGCCGCAGACAACAGCTCCAAGGTCGAACGTACTGTCACGGGCCCTGCATCTTGAGATTCAATCTCGGTTGCTCCAATCACAAACTCATGATTGGGTTTAGGGGCGATATAAATAGGATAACGTGGGTGCATCAGCCTTACTGGCCGCGTAATTGACACATCTCGTGCGTAAATACGTGCGACTTCGCCACGCACCCCTCGAAGATCCTGCATGACCTCTTTTGCCCCAATTCCACGACAATCGATTATCCAATCAAAATCCTCACCATTGAGGCTCTGCGGACACTTCGATACCGAGACATTGAAGTGGAATACGACGTTTTGTTTCAGCAATGCACGGTAACTTGCTGTGTAGAAAGCCAGATTATCGAGTTGTCCTTCACAAGGTAAAAAAAGTCCTTGTGTAAAGCGCCCAGCCAGTTCCGGTTCAAACTGACCAACTTGCGTCGCATTAAGGACCGAGGCTGAATGCTCCTGAAGCGGCTTAAGCCGCTGCTGAAAACTCAGTAAATCCCCTTTATCTTGCTGGTGCGCAACAACCAGAGTACCTTGCTGTTGAAACATTACCGTGTCATCTAACTCGGCTAATAGCGTCTGCCACAATGTCATCGACTCTAACCCTCTGAGAGCGAGATCAGCTTCGCATATCACCGATTCTGCCATAGGCGCCAACATCGCTGCGGCAAGAGTTCCTGCACTTTGCAGCGTGCGTTCATCATCGGCTTCAAAAATGGTCAATGCGTGAGTTTTAGATAACATGAGTGCCGCCACACGGCCGACTAATCCAAACCCAACAATTGCAACTTTAGCCATATCACCTCGTATTACGATTTTGAATCATTGTGGTGTGCCACGATTCTCGCTTGTGCACACCGTGCATCACAATAATCAGTTTGGTTTATGGTAAAGTTCAGAGCCTGATGCTTTAAATTCAGCTGACTTGGCTTTCATTTCAGCTTCCACATCCACCATTTTGATTTCAATGTGTTCGCCCATTGCATTTGGATCAATGCCTTGAGCTTCCAGTGACTTAGCAAAATCACGTACATCTTGAGTGATCTTCATGGAACAGAACTTAGGTCCGCACATTGAACAGAAATGGGCCACTTTCCCCGACTCTTGTGGCAATGTCTCATCGTGATAAGACAATGCACGCTCTGGATCTAAACTTAAGTTGAATTGGTCATGCCAACGGAATTCAAATCGTGCTTTTGACAAAGCATTATCCCGAACTTGAGCCCCCGGATGACCTTTCGCTAAGTCCGCCGCATGCGCAGCAATTTTATAGGTAATCAAACCTTCTTTTACGTCTTCTTTATTTGGTAACCCCAAATGCTCTTTTGGTGTGACATAACACAACATCGCACAGCCATACCAAGCGATTTGTGCCGCGCCAATGCCAGAGGTAAAGTGATCATAACCTGGGGCAATATCTGTGGTGAGCGGCCCTAAAGTATAGAATGGCGCTTCATCACAATGTTTCAGTTGCTCTTCCATGTTCTCTTTGATCATATGCATTGGCACGTGACCTGGGCCTTCAATAAAGACTTGAACATCGTGTTTCCAGGCAATTTTAGTCAGTTCACCCAACGTACGTAATTCACTGAACTGTGCGTCGTCGTTTGCATCCGCAATGGAACCTGGACGTAAACCATCCCCTAGTGAGAACGCCACGTCGTATTGCTTAAGAATTTGGCAGATGTCTTCAAAATGTGTGTATAGGAAGTTTTCTTTGTGGTGCGCCAAACACCATTTCGCCATGATAGACCCCCCACGTGACACAATCCCTGTGACCCGTTTAGCTGTCATTGGAACGTAACGTAGTAGCACACCCGCGTGAATCGTAAAATAATCGACCCCCTGCTCTGCTTGCTCAATGAGCGTGTCTCGAAAAATTTCCCACGTTAAGTCTTCTGCCACCCCGTTCACTTTCTCAAGTGCTTGGTAGATGGGAACCGTACCGATAGGCACCGGCGAGTTACGCACTATCCACTCCCGTGTTTCGTGAATATACCGACCCGTTGATAAATCCATCACCGTATCAGCCCCCCAACGGGTCGACCACACTAATTTTTCAACTTCTTCTTCAATCGACGAGCTTACCGATGAATTGCCAATATTGGAGTTTACTTTCACTAAGAAATTGCGACCGATGATCATCGGCTCTGACTCAGGATGATTAATGTTACATGGTAAAACGGCTCGTCCACGCGCAATCTCGTCACGCACAAATTCTGGTGTTATAAATTCAGGGATACTAGCCCCAAAGGATTCACCTTTGTGTTGCTGCGCCAGCAACTCCTCACGCAACTTCGCGCGGCCCATGTTTTCACGGATAGCCACATACTCCATTTCAGGCGTCACGATGCCTTGTCGCGCATAATGCATTTGCGTCACATTTTTGCCCGGCTTAGCACGACGAATTTTAGGTAGGTTTTCAAAACGGATGTGATCCAACCCTTCATCGGCAAGACGTTGCTGTGAGAAATGCGAAGTGACGGACGTTAATTCATCAGTGTCATCACGAGATACTATCCACGTGTCACGAAACTTAGGTAAACCAACACGAACGTCGATCCGCATTTCGGGATCGGTATAAGGACCTGATGTGTCGTACACACGAACGGGCGCATTCTTTTCAAAAATCGGGTTTTCTTCAGTACCACCAACAAATGAATCATTCAACGCGATTTCACGCATTCCCACGCGAACACCAGGATGGTCACCTTCAACGTAGACTTTATGGCTGTTTGGAAACGGTTGTCCCGTCAGGTTATAAATATATTCAGAGGCTGCCTCGCGTGACTCGCGACGGCTTAACTTAGATGTAGAATTTGACATGACTTTCCTCATTGCTCTTAAGGTGTCTTGTCAGATTTCCCACTACAGGAAGAGATAAAGCTCATTGGCTTTAATTGGATCTTACTTGTGAGCGAAGGTTACACCTTCCCTTTTCGCGAATTAACGCTTTTCAGAAAAAGCACTTAACTACACGAGGCTATTTGCTCACAAGGCCAATCTTATCACAGACTGGCTGCTTGTTCCCTACGCAGGTATTAACCTGATCAGGTTCACGGATCCCGCAAAATGCGATCTCAGCCCAAAAGGGCACTCCGACAAGTAAACGAAATATTGTACGCCAAAGAGTCTAACTGAGAATTAGGTTAAGGTACAACCGAAAAACGCGTTAATTTCTCATAATCAAAAAACATGCTTTCATACCGAGCGCGACAGGTGAGCTAAAATGAAAGGGTTAAGGCGTCGTCTTAAACTACTTAACCGCTTTGAAAAGGAATGTCTGTTCACCAGATAATTGCAATTTGCCGTCAATAAACGTTGCTCTAACGCCTGACTGTAACAGTGCAAGAAACTGTTGTTCAACCGCGTTACTTGCTTCATCACAAAGTTTTCGTGTCATGCCCAAGTTACCAATATACAAAGTATTGTCTTGTAATGATGCAGACCCAAAGTAACGGTTACAACCTGAAGAGCCAGACACTTGCAAAGCTTCGATAAATTTCAGACTCACTGGAGCCGAAAATTGTGCTTTTTTCCATTTAAACTGATCAATTGCCACGAAGTATGTTTGAGCGAATTCTCAGAAATAACTTGGGTTGAACTACAGCCGCTCAATCCAAACAGAAATGCGACAAAAACAGCAAAAACAACGATACTTTTCATGGTCTAATGGCAAATAATAAATTACGTAAAGTATACACTGCTCTTTTTGCCAGACCCAGTATTTCTGCTCAATTACGCCGCTTTTCAGCCTTTATAGGGAATAAAAAGTGAATCAACTGCTTCAGGAAGAAACGGACGCCCTTGTTCATTAACAGATGTTCCTACAATCAGTGCATCCAACATCACTTTATCATCACTCATTCGGATCACTCGCTGCAAAAATCCGAACTTGAGTCGACTCAATCTCGTCGGTTCCACTTCAACGACAAAACGATCTCCTGGTTTCAATGAATCTTTAAAGTTCATTTCGGCACGGATCACCACTAGATTAATTTTATCTTCTGCGAGCTTGGCAAAATCAACTCCATTGGCGAGCAAAAATTCGTGGCGAGCATGTTCCAAATAGTTAAAGTACACCCCGTTGTTTACAATCCCTTGCAAGTCGCACTCATAGTCACGCACGCTCAATTCTATTTTAAATGTCATAAACTGATCCTTTTGCTAAATTTGACCCGTTTATACCACACTGAATCTGTAGACTGGTCTGCTCTATAACAGAAAGTGACAATTTCTGTGCAATCTCGCCTTTTAACATGGTGTGCTTTTGTTAAAATAGCGGCACTAACGATGGAACTGAATGAATTATGAAAAGAAATCTTTCTGTAC
Source organism: Pseudoalteromonas xiamenensis (assembly GCF_030994125.1). Taxonomy (NCBI): domain Bacteria; kingdom Pseudomonadati; phylum Pseudomonadota; class Gammaproteobacteria; order Alteromonadales; family Pseudoalteromonadaceae; genus Pseudoalteromonas; species Pseudoalteromonas xiamenensis. Next base: position 2,461,574 of record NZ_CP099917.1, on the reverse strand, counting down.
TTGCATGTGCTTTACTCCCGTTTTTCCACGGTAATGCGTTGGCATCGAGCAATGATTTAGAGACCATAGAAGTCACTGGCGACTTTAAAAAAGAAAACCTGATCACACTCTCTGCAAGCGCAAGCGTCTTCACCGACAGCGAAATGCAAGACAGAGGAGCGACCCATTTAGAAAACATTCTAAACCAAGCGGCGAACATCAATTTCACAGCTGGGGCATCTCGCGGTAAATTCATTCAAATGCGCGGCATTGGCCTTCGCTCGCAATTTGTCGATCCAATCAATCCAAGCGTCGCACTCCTGATAGATGGGATAAATTACTCCGGTCTAGGTGGGGCGGGTGTCTTATTTGATACTGAACAACTTGAAATTTACCGAGGCCCACAAGGTACTCGATTCGGCGCAGATGCCTTAGCGGGCGTCGTTCAAATCAGCGGAGTGCGTCCAAGTGACAACGCAGTAAAGCTCCAAGTTGGAGCCGGTAACTACAATGCATGGCAAGCAGGTATCGCTGCAGGTGTCGCATTGTCAGATTCATCCGCGGTGCGTGCAAGTTTCTACCAAAATACCAGTGACGGCTATGTCGATAATGTGTATTTGGACAAACCGACGCAGAACTTAGACGAAGCATCCGCCCGAGTGGCATTTAGCACCCAGCTTACTGACGCGCTATCTAGCACTTTAGTGCTTCACTACATAGATATCGATAATGGATATGATGGCTTTACGCTCGACAACTCCAGAACCAGCGTTGCGGATGAACCGGGCAAAGACACTCAAGAAAGCAAAGCTGCAGCTTGGACGGTTAACTACACGGGATTTGATGCGTTTAATCTGCAATCGAAGATTACAGGTCTCGATGCAGACCTTGTTTATAGCTACGACGAGGACTGGGTCTGTAAAGATGCCACTAAACCTTCTCTTTGCGCTGCCGGGCTTCATGCTGACGGTTACAGCTCTACAGACCGTTATTTGCGCGACCGCCAAGATGCGTCTGTGGATGTGTTCTTGTCAGGCAAGCAAAACGAATGGGTGCTAGGCGCTATCGCACAGCGTCGCGATGTCGATTTAGTCCGTCAATATACTTGGTTCACCACTGACTTCAATTCTCGCTATGAAGTTAACAATCAAGCTATTTATGGTCAAAAAGAAACGCTGTTGGATGAGCAAACACGACTCATCACAGGTCTTCGCGTGGAACGCTATGAAGGAGACTACAGCGACAGCTATCAACTGACTGCAACCACGGACGACACGATGGTTGGTGGTAAAATTGCACTAGAGTATCAAGTCCTACCGAAAACCATGATTTACACGAGTTTAACTCGAGGCTTTAAAGCCGGTGGGATTAACAGTGAAGCATTAGCCAAAGCACAGGATGATGGCTTAGCGCTGCCTGTGGAAAACCAAAGCTTTGCCCCTGAATATTTGTGGAATGCGGAATTTGGTGTTCGCGGTGTTTCACTAGACAATAAACATACCTTACGCTTAACGGCATTTTACATGCACCGCGAAGACATGCAGTTGAAAGCTTGGAAAGTGCAAGATCAACGCTTTGCAGGCTACATTGCCAATGCGGATGGTGGCAAAAGCTATGGCTTGGAAATTGAAGGCCAATATCAATTTGATGCGCCTTTTAACTTGTCTTACAGCTTAGGTTACTTGGACACAGAAATAGACAAATTTACAACCCAAAGCGGTGTTGACCAAGATGGTCGAGACCAAGCTCAAGCACCAAAGTACCAGTACGCTTTTACTGGTCGCTATGACTTTGCCGATCACTGGCAAGTGAGTTTAGGGGTAGAAGGTAAAGACGAGTATTTCTTCTCTGACAGCCACAACGCGAAAGCACCGAATACCAACTTAGTTAACGCCGGATTGAGTTACCAACGCGATGCGTGGCGCGTCAATGCGTATATTCGTAATGCATTAGATAAAAATGTGCCAGTACGCGGCTTTGAATTTGGCAATAACCCACTGGATGGTTACACGACACAAAACTACGTTCAGTGGGGTGAACCGAGAGTTTGGGGTGTCACTGTTACTTACTCTATGTAGGCTTGAGGTCACAAATAAAAAACACGCCATTGGCGTGTTTTTTATTGGAAAAAATAAAGCGGCTGAACGCCGCTTATTTTTTGGTTGTTACAAAACAGAAAAGCCGCTTTGTAACTTAGTCCGCATACGGCAAGTTACGACCGTAGAATACTTCTTGAATCTCGCGAGTCAGTTTATGACGGATTTCTTCCTCTTCATCAGCAGAAAGATCGTCCGTTGTTACACCAAACAGATAGGCGTTTAAGTCCGTGTTCTTCAACATCATCTTTGTATGGAACAGGTTTTCTTGATACACATTCACGTCCATCATTTGGTACGCTTCTTTTGTATCTACCGTCATGTAGTTTTGGATCGAGTTAATTTCATGATCGATATAGTGCTTTACACCATTCACATCACGCGTAAAACCACGAACACGGTAATCAATCGTTACCACATCTGACTCTAACTTATGGATAAGGAAGTTTAAGGCTTTCAGCGGTGAAATCACACCACACGTCGACACTTCGATGTCAGCACGGAAAGTACAAATGCCATCATGAGGATGCGATTCAGGATACGTGTGAACACAAATGTGACTTTTGTCTAAATGCGCAACGACCGCACCAGGCAATGGCCCTGGTGTTTCATCATCCACAAACGAATCACGATTTTCTACCGGCTCTTCTGAAACCAAAATCGTCACACTCGCACCTTGCGGATCATAGTCTTGGCGTGCAATATTTAGGATGTTTGCACCGATAATATCAACTACTTCTTTCAGAATGTCCGTTAAACGGTCAGCGCTGTACTGTTCATCGATGTACTCGATGTACTCTTGACGTTGCTGCTCTGTCTGTGCGTAGCAAATATCATAAATACTGAAGCTCAAACTTTTAGTTAAGTTATTAAAGCCATGAAGTTTGATTTTATTAAAGGGCTTGCTCACGTTAAGTCAACCTTATAACATGTCAATCTGCTTTGCAGAACCAAAAGTTCGCGGATTTTATACGAAAATGCCCGTTCAAAAAAGCGTTATTTTTAAACGCTTTCAACTACCTCAAAGCTATGTGTAATTTCGACTGTTTTTTCAAGCATTAACGCAACTGAGCAATATTTTTCTGCTGACAATTGAACTGCGCGAGCTACATGGTTTTCAGCTACCTTTTCCCCAGTAACGACAAAGTGTAGATTCATTTTGGTAAATACTCTAGGTGCGTTTTCTGCTCGCTCCGCTGTGAGTTTGACTTCTACGCCATGCACAATTTGACGGGCTTTTTTCAAAATACTCACCACATCAACCGATGAACAGCAGCCAGCAGACATCAATACCATTTCCATTGGGCTTGGCGCTGCGCTGTCTTTGCCTGCATCAAACACAACGTTATGACCTGAATGAGAACGACCAATAAACGTATCGCCTTCCACCCATTTTACTACTGCGTCCATTTTTTCTACCTTTTATAAACAGAAACCGCGCCAGTCACTGCGCGGTTTAACCTTACCTAAGAATTGAATTTTGCGGTCAAACCGCTGAATCAAATAAATTTTTGACGAGTCCTGCAAACTCTTCAATAAAAGCTCGCTGTTCTTCGGTGACGCGTTTATCCGTCACGCTGGAAAGCACTTCTTGTAGGTCATAAACAATACCATCAACCTCTCGCACAATCATACTGCGCTGCTCTGTCGACAGTGCGTTGTGTTGCTCACACAAACGAATAACCTGCTCCGCGATGACATCTTCAATCAACTCTATCACCGTCGGTGCACCGGGCTTTACAACGCCAGGCTTTTCAAACAAGGCTAAATTGTGTGTTAAATACATCACTAATTCGTCGTATCCTTGTTGATCAAGCACCATGTTTTACCCACCTAAAAGAATTAATACCGCTTGCTTTGATTTAAGCAGAAAGTGATCTTGATTGCTACTTTTGTGCGCCAAGCAAAACAAAAAAAGCAGCCTAGGCTGCTTTTTTAGTACTTAAGACTGAACCACTATTCGATGTTCAGACCTGGGCTTAATGTTGCTGGAATTTCTACTTTTTCCAACTCCACTGAGGCTACCGGAAACGCGCAGTAATCTGCTGCGTAATACGCACTTGCGCGGTGGTTACCTGACGCACCGATCCCACCAAATGGTGCCGCACTTGAAGCCCCCGTAATTGGGCGGTTCCAGTTTACGATACCTGCGCGAATACGACGGAAGAAATAGTCGTAATCGGCTTCGTTATCACCAAGTAAACCCGCAGATAGACCAAATGAGGTATCATTTGCTTTTTCAATTGCAGCATCAAAATCTGTGTAGCGGAACACTTTAAGCAACGGACCGAAGTGCTCTTCATCTGGATATTCCGTTACATTAGTACATTCGATAATACCCGGCGTAACAAAACCTGTACCCGCTTGATGAGTCAGCTCTAGCAGAACTTCAGCACCTAGACTAACCAGTTGTGATTGCGCTACAACCATGCCCGCTGCGGCACGCTCTGAAATCATTGAACCCATAAACGGCTGCTCTTGCGCATCAAAATGACCAATCTTAATCGCTTTTGTTGCGCGGATAAGATGCTCAAGGATCGCGTCACCTTGTGCACCAGCAGGTAAGAACAACTTACGAGCGCAGGTACAACGTTGACCACTTGAGATAAACGCTGATTGGATTATATCGTGAACAACCGCTTTAATATCTGAAGCATCTTTTACGATAAGCGGATTGTTTCCACCCATTTCTAACGCAAGGATCTTGCCCGGTTGGCCTGCATATTGCTCATGCAATAAGTGACCGGTACGTGACGAACCAGTGAAAAACAGGCCATCAATACCACGATGTGACGCGAGTGCTTTCCCGGTTTCAACTTCACCTTGTACAAGGTTTAGTACACCTTCAGGTAGACCTGCTTGTTGCCAAAGTTTCAACGTTTCTTCTGCAACCATTGGTGTTAATTCAGAAGGCTTAAAAATCACCGTGTTGCCGGCAAGCAATGCAGGGACAATGTGCCCATTTGGTAAATGACCAGGGAAGTTATACGGGCCAAAGACCGCAACCACACCATGTGCCTTGTGGCGAATAAATGCTTTTCCTTGCGGCATTGGGTTTTCAACCATGCCCGTGCGCTCGTGATACGCTTTTTCAGAAATGGCTATTTTACCGACCATTGCACCAACTTCAGTGCGGGTTTCCCACACTGGTTTGCCCGTTTCTTTACCAATGGCAATCGCTAAAGCTTCACTGTTTTCTTTTAATAGTTCGGCAAAACGTTTTACGATAGCCAGACGCTCTTCAAATGGGCGGTCGCTCCAGGCAAAGAACGCATTGCGCGCTGCTTTTACCGCAATATTGACTTGCTCTGCAGATGCTGCATTCGCAGCCCAAATCACTTCGTTTGTCGCGGGATTCACAGAATTAAATGCTGTGCCTTGGCCTGCTTCCCACTGACCATTAATAAACTGTGCAGGATGTGTTGTCATAATTCGCCCCTAACTTAGATGGTTGCGATGGTGAGAGAGTCACCTTCTTTTACAAGTAGCGCATCAGCCACTGCTTGCGAAATAACAAGTTCGTTAGAACCTGCATCCACGCTCAACTCAACCACAGCAGCTCGATAGTCGACAAGTTTATCATTAGCGACCATGTATGGGGAACCACCTTGGTTGTTTCCAATTTTGACTATTTTGACTTGAGAGTCACGTACGGTGCGAATGTTTTCGACCTGAGCTTCCACGGTTGGACCGGCATCGAAAATATCCACATAGCCGTTGAACGTGAAGCCTTCACTCTTCAAAAGTTCAATTGCAGGGCGCGTATTGTCATGCACTTCACCCACAACCGCTTGTGCTTCTTTGCTTAAAAGATTCACGTAAATTGGGTACTTAGGCATCAACTCGGCGATAAACACTTTCTGACCGATACCGGTTAAATAATCGGCTGTTGGGAAATCCATCGAGAAGAAGTGCTCTTCCAACCATTTCCAAAATGGGCTGTTGCCGTGCTCATCAGACACGCCACGCATTTCTGCAATCACGGTATCCGCAAAACGCTCTTGATGTTGTTTGATAAACATAAAGCGCGCTTTAGACAGCAATTTGCCATTGTACTTTTGACGAAATTGCGGTCTCAAAAACAGAGTACACAATTCCGTTGCACCAGTGTAATCATTACACAAAGTTAAAATATCTACGGCTTTGTAGACGTTTAACGTGCGTGACGAATGGATCACTTTAGAAAGGTGGTAGTGATAAAACGCATCATCTAACCCGACGGCAGCTTCGATAGCAGACGTACCTACAACATCACCTGTTTCTGTGTCTTCTAGTACGAAGAGATAGCCTTCATCGTGCGGATGATCGGCCTCTTTTTCAAATGAAGCCATTGAACGCGCAATTTTGTTTTGCAGCAATTCTTCATGAACGGGTAACGAGGTGAAACCATGGCCCGATTCATGGGCTATGTTTAATAACGCTGGAAAATCACTTTCTCGGATTGGGCGAAGAACTAACATGAGCTCGCTTACTCCCCATTTAAATAATTGATATTTTTAGGGGAGCTATGCACTCCCCTAATCCTAATTCTTAATTTGCAGCAACAACTTTCGCTACTGCTTTTTCAAAGCGAGCCATACCTTCGCGAATATCCGCTTCAGGGATCACCAATGAAGGTGTGAAACGCACAACGTCTGCACCTGCCACTAAGCTCATCACACCTTCTTCAATACCCGCTGTTAAAAAGTCTTTTGCTTTACCTTTGTATGCGTCAGAAACCACCGCACCGATCAAGAGGCCTTTGCCGCGAATTTCGCTAAATACGTTGTACTTTGCATTGATGTCATTAAGCAAAGACTTAAACAATTCTGCTTTTGCCTTAACCCCATCCAGTACTTCAGGCGTATTAACTGTGTCAAATGCCGCTTCAGCAACAGCACACGCTAACGGGTTACCGCCGTATGTTGAACCGTGCGTACCAACTTTCAAATGCTGCGCAATTGCTGTCGTTGTTAGCATGGCACCAATCGGGAAACCACCACCAAGCGCTTTTGCTGAAGTTAGGATGTCAGGTGTAATACCTAGACCTTGATACGCATACAATTCGCCAGTACGACCAACACCTGTCTGTACTTCATCAAAAATCAACAGTGCGTTGTGCTTGTCACATAGTTCACGCACACCTTTTACGAATTCCGCTTCAGGAGAAACGATACCGCCTTCACCCTGTAAAGGCTCCATCATTACCGCACACGTGTTGTCCGAAATCAGTGCTTCTACTGCACTTAAATCGTTGTAATCAACATGATAAACGTCGCCTGGTTTAGGACCAAAACCATCAGAATATGCAGCTTGGCCGCCCACCGTCACTGTAAAGAAAGTACGACCGTGGAAGCCTTTATTGAACGCAATAATTTGGCTTTTGTGTGCGCCAAAGTTGTCTAATGCCCAGCGACGAGCCAGTTTCAATGCGGCTTCATTCGCTTCTGCACCAGAGTTCGCGAAATACACCTTGTCGGCAAACGTCGCGTCGACTAATTTTTTCGCTAAACGTAAAGCCGGCTCATTGGTCATTACATTGGATAAATGCCAAATCTTTTCGCCTTGCTCTTTCAAAGCGTTAACCAAAGCTGGGTGACAGTGTCCAAGACAGTTAACCGCGATACCGCCAGCAAAATCGACAAACTCTCGACCTGACTGATCCCAAACGCGAGACCCTTGACCTCTTACTGGGATAACCGCAGAAGGTGAATAGTTAGGGACCATTACTTCATCAAATAACGCACGATTGACTGTCATGTTCTTTCCTCTTGGTTAATTTTCGCCAAATAAATTACTCTTTCAGTTAAGCATTATTTCACAAATCCGCAGTCTAAATAGCTGTACAAATTTGCATTGGCGCATTTTTTGTCCGAGCATTATTTCAGAAAAAAATCTCTTTGTCTCATGCAAAAAATTCGTTGAGCCTTTGATTTTAAAGGGGTTGAGACATATTATTCAGTCGGAGTGAATAACTATTTGGCTTTTGAATGGAAGCTTTCGCCAAACAACTCCATGGCTTAGGAGTATTGTTTACATTTGGCGAAATGAATGAATAGTCGTAAAAAAAATTATAAAATAGTTAACTGCAGCGTATGGTAGCTGTACTTTCCTAGGTGTTCGAGCAACGATTTATCCAACCCTAAATGCTCAAACCACATTTGTGCTTCGTCTTCTTCAATCAAATTACTGTCTTTAAGTAACAGATACTGAGCATAACCGTGTGCTTTGGTTAAAATTCGGGTCAAAGGTAATGGGTCTGAGATAGCTTCATTGTTGGACGAGTGGATCGCCACTAACTCTTCCATGACCGCATTGAATGGCAAATAGCGAAAGGCCATTTTCTCGATTAATTTTGCCGATAAAATCATGCTGTCATGCATTAACAGATTTCGTAAAAACAACGGATCAGGGCTCAACTCAAGCAGCGCGGTGTGAAGATCTTTGTGGTTTTTTTCGCGTGCGATCATTACCTTGTTTTGCCATACCTGCTCAAACGTTCGCAGATAAAGACGCGTCACCGCAATTTTTCCAAGATCCATCAACATACCAAGGGTGAAAGCATGTTGTGGGTTGACCCCCTCGAGTTCGGCTAACTGCCTTGCCGCAATGGCAGTCGACATCGATAAGTCTCGTAATTTGCGTTTCAACAACGGAAATGGCTCGGTAGCATGAGGCATCCAATGGCGCATCGCAAACGTTGGAATGACAAACTGAAGATTTTCTAAACCGAGATACCTAAGTGCCAGTGCCGGTGTATCTACCTTTACTGCAGTCCCTTTGGCTGACTGTTTCCGATATTGTGGCAAGTTCACCAGAGACACTAAATCTCGTCCCAGCCAACTTAAATCATTAACTAGTGGTTCTAATCTACCGACGGAGGCGGAGCGCACGGACAGAAGATCTAATATGGTGGGCACCGTATCTTGAATTCCCACTACTTCGGTGTAAAGCTGTTCTAAGTCTTCTTTTTTGTTTTCGATTGCTGATTCAATAACTTGATGTAAGTGATTACTGGCTTTCGCGACGTATTTTAAATGGCTTGAATTGAGTTCCTGACGTTTTGACGCCGCAGCAATTTCGACGTCCAACATGGTACGCTGTGGAATATCTTCACCATAATTGAGATCAAGTGTATGAATATAGCCAATTTGCTGTTGAGCAAAATTATGGCTAATTAGCACATCGTGAGCTCGCTGCGCTAACGCTTGAGCAATCCTTGACTGGCGGATATCTTGGCTCATGGATCCTCTAATTACTTTACGTGATTCTAAAAAAGAAATGATGCTTTTGGCTTACTTACCGTAATACTATCCCGATTTTACTAATAAATCACATTTTCTGTAGACGCTTATTATAGGTTAGAAGCGACGAATAAAGTTATCAAGTAGAGTCAGACCATATTCCGTTAGGATTGCTTCGGGATGAAATTGCATACCTTCGAGTGCTAATTCCGTGTGTAACAACCCCATTATTTCCTCAATAGAACCGTCCGTTTGCTGTGTCCAAGCCGTCATTTCTAGCGAGCTTGGCAAGGAAGATTGCTCGACGACAAGCGAATGATAGCGGCAAACATTGAATTGTGTAGGTAGGTCTTGGAAGACCCCTTTATGGTTGTGGTGTAGTACGGAAGTTTTGCCGTGCATCACGGTTTTTGCGCGAATAACATTCGCACCCAGTGCTTTTGCTATCGTCTGATGTCCAAGACAAATACCGAGAATAGGGTAAAGCCCTTTTAATTGCTCCACGACTTGAAGTGAGACCCCCGCTTCATTTGGCGTGCAAGGCCCGGGCGAAATAACGATGTGTTTTGGCTTTAATTGTTTAATTTGCGCAATCGAAATTTCATCGTTGCGTTTTACTATCACTTCTTGATCGAGTCGCTGAAAGTACTGCACTAAGTTATACGTGAATGAATCGTAATTATCTATCATCAACAACATGAACACGAACCCATTAAAACTCGGTGCAACACACACCGTTTTATAAACAGCGGCATTGTACACGAATCACGCTTGCCGGAGGTAGTTATTGGCAAAAATACGCGTTCAGGTTGAACGAGACGTCAATAATCTCATCCAAAAATAAAGGGAACCGCAGTCCCCTTTTTATTTTGAAACGGCCGAATTACTATGGTCTTGGAATAAAACCAAGTGCGTCGTACACTTTTTTCAAGGTTTGCTCTGCACGCGCACCTGCTTTTTCCGCACCAGAACGCATAATTTGGTTTAATAACGTTTGATCTTCGCGAATGGCCTTGAAACGTGCTTGGATAGGTTCAAGCATAGCAACAACAGCATCTGCTGTGTCTTTCTTCAAATGACCATACATCTTGTCCGCATAGTCTGGTACAAGATCGTCAACGCTGCGTTTTGTTGCAACGGAGAGTAATGTCAGCAAATTCGATACACCCGGCTTTTCATCACGGTCAAAATAGATACGAGCTTGCTCGTCTGAATCCGTGACTGCTTTTTTCAGCTTTTTCTCGATTTGCTTTGGCTCGTCCAACAACATCACGTAACCATTCGGATTGTCATCCGATTTCGACATTTTCTTTAGCGGATCTTGAAGGCTCATCACTCGAGCGCCAAGTTCAGGAATGTAAGGCTCTGGAATTTTGAATACATCACCGTATAAGTTATTGAATCGAGTCGCGATATCGCGCGTTAATTCAAGATGCTGCTTTTGATCTTCTCCGACCGGCACTTGATCCGCTTGATATAGTAGAATATCTGCTGCTTGTAGCACTGGGTATGCAAATAAACCAACGTTGATGTTGTTCGCATTTTTAGCCGATTTATCTTTAAATTGCGTCATGCGGTTCAATTCACCCATCTGCGCGTAACAGTTGAGTACCCACGCCAATTGTGCGTGCTCAGGCACTTGTGACTGAACAAAAAGTGCTGCCTTTTCCGGATCAATGCCACATGCGGCGTATAGCGCAATACCATCAAGTACACGGTTTTTGAGCACTTCAGGTTCCTGGCGAATGGTGATCGCATGCAGGTCAACCAACATAAAGAAACTTTCGTGATCTTCTTGCAAGCTAAGCCACTGGTTAATTGCACCAACATAGTTACCAATTGTCATACCACCGGTTGGCTGAATGCCGCTTAACACTACAGGTTTAGTCATGATGTTCCTTTACGTTTTGTTAATTGCTATTTCATTAAAACAGGGATTATATCCAAGAATCCATCTAAGAGGTACTGTGGATTAAATTCTTGTAAATTTTCGCCTTGATGATAGCCATAGGTCAAGGCTATTGCGGGAATTCCTGCTGCATTGGCAGCAACTAGATCACTTTTTGAGTCGCCCACCATCATCACGTCTTCAGGTTTCAATCCCAGTGCTTTGCAAGCATTGAGCAACGGCTCTGGACTTGGCTTTCTCTGTCCATCATCCCCACATACCAACACCGGAAAATGAGATGCAATACCCAATTTATTTAAAAGCGTTTCCGTAAAGTCTCGATTTTTATTGGTCACAATCGCTTTTGGAAACGCAGCAAGCGCACTCAATCCCACCAAGACATTTTGATAAAGCGCAGCATATTGCCCAACAATTTCAGCGTAATGGAGTTTAAAACGTGAAATTGCGTAGTCCACCGTTTCCGTAGGTAAAGTTGGGTTCACTTCCATTGAACCGCTGAGTCCACGCTTAACTAACATATCGATGCCATTACCCACCCAAGTCGTCACTAACGCGTGACTGACCACAGGATAAGCCACTTCCGTCAGTGTCAAATTCAGCGCCATGTACATATCTTCGGCACTGTCGACTAAGGTCCCGTCTAAATCAAATAAAATGCCCTTAACCGCCATGATTAAACCTTTGCTAATTCTGCGCGCATCGCCTCGATAACGTGTTTGTAATCTGGTTGACTAAAAATAGCCGAGCCAGCAACGAACATGTCTGCTCCAGCCGCTGCAATTTCTGCGATGTTGTCTACTTTCACACCTCCATCAACTTCCAAACGAATGCTGCGACCCGACGCATCGATACGCTCACGTACTTGGCGCAGTTTATCTAACGTATTTGGAATGAAGCTCTGTCCGCCAAAACCTGGATTTACTGACATTAGAAGAATTTGGTCGACTTTGTCCATCACATAATCAAGATAATGAAGTGGCGTCGCTGGGTTAAAAACCAGCCCAGCCTCACAACCGTTTTCTTTGATAAGCGCAAGACTTCTATCTATGTGCTCGCTCGCTTCCGGATGGAAAGTAATGATGCTGGCGCCCGCTTTCGCAAATTCAGGGATTAAACTGTCGACAGGCTTCACCATCAGATGCACATCTATTGGTGCTGCAATTCCATAGGCTCTTAACGCCTGGCAAACCATGGGACCAAATGTTAGATTTGGGACATAGTGATTATCCATCACATCGAAATGAACAACATCGGCGCCGGCATCGAGGACGCGCGCAACATCGTCACCTAATCTGGCAAAATCCGCAGATAAAATGGATGGTGCAATCAAAAATTGAGACATAGTGAAACCCTTGAACGACTAGATACTGGCTATACTTTACCGCAATTTGACCCACTCCATAAAATTATTCTTTGAATATCCAAATGTTGTTGTACATCAATCTATTTGTTTCCAAAATAAGGTAGAGAAAAGTTTGTTTATTGACCAATTTTTGTGTACTATTTGGGAATTACCAAGTGAGTTGGAGTGGTATTATGATACGCCTTAAAACACGGACGCTTTTAGTTGCTACGTTTATCACAGCTTCAGTTGGCGTAGTGTCATTCGATGGTCAAGACGACACCTTACTTGCAGACGCGAGTTGTGGATGTCAGCAAACAAGTAAAATGAACCAAGCCGTTTGTCAAAAGCAAGTTGGCAGTGAATGGATCAATTGGCTAACAGGCAACAGCGGCAGTGCACAATTCCATTACCTTGATCTTCTTGAACTGCTGTTAGGTGGCGATAAAAGCACCAAAAACACTAGTATCCCAGGCTTGTAAGACGTACTACCATGCGGTGGCTTAGTGTCTTACAAAGCGTGCTGGCTGCGATGTTTGGCGTACAAAGTGAAACTAAGCGCCAACGTGATTTCCATCAACCAAGACCTCTTCCATACATCGTTATTGGCGTGATACTCGTTGTCCTATTTATCATCGTACTGCTTGCCTTAGTCAATTTAATTACCCCAACCGCGGACTGAACGACCAATATATTAATAGAAATTGCGACTAGGATTACGCGTTTACTTAACGCAATACCTGTGATTTCGGTCTCGCGAGAATTCGACAGATTGACTAACGACGATATAACGCCATTAATTCGTTTACGGCGTTACGACTATTCCCTTTAGGACTTATCGTACGCTTGACTTGAATAACATCGAGATGGGCTTGTTCGTATATTTTACGTGTCCAAACCGTGTCATGGTTCGATATGAGCACCGGCGTCTTTGAAACGAATGCAGCGTTTTCGGCCAAGTTTGCCAAATTTGCCTGATCGTCCAAATTAAATCCCCCTTTAGCATATGCGGTAAAAGAGGCTGTTTTACTAAGCGGCACGTAAGGCGGATCACAATACACGACAGCATTGTTTGGCATGCTAGCAAAAACTTTCTCATAACTTTGACAGGTAAACGTTGCCTGTTGTGCTTTGCTGGCGAATGCATACAACTCATTTTCAGGAAAATATGGTTTTTTATATTTTCCAAATGGCACGTTGAACGACCCTTTGAGGTTGTACCGACACAAACCATTGTAACCATGTCGGTTCATGTACAAAAATAAAATCGCACGTTCATACACATCAACACTTTCGTTAAACTGCTGACGATAACTGTAATACGCATCGGGGTGGTTATTGAGCTCGACAAACAGCTTTTTTGCATCACTCACAAACTCATCAGGCGAAGTTTTTAACTCTTTGTAGAGGTTAATTAAATCTGCATTGATGTCGTTGAGAATGTAGTGTTTGTAATTGGTATTTAAAAACACAGATCCCGCACCAACAAAAGGCTCAATCAACGTATCAGCGTCCGCATTGGCAAGTCTTAGGCGACGAGCAATGTCCTCAACTAACGTGTATTTTCCGCCGGCCCATTTTAAAAAGGCTCTCGTTTTTGTTTGCATGGGTCTTAATTTCTTTTCTGAATTGCGCGATTCTACACTAAAGCATCCGGTTTACCGAGATGAAGCGCGAATTTCTTCTTGGATTTGGCTGACTTTTTTATAGAACGGTTGGTTTTTTAACACATTCTCTGGTAATTCCTGGCGGGCAGATTTAGCCTCTGCTATGTTTGCATACTGTCCAACAGTAACCACATACCACCAAGTCCCCTTTCGCAATGCTGGATAGACTTTTGCGTTGAGGTTCGGAAACTCATCCCTAAATGCCTGAGCATCTTTGTCGTCTGTCACAGCCATCACTTGAATAGTCCACGCACTCGATTCCAACGCGACGTACCACGATGAATCATCGATTGAATGGATGCTGAGCTTCGGTTCCTCGGAAATCGTTGCATTCGTGTCTGGCATGACAACCACTAACTCCGTTTTTTGGTCGTCCGTTTTTTCTTCTAAGACGCCAGAATGGTCAATTGGACTCTTTACCGTTTGTTTTGCAATTTGTGGTAGTTCAGTATCCTTATTCACCTCTGCAGGCTGAGTGACTATCGGCTCCAGATCAGACAAAATGCTCTGCACATCATTTTTCACCGTGGTGTTTAGCACCATCGCCGAATCAGCAGTATCGACCGAGTCACTTGATTTATCGAGCTCAATCGAAGAATTAATATTAGACGTTGTCGCTGGGGCTTCTACAACCTCGTTTGTCGGTTGCTCATTCAACTGAGGGGGCGGCAACACCAGTTCTGGCACATCTACGACTTGTTCATCAGGTAACAGCGTGACAAGCTCTTTCTTATACAATAACCCTACAGCAAGCACAGCCAACACAATGGTTAGGACAAGAAAATGCCAATGCCAGTTTGAAGGTTTCTTTTCACGTAAGTTGGTTGATTGTTCCTCTGGTTTCCACGATAACAACAAAGCAGGGTTACCTCGGGATGATTCTATAAACGTCTGGAAAATTGGGTCTTCATCCATCGGGAGATTTTTGAAGTACCACTGCATTAGTTGCTTACTTTCGTGCCACGTCAATGGCTCAAGATGAATATCAAGCGCACCGACTATCATGTTCGCTTGTTGAGAACCAATTAAAATATATATTGTTTCATTGCTGGTTTTGACCAGACGGTTGAGCTGTTCAATTATTTCATCGGACAGATGACGCCCACCATCTAAAATCCAGAGACACGGTCCGCATGGCGCATGTTGATGCAGTAATTGGAAGTTTTCATATAATGACAGATTATGGTCAACTAGAGGCGCTCTAAAACTATGTTCAAGTAGCGCGTGCATCAACTCGTTGTCGGTCAACGTTGCCGAAACCTGCACGAATGCTTTGTTGAATTCAGGGTATTTGTCAGTAATGAAAGACTCGAGTAAATAGCTCTTACCCAATCCAGACTGGCCAACGACGTTAATAATCTGTTGACCATATTCGAGTTGAAGCGCAATTCTATCGATAAGCGCTGCGCGACTTGGCAATAACTGCGACTGCATCAGCGGCCTATCAGTTGTACAACCATTTCGTCAGTGACATCGTCCACTAAGGCACATTGACCAATACCTGTTGGGACAATAAAACGGATTTTACCGCGTTGGTTTTTCTTATCTTTACGCATGTGACGTAAGAAGTCGTCTGCGGTCATTGTTTCTGGTGCAGACGTCGGCAAATCAAACGACGCAATCAGAGCAACCGCGTTCTCAAGTTCGTCATTTAGTATATCGCCACGCATATGGGCCAACTGCAACGCAAGTACCATCCCTGCGCCAACCGCTTCTCCGTGTAACCACACACCATACCCTTGTTCAGCTTCAATGGCATGCCCAAATGTATGACCTAGATTTAATAATGCCCGCAAACCAGATTCTTTTTCATCTTGTCCAACAATGTCCGCTTTGATTTGACAACAGCGATGAATCACTTGGGTTAACGCTGCAGTATCCAAAGCTTGGAGTACGTCACGTTTTTCGCTTAGCTCGTTCAAAAACTCAGCATCATGGATAAAACCATACTTGATCACCTCAGCCATGCCGGCTGCAAATTCACGTGGAGGCAACGTACTGAGGGTATTGGTATCAATGAACACGGCTTGAGGCTGATAAAATGCGCCAATCATGTTTTTACCAAGCGGATGATTGACCGCAGTTTTTCCACCAACCGATGAATCCACTTGTGACAACAACGTTGTGGGCAATTGAATAAAAGGAACACCTCGTTGGTAACAAGCTGCCACAAACCCTGTCAAATCACCTATTACGCCACCACCAAGGGCCAATAAACACGTATCTCGGCCACAGTTGTGCTCAAGTAAAAACGCGTTAATACGCTCGAACCAGTCAAGTGATTTATATTGTTCGCCATCCGGTATGATGAAATGCAAAGGAGACAAAGGTGCTAGCTTGTCGAGTAGACTCGCTAAGTAAAGCGGCGCAACCGTTTCGTTGCTAATTATGACGGGACGACATTTACCGATGTACGATGTCAGTCGTCCTGCATCATCAAACAGTGATTGACCAATAAAGATGGGATAACTACGCTCGCCTAATTCAACAGTTAACTCAAGCATGGTTTTCCCTCCACTACTGGTACATCACATTAGAAATCAAGTTTCTCAATAATTTGGTTTGCAACCACTTTCGCACTTTGCTCATCAGTGCGAACAACGAAGTCAGCAACTTCACGATACAACGGTTCACGTTCGTCCGCCAAGCGCTCTAACACTTCACGTGCCGGCTCTTCGGTTTGCAGTAACGGACGACGTTTATCACGTTGAGTACGAGCCACTTGCTTTTCGATTGGCGTTTCAAGGTAAACCACAATGCCGCGCGCAGATAACTTATTGCGCACGTCTTTGCTCAACACCGAGCCACCGCCAGTTGCTAATACAATACCTTGTAATTCTGTTAGATCAGAAATTACCGCCTCTTCGCGAACACGGAACCCTTCTTCACCTTCTAAGTCAAACACCCACGAAATATCTGCACCAGTACGGCGTTCAATCTCTTGGTCTGAATCATAGAATTCAAGATGTAAAGTGTCAGCGATGTGACGACCTATTGTGCTCTTACCAGCCCCCATTGGGCCAACTAGAAATATATTACGTTTCTCAGCCATATCTTTTTAGTACAAACGAACTCTAAAATTTGAATAAAACCCCGCCTAACGACCTGGCCCCAAAATTAAGGAGGGGATTATCTCAGCATTCCTACTGGGATTTCAACCCCCATTTGTTCAAAATGCATTAATCCCCCAAACTTAGGTTTTATCCCCGGTCCGAAAATTTACAGTCCTTCATGTAAGATTTTTGGAGTCACAAAGATGAGTAATTCTTTCTTTTCGTTAAACTCACTTGTGTTTCTGAACAACGCACCAACGTATGGTAGATCACCAAGCAAAGGTACTTTTTTCACAGCATTAACGATTTGCTGCTGATAAATGCCACCCAGTACTACCGTTTGTCCATTTTCAACTAATACTTGGGTTTGAATCTTCTGCGTATTAATTGCAACCGCCGAGCCTGTTGGCGTTTGCACCACATCACCACGCGTATCTTGCGTGATCAACAAATCTAGAATAATTTTGTTGTCCGGCGTGATTTGTGGCGTTACTTCCAAGCTTAGTACCGCTTTTTTGAAAGTCACGGTTGTTGCACCACTCGACGCGGATTCTACATAAGGGATTTCAGTACCTTGTTCGATCCGCGCTTTCTTCTGATTGGCCGTAGTAATACTCGGACTTGCAATAATTTCACCTTTGTTCTCTTGCTCAAGCGCAGAAAGCTCTAGATCAATAATCGTACCGTCTGCCAACTTTGCCACGTGCATACCAATACTACCTGCAGGTGATGTCACGGGTAAATTCACATTCAGACGATCTGCAAGCGCGGGGATTGTACCATTAGAAAGCTCTTGTGCCCCCTTCAATGTGCCTGCAATTGCATCTGCACCTTGTTGATCACTAAAACCCCAGCGGATCCCTAAATCTTCTTGCACGTTGTCACGTACAGTCACCATTCGTGACTCAATAACCACCTGTTTTACCGGTACATCGAGGGTTTCGACCATTCGACGGATACTTTCAATCGAGCGGGAAGTGTCTTTGATAAGCAACGTATTGGTACGTTTATCAACTGAAACACTGCCGCGAGAACTAACAATACTATTAATATCCGTTTTTAATAAGTCCGCAAACTCTTCCGCTTTCGCGTAATTTAATTGAATGTACTCGCTGTACAGCGGTTCGAGCTCTTCCACTTGCTTTTTCGTTTGCAAATCTTTGGCTTCACGAGCTGCTAATTCTTCTGACGGTGCGACCATCAAGATAGAACCTTCGGTACGTTTATCTAGGCCTTTTACTCGTAAAACAACGTCCAATGCTTGGTCCCATGGAACCCCATCTAAACGCAGTGTAATATTGCCCATGACAGAATCACTGGTCACTAAATTGAAGTTGTTGGTATCAGCAATAATCTGCAACACTGAACGAATCGGAATGTCTTGAAAATTTAAGGTAATTGGCTGACCGCGATACGTTTTCTTTTCGCCAAATTGGCTCGCGCCTTGGTCCTTTTCAACCGTTAAGGTAAACACATTCTCGAGCTGTTGGTAATTGAATTTAAACGCCGCATTCGGTTCAATGATAAGACGCGTTTTGTTCGCTTCTCTGAACGTTTCAACTTTACTCACCACAGTACCAAAATCAAGTACATCCAGTTGATAGAGTAAGTCGTCAGGAATACCAATATGGTGAAAATCGGCAATAATTTTGCCACCACGCTCTTGCACATCTATCGCTGCTTGAGGTGACTCTAAAAACGCGAGAATTTGAGCTGCACCTTTTTCTGTGCGACGAAAATCTATTGATTGCACCATATTCATATACTGCGGTGCAAGCTCTCCGCCGATGGAAGATGTCGTATCAGCTTGCTCATCAACCGTGGTGATTGGGTTATCTGATACGCGAAGATAAACGAGATTATTCTTCACCTCAGTTTTGTATAATTTCAGTTCTTTTAACGCAACCGTAACCTTAAAACCGTCTTTTTGCATTTCACTGGACAGGGATTCGATCCCCGCTTTGTTGATTTCCAGCTTCTTCAGACTTTCTTCGTATTCAGCCCCTTGGAAGAATAACTCAATACGAGCAGGTTGATTTAGGACTGTCACTTTCGGTTCTTGACTTAATTGCTCGTCAAAGACTAACTGAAGTTCAGTTTCTTCCTCTAACACTGGGTTATAACGAATGTCATATAGCATGGGAACTGCTTGAGCGAAGGTCGAAATACCGACTAACATACTCAGCGAGGCGAACTTTGCTGTTTGTTTTAATGTTGTGAAAACGTCGCGCTTCATTTTCAACCCTTTATTGTTTTTCACTCTGGCCATTCTCCACTGCGTCTAACAGTTCCAGTTTTGTCAGTCGTTCTTTCCAGCACCCTGTACCATCCGGGATCAGTTCTCGCAATTCTAGATGATCTGCGTTAACAGCAACCACTTCGCCATGATATAGACCAATGTAGTTCCCTTTTCTCACTCGATAAAGGGCATTATCTGAGGTGCGAATTAATCCCCAACGTACCCCGCCTTTTGCAATGGTCCCTTTCATCATTAAGTTATCCAATGGATACTTTTCGAGTGGGTCTCGCGAGCGGTCTGGGTCAGGTTGTAAACAGTTTTTCACTTGTAAAACATTGCTTTCGATAATTGCGGGTTCAGGCACAACAAACGGACTACGAAGTTGTCCCGCTCCGTAAGGAAAGTGTTCAAAATCAGGCATTTTTGGGATTGGTTCGACCTTTGGAACCGCACTCGCCTTAACCTGATCTATAAATTCTTTTTGTTCAGCCGTATTGTCGTTACAGCCAACCAGCAAAGTAATAAGCCCTAGCGCTACGCCATGGAACAGTCTCATTTCTTCTGCTCCTTCTGCTCATAACGATAGGTTTTCGCTATCACGGTAAAGATTAGTTGGTTGTTCGCTGCATTCTCAATTTTAAAGTCATGCAAACTTACAATACGAGGCAACTGAGCGACTTTACTCACAAATTCACCGAATTCGTGATAATGGCCAACCACTTCTAAGTTAATGGGTAATTCGGTATAAAATTCTTTTTTGATTTCCGGAAGCCAACCAATTTTTAAGAAAGTAAGGCCACTTGTTGTTCCTACATACGTCAAGTCATCGAGTAAACCTGGTGTTTCGTTCGAGGTCGGCAGTTTTCTCAACAATTGAGAAAATTCTTCCTCCATTTGCAGCATTTGCGTACGGTAAAGATCTAAGTTAGTCGCGCGAGCATACTTAATGCGGTAAGCGCTTCTTAATTCCGTCTCTTTTTGCACAGCCTGCTCGTAGCTGGAAACTTCACTTGAGACCAACGTGCTGTAACCTAAAAACAGCGTCAGAACGACAACAAAAATACAACACAGCACTTTGACTGGAAACGGCCAATCACCCATGTTTTCCAGTTCAATCTCGTTCCAGTTAATGTCTTTGAGCGACTTTAAATCAAATTCCACTACTCGCCTCCATCAAATCCTTCGCATTATTTTCTGACATATCTTTCTGCCTCATTAATGTCTTCATAGGCTTTGATATAAAACTGCATAGTAAAATCGCTTAGTAAGCGAGCTTGCTGTTCTCCGGCGACAATGCCTTGCAATGTTGGTTTTTCAAGTAAATAAGATGATTCGACATTCCGTAACATTGATGACAAGCGATTATTCGACTCGCTTCGTCCTACCACTTTTAGCATTTTGCCTTTTCGTTCTAGGCTCGTTAAATAAATTCCCGCAGGGACGATTCTAGCTATCTCGTCAATAAGCTGCGTACCGAGATTTCGGTTACTCTGCAGCTCTTCAATTAACTTCATCCGCTGCTGCAAGTTTTCTTTCTTTGTATTGAGTTCATTGATTTCACGTATTTGCTTATCAAGTAGCGCGATTTCCGTATTCAAATACGCATTTTTTATGTCTTGGCCGTCGCGCATTGAGCTGTAAATCCCGCCCAACATGTACATCGAAAAAAAGGCGACGAAAACCAAACTACCAATCAACGCCAAAAAACGTTTTTGTGACGCCTGACGTTGTTGTTGACGCCAAGGCAACAGGTTTATATGTGGCATGTCGAAAAGCTCCTTAATGCAAGGCCTGTTGCTATCGCGAATTGCGTTCGATGCTTTTCAAGCAGCATACGATCGACTTTAGGCGATATTTCCATATCGGCAAAAGGGTCCGCCACTATAGTGTGGATCCCTAATTCGTCGACCAATAAGCGTTCCAACCCCTCAATTGCCGCTGTTCCACCGGTTAGGATGATGTAATCAACATGATCTTTACCACTTGTGGTCATGAACATCTGTACTGCTCGGCGAATTTGCTGAATCAGTGAGGTTTGAAACGGTGCGAGTACTTCAAACGTATAATTAGGGGGTAGATCTCGCGTCACTTTACCCAATTCTGCGTCGTCGTATGTTTTGTTGTAATACGCGACGATGCTGTTCGTAAATTGTTCGCCACCAAAGACTTGATCGCGGGTATACAGCGTCTTACCCGATTGCAATACACTCACTAATGTAATCACCGCACCAACATCAATTACGGCAACAATTTTATCGAACGCATCGGAAGGTAACTGCGGGTACATTACATCCAATGCTCTGCCCAATGCATAACTTTCAACATCAACTACTTTCGCCTTAAAGCCACCTTCTTCCAACGCACCCACTCGAGCTTCAACACTTTCGGTACGTGCTGCGGACAACAAAACGTTCATTTTTGACGGATCAGCTTCATTGACCGATAGCTTTTCGAAATCTAAACTCACTTCGTCCAATGGATAGGGGATCAAACTGTCCGCTTCGATAGCAATTTGTGATTCTAATTCAGCGTCGGTTAAAGCAACGTCCATGAAAATCACTTTGGTGATAACAGTTTGGCCAGAAACGGCAACCGCAGCAAGATTGGCAGATTTTGGCACGCGCTTCTTAAGTTTAGCGATAACTCGGCCAATTGCCTCAATATCTTGAATGGTGCGTTCGGCCATCGCCCCTTTTGGAATAGGTTCAATCGCCGCAGCTTCTAGACGGTAACCAGAACCCGTTTTAGCCAACAGAACGGCTTTTACACAATGGGAACCGATGTCGATCCCCACCATCATGGATTCATTCTTGTTAAATAGTTGACTAAACATACTTATCGCTCTGGTCCTTTGATTTATATCTGAACGAAGTATAATGGCAATTCGAACAAAACTTTTTCATTATTAACCGCGATATACTAGCAGCGTCTGCCAATAATTGGGAGACTTAGCAGGGATAATTCAGTGAAATTATTAAAGAGATTTTTACTTTTTTGTACGTTTGGGATTGGATTTGGGCTACTTTCACTTGTCATCCTTTATTATTACGTAAAATCCGATATTCCCAGTGTCGCGGTACTCAAAGACGTGAAACTGCAGACCCCAATGCAAGTATTTACGCGCGATGGAAAATTAATCAACCAGTTTGGTGAAAAACGACGTATTCCCGTCCACATTGAAGATGTACCAAAACCCTTGATCCAAGCCATTTTGGCGACAGAAGACAATCGTTTTTATGAACACGTCGGAATTGACCCCATTGGTCTTGCGCGAAGTGCTGTAGTTTTGGTTACGACCGGCCAAAAAAAGCAAGGTGCAAGTACCATCACCATGCAAGTAGCGCGAAACTTCTTTTTAACAAGAGAAAAATCCTACATTCGAAAAATCAAAGAAATCTTCATCTCTTTGCATATTGAGCAATTGTTAACGAAAGACGAAATCCTCGAACTCTATCTCAACAAAATTGAACTTGGGAACCGCGCTTTTGGTATCGGGGCTGCCGCGCAGGTTTACTATGGTAAATCCCTAAATGAACTGACCCTTGCTCAAATGGCAATGATTGCTGGTTTGCCAAAAGCACCTTCTGCGCTGAATCCAATTCGAAATCCAGAACGTGCGATGCAGCGCCGTACAGTGGTGCTATCACGAATGTTAGCCGAAGGCTACATCACCAAATCTCAATACGACGAGGCTAAAGCAGCCCCAATCTCCGCGAAAAGACACGGTGCCGAAATTGAGCTCAATGCACCGTACATCGCCGAAATGGTGCGCTCTTACATGGTTGAACAATACGGTGAAGAAATCGCCTATAACAGCGGTTTCAAAGTTTACACCAGCGTGGAATCAACGATTCAGGCACATGCCCAAATCGCATTAATGGAAAATTTACACGATTACGATGAACGACACGGCTATCGAGGCCCAGTAAAACGCCTGTGGTTGCCTGAAATCGACCTTCCGTGGAATACGGACCTCATCGTTAAAGCACTTAAAGAACAAGAAGCCTTTGGATTACTGCGTCCTGTTGTTGTCCAATCGGTCGATGAAAAAAGTGCACAAGTCATCAATACCAAAGGTGAAACGTTGACCCTTGAATGGAGCGGTCTTGCTTGGGCAAGAGAATACATTAACGAGGATAAACAAGGTGATGCGCCGAAGTCGGCAAAGGAGATCTTAGCACCTGGTATGCTCGTGTTTGTACGTAACAAAGGTGACCTTTGGCAGCTTGCACAATTACCCGTTGCGACAAGCGCTTTGGTCTCTCTTGATCCTCAAGATGGCCGGATAAAAGCTTTAGTGGGTGGTTATAGCTTCGAACAAAGCCAATTTAACCGTGCAACTCAGGCAAAACGTCAAGTTGGCTCAAACATTAAACCATTCATTTATTCCGCGGCACTCGACAATGGGTACACACTTGCCAGTATCATGAATGACGCACCAATTAATCACTGGGATAAAAGCCAAGGCGTGGCATGGCGCCCAAAAAACAGCCCTGATGTTTATGACGGGCCCATCCGAATTCGTCGTGCATTGGCGCAATCTAAAAACGTGGTGTCAGTTAGATTACTGCGTGGGGTCGGTTTACAAAAGACCGCTGACCATCTATTGAAGTTTGGCTTCCAAGAGCAGGACATTGTGCGCAGCGAGTCACTCGCTTTGGGCAGTGCAGCAATGACGCCGCTGGAGCTCGCTCGAGGCATAAGCAGTTTTGCTAACGGCGGGAAGCTAATAACGCCCTATTTTGTTACTGAGATCCAAGATGCTTTTGGTACTACCGTGTTCACTCATGAACCTATTCTGGCGTGTGATGAAGCCATGGCGGAATCTGCAGAGCATGCATGCGCCCCTTCGGTTATTTCTGAGCAAAATGCTTTTCTTGTTGCCGATGCAATGAAAAGCACCATCCAAGGAGGAGGAAGTTGGCGTCATAAAACGGGCTGGAGTGGTACAGGCTGGCGTGCACAAGCGCTAAAACGTAAAGACTTATCCGGTAAGACGGGAACGACGAATGATGCTGTCGACACCTGGTTCAGTGGTTTTAACCGCAATGTATTAACGACAGTTTGGGTGGGCTTTGATGATGCAGGAAAACCGTTAGGTCGTGCGGCATACAACGCGAATCTTGAGCAAAATCAGCTTGCGGGCTCCGAGTCCGGTGCTAAAACGGCACTACCAGCCTGGGTAGACTACATGCGCGTGGCGCTAGAAGATGAGCCTTACGCACCAATTGAGCCACCACCGGGCCTAGTATCCGTTCGAATTGATTTGAAAACAGGCTTACTAACAAATCGCAATGACCATACCAGTCGATTTGAGTACTTTTTGCCAGAAACCCAACCCACTAAATACGTGTTAGATGACGGTACAGACACTCCTTTTGAGGATGCGCCAGTGTCAACGAATGAGCTATTTTAACTTGGTTTGTCACTGTTTTTAGATATAAAGAACGCACCTGTTGGTGCGTTCTTTATATTCAAGACGAGTTTTACATTCTAACGAAGCTGTTGAGTAAGCCAGTATAAATCGGAATGAATGCCCGCCGCAGTCACTTCTTTTCCAGCCCCTGGTCCTTGGATAACCAATGGATTGTTTTGGTACCACTGGCTACGTATCACAAAAATGTTATCACCTGGCGTGAGATTAGCCAGTGCCGAAGTGGCACCAACGTGTGCGACTCCAACTTTTGCTGTTACTTTACCATCTCGTAGCGTTAAAGCACCGGTATAGCGAAGCACACAACCTTCTCGGGCTGCTTCTTCGGCTTTCAGAGCAATAAAGCTATCCAGCAATGCTCGATTGGCCAGAAAGGCATTCCAGTCGCCGTGTGCTAGTACCTCTGGCATTAGGGGGCTTAATTCGATGTCATCCAAGTTTAGTGATAAACCAAGGTCTCGAGCCAAAATAAGCAGCTTACGCTGCATATCTCGACCAGATAAATCTTCTCTTGGATCCGGCTCGGTGAATCCCAGTGCTTGTGCTTCAAGTACCAAATCAGAGAAAGCTTTTGTACCATCGTACTGGCTACAGAGCCAAGACAACGTGCCTGAAAACACCCCTTCCACTTCAATAACGCGGTCACCACTGTTTTGTAAGTCCGCTAATGCGAAATTGATTGGCAATCCAGCACCCACACTCGTGTTGTAACGCCAATACAAGTTGCGTTCTTTTAATCGGCTTCGTAATGATTCATACCAATTTAATTCAGCTGTTCCAGCATATTTATTGGCACTAATCAAATGGCAGTCTGCAGCAACAAAGTCCGGGTACAATTGGCTAAATGCTTCACTCGCCGTGATATCAATGACTACTTTGTGCTCGTAATCTAGCTCCACGATCCGCGCGAGTAAATCTTCTTTGGCGTAAGGTAACGACTCAACGCTCCATTGGGTTTGCCAATTGTCCAAGTTAATCCCACTAGCTGCAAAAAGCATGCTTTCACTGCGCAGCAAAGCAACTACTTTTACATCGAATTGCTGTTGTAAATGGGCTATTTGGTCTTTGCATTGTTCAATAAACACTTCGCCAACATTGCCCAAACCCGCCACTATAATCGCCAATTCTTGGCCTTTGGTGACTAATTTGTCATGCAATGAGGCCAACGCGTCGCTGTCGATCAGTTGATCGGTCAGAAACAGTGCATAATCGCCTGCTTCATGTTCAAAACGAACCACAACTTCTTGCTCATCCAATAACAGACGAGCTTGCTTCTTCAAGCTGCTGACTTCGTTTTGTGCAGCCACTACTGCACAGCCGTTTAGATTCGAACCAACCAGATTTGCTCTGCCCTGTAACTGTTGTACGACAACATGAGTGAAGGCAGCTGGCACCATCAAGAACACGTCTCCAACTTGAGAAAAGTGATGAATGCTGTGCTGGATGAGCTGACTCAAATCGCGCACTTCACCTGCTTGAAGTTGTTCTACACGTAGCAAATCTTGATTTTCGAAGGTGGTGATAAAGCGCTTTGCTTTACTGTACCCTTCTTTGACCACTTCTGTTGGCGTCGCTTCCGGCTCATAACTCGAACGTACCACCAGTTTTATTTCTGTATTTTTCAATGGCGACAATGTTTTTGCATGCAATACCGGGTTACCAAGACGTGCCAATAAGTTAGCTTGTCCTCGGCATACTTTAGGGTACTTAATTGCATTGGACACTTTACGCGGATCCGTGCTGTACACACCTTGTGTGTCGGTCCAAATTGATACACTCTGGGCATGAACATAACTTGCCAACAAAGTCGCGCTGTAATCACTGCCATTGCGGCCTAGCGTTACCGTAGTTCCTTCACTGTCACTAGCAATAAAACCCGTCACAACATTTATTTGATCAATAGCGATTAGCTCGCCACACGCCTGCACATTTTTTTGCTCAACCAATTGGCCATGATGCAATGTAAATAACTGGCGGGCATCAATATTCTTTGCCGCCACACCTAAATGCTGTAAATAATGCGCAAGTAAACGAGCAGACCAAACTTCACCATGAGCCAACAAAGAAGCTTCATGTAACTGCTTTTGTTCACTTTGCGACGCAATAGCTTTTAACTCCGCGTGCAATAAATTTAATAAGTGACGCTGTAAATCCCCTTGCAGCAGCTCACTGATCAATTGCGTTTGTTGTGATTCAAGTTGCAACAAAATATCACTTACAGCCTGAGTATCGCTTTGAGTGTGACTTTGCCACAATTTGACTAGTGTATTCGTGGTTTTACCTGCCGCCGACACAACAACGCAATCGCCCGCCACACATTGACCTAAAATAATATTCGCTACGGCCTGATAACGAGAGGCCGAGCTTAAGCTCGACCCACCAAATTTATGTACTGCTTGTGTCATATTCTTACCATAGTGCCGGAGTTGCAGGCACTAAATTGAATGCCTGTAAATTATCTTGGTTGTTTTGCTGTTGCTGAGTATCTACGGATGCAACTTTTACTTCGCCAGGGCGTACCATAGTAAACGCACTTTCTAAATCGGCCAGTAAATCTCTAACGTCTTCAATACCCACAGAAATTCTAATTAGTGTATCACCAACGCCTGCCTCGAGTCGCGCTTGAGGTTCCATACCAGCATGAGTCATGGTCGCTGGATGACAAATCAAGCTTTCCACTCCACCCAAGGATTCTGCGAGCGAAAATTGTTTGAGGGACGTTAAGAATGCCGCAGCGTCATTTAATCCACCCTGAATATCAAAACTGACCATCCCACCAAAACCACGTTGTTGCTGTTTCGCAAGCTCATGTTGAGGATGAGATTTAAGTCCTGGATAATACACTTTCTTTACGAAAGAGGATTGTTCAAGATATTCAGCAATCGCTAAGGCGTTTTCTTGATGCTGTTTTAAACGAACGTTTAATGTGCGAAGTCCACGTAGCGTTAAGTAGCTATCGAACGGCGCACCGGTAATACCGATGTTATTCGCCCACCATGCTAATTCCTCGCCTAACTCTTGCGTTTTGGCTATCACGGCACCTCCAACCACATCCGAATGGCCGTTAATGTATTTCGTGGTTGAATGCACCACAATGTCCACACCAAATTGAATCGGATTCTGCAAGCCAGGCGATAAAAAGGTATTGTCTGCAGCAACCAGTGCACCACACTGCTTGGCAACATCAACAATGGCAGATATATCAGTGAGTCGTAAAATAGGGTTGCTTGGCGTTTCAATCCAAATCACTTTTGGCTTGGCACCAATCACCGTTTGATAGTTCTCTGGATTGGTTAAATCCACGACTTGCAGTTTCAGTAAACCGCGTTTTGCCAATGATGTGAACAATCGATAACTGCCACCATAGCAATCATGTGGAATAACCAATGTATCGTCATGATTTAACAGTTGTGTCACTAGGTGTACAGCCGCCATTCCCGTCGCCGTAATGATCCCTTTCGCACCACCTTCAAGTTGCGCTAAGGTATCGGCCAAAATGTCGCGATTCGGGTTTCCGCTACGACCGTAGTCATAAGCGCGCTTTACGTTGAAATCAGCAAACGAATACGTCGTCGATAAATACAGAGGCGGTACGACTGCACCGTGATGCTTATCGGCTTCAATTCCATTTCTGACTGCAATCGTCGCTTTATTTGACAGACTCATAATGACACCTAGATTTATGGATGTTTAGACGTCTAAAAGGTTAGACCATGATCTATCGGAAGTCAAAACATTTATACGCCTAAATGGCTAAATAACTAGTATTTGACTATCTTTTTTAAACCGATAAAATTTCGCCACTTCCTATTAGTACCATGCTAATACGACTGAGTTTTTGATCCAGCGCGAATGGTGAAAGCGATGCTCACAATCGAAATGTAAATCAACCTACATTTCCTGTTGAGACTAGTTTAGTATGAACCACGAATGCAGTCGTATTGGCATTACCCAACACTGAGGCAATAAAAGATTATGGCAACTTGGAATGGTGAGTATGTTCACCCTTATGCAGAACACGGTAAAAAATCAGAACAAGTAAAAAAGATCACCGTATCGATTCCATTAAACGTATTAAAAGTACTGACGGACGAGCGTACACGTCGCCAAGTCAATAACTTGAGACATGCGACAAACAGTGAACTACTGTGCGAGGCCTTTCTACATGCGTTTACAGGCCAACCATTGCCATCCGATGAAGACTTACGTAAAGATAATCCAGAAAAAGTGCCTGCCGAAGTGCGCAAGATTATGATTGAGATGGGACTTGAAGTACCAATCATCGAAGAAGATTAATTACTAATAAAAAGCCTCGCATCGCGAGGCTTTTTTCACTCTAATTGCACTGCAATTTATGCCATGTAGTTGTCTGGCATTGGAATTTGAGCAACGCCCGAATCAATCGCCGCTTGTGCGACCGCTTTAGCGATGCGAGGCAATAAACGCGGATCCATGGGTTTTGGAATGATGTATTCTTTCCCAAATTCAAGCGCGTCAACATCTGATGCTTTAAGTACTTGAGCAGGTACAGGCTCTTTTGCAATGCTGCGAATGGCTTCTACCGCTGCAATTTTCATTGCATCATTGATTGCTGTTGCACGTACATCTAACGCACCGCGGAAAATAAACGGGAAACAAAGTACGTTATTTACTTGGTTCGGATAATCTGAGCGACCTGTTGCCATGATTAAGTCATTACGAGCACTGTGTGCTACTTCAGGGCTGATTTCAGGATCTGGATTTGAACATGCAAATACAACTGGGTTGTCTGCCATCAGTTTTAAGTCTTCAGCTGAAATAAGGTCAGGGCCAGATACACCGACAAACACGTCCGCATCGGCAATCACGTCCTGTAATGTACGTTTATCCGTGTTGTTAGCAAATAGCTTTTTATATTCATTCAGGTCTTCACGGCGTGTATGAATAACCCCTTTACGATCAAGCATGTAAATGTGCTCACGCTGCGCACCGCATTTGATCAGCAGTTCCATACAAGCAATCGCTGCCGCGCCTGCGCCCAAACACACGATAATCGCATCGTGAATATCTTTACCTTGGATCTCTAGCGCATTCAGCATACCTGCCGCCGTCACGATTGCAGTACCGTGTTGATCGTCATGGAACACTGGAATATCACACCGTTCGATTAGTGCCTTTTCAATTTCAAAACATTCAGGCGCTTTAATGTCTTCAAGATTAATACCACCAAACGTATCTGCGATATTGGCAACCGTGTTGATAAAGTCTTCGGTCGTTTTATGTTTAACTTCAATATCAATTGAATCTAAGCCTGCGAAGCGTTTAAACAATAACGCTTTACCTTCCATTACTGGTTTTGATGCCAAAGGACCTAAATTACCTAGACCAAGAATCGCTGTACCATTACTGATAACCGCAACCATATTCCCTTTGGCCGTGTATTTGTATGCATTCGCTGGATCTTCTGCAATTTCACGAACAGGTTCTGCTACACCTGGGCTGTAGGCCAAAGCGAGATCCCTAACCGTTTCTGCCGGCTTAGTTAATTCGACACTAATTTTTCCTGGAACGGGGTGCGCGTGGTAGTCCAACGCTTTTTGACGAAAATCAGTCATGACGCGATTTTTTCCTGCAATGTTGAGAGTGAGAGTGAAATATCAGTATTGCTTAAATCTTACCCTAGCGGTTTAGCGTGACAACGGCGTGTCAGTAAAAATAACCTCTAGCGTTTATTCACAATACTGTTTTTTAAAATATATTCAAGCACTATCAGGTCTATCCTGTTGCCGACCTTTCGCAGCATTTTCTTAGAATATAACCCAATTTTTACTTCATTTACTTTGGCAAGGGTGCACTGTTTTTGCGACAAAATGGATAAAACTAACGCATTTTTTCATTCATAAAGTTGAATACTCAACCACTTTTTCATTCAAACGCAATAAAAAAACATAAAGGACTAAAATTGAACATTTTAGCTTCACGTTCAAAGCAATTGACTACAACTTTATTAACTACTGATAATTCAAAAATGAATACCCACCCAGTTTCAGGTCAAATTTGTGCACATTTAATCTATTGAGCACGTTGTTACGTCTGCGTATTTCCGCAAGGGATTATTGAATTTACTATAGTAAAGAAGCTGACTAGGTTCTAACACTCAGAAGAAATATTAAGCATAAATAAAATTAATAGAGTTATTACTCTATATAAACCATTCCCATCGAGCGGCGTATTTATGCGTGTTTTCTTTGGCTCTCAACAAATAAACTCGGATGTGATGAAAAGCGGAAGGGCATTTCTGCGTGTTCGAATGCACAGGAACCGGATGGATGTATACGATAACCGTTACTGAAAAAGCCTATATAGCAAAAAAGCGCCTTTAGGCGCTTTTTTTCATTACAAAACTCATCGACGAGTCTGTAATTATTTTTTGCTACCGAAAGCAGCAAAACGCTTGTTGAAGCGATCAACACGACCACCTGTATCAACGATTTTTTGTTGACCAGTGTAGAATGGGTGACACTGATTACAAACGTCTAAGTGAATGTCTTTACAAAGCGTTGAACGTAGTTCGAACTTGTTGCCACATGAGCAAGTTGCGTTGCTCGATTGGTACTGTGGGTGGATACCTTCTTTCATAGTAACCTCTGAGGTAAGGCCGTATCGCTCTCCAAACCCGAAGTCTGGCACCATACGTAGTTAAACAAATTTAGTGGTCGCGTATTCTAATGTAGAATCTGTACAAACGACAAGCAAAAAATGATCTTTTCTTTTCTTTCTGATCGGAATGAATACGGCCGCTGGGTTTTTTGTCGTGCCTTTAGTAAAGTAACGCTGTGTAATTGATTGTGTCGATATTATGAAACTCGTTGAAGTAGCTCTAAAAGTCCCGTTAAATCGAACTTTCGATTACCTAGTCGATGAGTCTCATCGTTCAAAACTGGCGATCGGCAAGCGCGTACGCGTACCTTTCGGAAAACGTGAATTAGTTGGCGTCGTGCTCGCTATTAAAGAAGACACGGCTCTTGCAGTCGACAAATTGAAATCAATTTATGAGGTCATCGACGAGCAGCCCATACTCACCGCCACGTATCTAAAGTTCTTACAATTTTGCTCTCGTTACTATTGCTTTCCTCTTGGTGAAACTCTGTTTACCGCCTTACCTGCGGCACTGCGAAACGGTGATGCCATTGACAAGCTCGCGACACAGATGTTGAAACCGAGTGAACAAGGGTCCGCAAAAGTGCGAGGTAAAAAGCAACAAGCACTGTTGGATTACTTAATTGAAAACCGAGCTTGTAGTATCGGTGAGATAAAAGCACTGGGTTTCACTCAGGCGCAAATCACATCGCTTGAAGACAAGTCTCTGGTTGAACGCTTTATTGCCCCCCGACTACCTGGCAGTCCGACGTGATCCAGATTAATCATAAGCCTGTACTCAACGCCGAACAAGCAACGGCTTGCGCCGCCATCAAACAGGTAGATGCTTTTAGCTGTTTTCTTCTGGAAGGGATAACCGGTAGCGGCAAAACTGAAGTTTACCTACAAGCACTTGAAGACATCGTGAAACGAGGCCAACAAGCGCTCGTGTTAGTGCCCGAAATTGGTTTGACACCTCAAACCGTCAATCGCTTTCGCAAACGCTTTGCTAATCTCCCCATTGCATTGTGGCACTCCAACCTCAGTGACAACGAGCGCTTGGAAGTCTGGAGACAAGTTGAAACTAACGAGTGTGCTATCGTCATTGGCACTCGTTCAAGCATATTTCTCCCATTTGCGAAACTCGGAATGGTCATCGTGGATGAAGAACACGATGCGTCGTTCAAACAACAAGACGGATTGCGCTATCACGCTCGCGATTTGGCCGCGTATCGTGCCGCTACACATCAAATTCCAATGATACTAGGCAGTGCAACTCCTGCGTTAGAGTCGCTACAACATGCCATTTCTAACAAGTATCGCCTGCTCACGTTGTCACAACGAGCACAAACGGCCACCGCAAATCAATTTCATTTGGTCGATATGAAAGGCCAAATAGCGCAACAAGGTTTTGCCGGTATCACTTTGCAAACCATCCAAGACACCTTAGCGCGAGGTAAACAGGTGATGGTGTTTCTTAATCGTCGTGGGTTTGCTCCTACACTAATTTGTCATGAATGTGGATGGTTGAGTAATTGCCATCGCTGCTCAAGCAATGCAACTTATCATAAAAGCATCGCTCAACTCATTTGCCATCACTGCGGAGACGTCAACACAATCCCTAGACAATGCCCGGACTGCGGCAGTACACAAATTATGCCGACGGGACTTGGAACTGAGCAGGTTGCCGAGTTTTTGAGTGCGCATTTACCCAATACACCCATTACTCGGATAGACCGAGATACAACTCGCAAGAAAGGCTCCTTTGAAGAAGCGCTTGAAGAAATTCGTCGTGGCGGAGCTCGGGTGTTAGTAGGTACGCAAATGCTGGCGAAAGGCCATCACTTTCCTGACGTTGCATTAGTTGTGATTTTAGATGTCGATTCGGGACTTTACTCCAGTGATTTCAGAGCAACAGAACACATGGCACAGCTCATCACTCAGGTTGCGGGCCGAGCAGGTCGTAGCGGAGAGCCGGGTAAAGTGCTATTGCAAACACATTTTCCGGAACATCCGCTACTCCAGGATTTGGTCAACAATGGTTATCAAGATTTCGCGCGTTTTGCGTTGTCTGAACGTCAAGAAGTCGGTCTACCCCCATTTAGCCATTTGGCTTTGATCCGTGCTGACAGCCATAAACTTGAACAAGTTTTGCAGTTTTTATCCGATTTAGTTCCGAAGCAGCGGTTAGCTGGTATACAATTGCTGGGCCCGTTACCTGCTCCACTTGAGCGGATCGCTGGCAAGTTCCGCTATCAGCTACATATTCAAGCTGAAAGCCGAAACGTACTGCACCACTATTTGGCGCAGTTAAGCGATTACATCAACAGTCATCCACTTGCGAATCGGATTCGTTGGAGTATTGATGTTGATCCAATAGACATGTATTGAAGACAATGGCACAGCACGACTATATCAATAAAAAACCCAGACCCAAAAAAGACGCGAAACCTGCGAAGAAACCCTTTCCAATCGTCCTTGTCGTGATTGCGACAACGCTTGTTGGGGCTTTTGGCTTTGGGCTTTGGTATGTCAAACAGCATGCCGACCCAGAACAAGTTAAACTTGCGCAGCACCCCACTGCTCAAAAAAGTCAACCAACCGTTGAAACGAAGGCGGAACCACCGCGTATGCCCGATTTCATTAAAGAAATGAAGGAGCATGAGGTGAAGGTTGAGGTCAAAGAAATGGAACAAGGCGGACCCTATCAAGTTCGTTGCGGTGCATTTCGAGAGTACAATCAAGCGGAAACACTCAAAGCGAAAATTGCCTTTACGGGACTTAGCTCTGAGGTACGTCGAGTTGAGGGAAAAAATGGCGTCTGGTTTATTGTCCGGTTAGGTCCTTATGAAACAAAACGTCTCGCCGAAGCCGATAAAAACCGCATCAAACGCTCGAAAATCATGGGCTGTACCGTTTTGAATTGGACTTGATAAAGTCAAAATAGCCCCCATATCGTCGTAATCAGTTTGTTTAATGCATCAAAGAAGATGCAGCTATAAGGATTACTATGACTACGATAGTGAGCGTACGCCGTGGCGACAAAGTTGTGATCGGTGGCGATGGCCAAGTTTCACTTGGCAACACAGTCATGAAAGGCAATGCGCGTAAAGTACGTCGTTTATACCACGGTAAAGTACTCGCGGGCTTCGCTGGCGGCACAGCAGATGCCTTCACCTTGTTTGAGCGTTTCGAAGCGAAGTTGGAAATGCACCAAGGACACCTCATGCGAGCGGCTGTTGAAATGGCCAAAGATTGGCGTACCGACCGAGCGCTCCGTCGTTTAGAAGCTTTGCTTGCAGTTGCTGATGAAACCGCATCCCTCATCATCACCGGCAATGGTGACGTCTTACAGCCAGAACATGACCTCATCGCGATTGGCAGCGGTGGCAATTTTGCACAGGCGGCCGCAACTGCACTGCTTGAAAACACCGAACTGGGCGCGCGTGAAATCGTAGAAAAAAGCCTGAAGATAGCCGCAGACATCTGTGTCTTTACCAACCACAACCAGACCATCGAAGAATTGTAATAGGACTTGCTATGACAGCTATGACGCCTAGAGAAATTGT
Organism: Pseudoalteromonas xiamenensis; assembly: GCF_030994125.1. Taxonomy (NCBI): domain Bacteria; kingdom Pseudomonadati; phylum Pseudomonadota; class Gammaproteobacteria; order Alteromonadales; family Pseudoalteromonadaceae; genus Pseudoalteromonas; species Pseudoalteromonas xiamenensis. The sequence goes on along the minus strand of NZ_CP099917.1, from coordinate 2,426,445 downwards.
CCACGAGCTGGACCAACACATTATCGGCCAACAAAAAGCGAAGAAAGCAGTCGCGATTGCCCTTCGTAACCGTTGGCGCCGTATGCAATTAGACGAAGCATTACGTGCAGAAGTAACACCAAAGAACATTCTTATGATTGGTCCAACGGGTGTGGGTAAAACCGAAATTGCACGTCGTCTTGCAAAGCTCGCCAATGCGCCATTTATCAAAGTAGAGGCGACAAAATTTACGGAAGTTGGTTATGTGGGCAAAGAAGTCGAGACTATCATCCGTGATCTAGTCGAAATTTCGGTCAAAATGACGCGTGAACAGCAGGCGAAAAAGCATCGTTTTCGTGCTGAAGAAGCGGCTGAAGAACGTATTTTAGATGCACTATTACCACCAGCAAAAGATGCTTGGGGTGAAGTGCAACCGACTGAAAATAACAGCACTCGCCAAGCGTTCCGTAAAAAATTGCGTGAAGGCCAACTTGACGATAAAGAAATTGAAATCGATGTTGCAGAAAGCGCTCCGCAAGTTGAAATAATGGCACCTCCGGGTATGGAAGAGATGACCAATCAACTTCAAAGCATGTTCCAAAACTTCGGTAATGAGCGTAAGAAAAAACGCAAGCTGAAAATTAAAGAAGCGATGAAGTTGCTGATTGAAGAAGAAGCTGCACGCATGGTCAACCCTGAAGAGTTGAAAGAGCAAGCTATTTTCGCGGTTGAGCAAAACGGTATCGTTTTCATTGATGAAATCGACAAAATTTGTAAACGTGGTGATACGTCAGGCCCAGATGTGAGCCGCGAAGGTGTACAACGCGATTTGCTACCATTGATTGAAGGTTCCACGGTAAGTACAAAACACGGAATGGTTAAAACGGATCATATTTTATTTATCGCATCTGGTGCGTTCCAAATGGCTAAGCCATCAGATTTAATTCCTGAATTACAAGGCCGTTTACCGATCCGAGTAGAGCTTGAAGCGTTGACCGCAAATGATTTCAAACGGATCTTAACTGAACCACATGCGTCGCTGACTGAACAGCAACAAGCCCTATTGTTAACAGAGCAAGTTAACATTGAGTTCACTGATGACGCCATTGATCGCATTGCTCAAGCGGCTTTCCAAGTGAATGAAAAGACTGAAAACATTGGAGCTCGTCGTTTGCATACAGTAATGGAAAAACTGATGGAAGAAATCTCCTTCGACGCCTCAGATAAGACGGGTGAAAAACTGGTCATTGACGCAAGTTACGTTGAAGACCATCTCGATATGCTAGTTCAAGATGAAGATTTGAGTCGCTTCATTTTGTAATGTCCTATAGGGTATCCATTGGATACCCTTTTTTCGGTACTCTATTATGTATCTCGTGACAAAGTTACATTACCACAAACAGCGTCGGTTACTCGACGTACACTTTGATAATGGTGAATTACATAGTTTTAGTAGTGAATTTTTGCGCACACACAGCCCATCGGCAGAAGTGCAAGGTCATGGCCACAAACATTCTCTTGAACCCACAAGTCTTATATTAAATAAGCAGCATGTGAACATTGAGCGTATTGAGCCTGTAGGCCATTATGCCGCAAGGCTTGTCTTTGATGATGGCCACAATAGTGGGCTGTTCAGTTGGCAATATTTTCATGCGTTGGCGAAAGAGCATGAGACATTACAAGCCGCTTATGTAAAACGCGTGAACGACATGGGTCATATCCCCATTAAATTCACCCCATAAAAAAAGGCGCTTTCGCGCCCTTTATATCTCTTTATTAGACTCGGTACTTAGCTACGGCTTGATGTAAGACACTCGCCTGCTCTGCTACCTCTTCCGTACTTTGGGCATTCGCAAACGCGTGATCTGAAGCCACTTGCGCGATATCACGGATACGCACCACGTTTTTGTTCACCTCAGACGCAACTTGGTTTTGCTCATCAATTGCAGTGGCGATGTGTGTACTCATGTCCATGATGGTTTGTACGTCACTGGTAATTGACTCCAGCAGTTGCCCTGCTTTTTCCGCCTGAGACACACTCTCATTACCCTGACTACGGCATTGCTCCATAATGTTTACCACTTCGCGCGTGCGAACTTGCAACCCAGAAATAATGCTTTCAATTTCTTTCGTCGAGTCCTGTGTGCGCTGTGCAAGCGACCTTACTTCATCCGCAACCACCGCAAAACCACGACCTTGTTCGCCTGCACGAGCCGCTTCAATGGCCGCGTTTAGCGCAAGTAGGTTGGTTTGCTCAGCGATGCCTCGAATAACATCCAACACCGAACCAATCGTTTCCCCGTCGCGCTCTAATTGAGACACCACTTCCGATGCTCCACCCAGCGAACTGGAAAGGTGCATAATCAATTTGATCGTCGCCGCCACTTCTTGGCGCCCTTGCTGTGCATTCACGTTGGTTGATTCTGCTTTTGTCGCCGCCGCTTCGGTATTATGACTAATATCCTGAATCGTTGCTTGCATCTCTGTCGCAGCTGTTGCCACCATATCCGCTTCATGCAACTGTTCACGCATACCTGAACTTGTTTGAGTCGAACTTTCGGTCAGATTCTGAGTAGCTTCATTTATCGTCGTCAACGCATTATTAACCTCCGCAATGAGATTGCGGAAGTCATCAATAAGACTGTTGAAGTCTCCCGTCATATGGGTGATTTCGTCATTGCCAGTCTGCTCAATGAGCAAAGATAAATTATTCTCGCGACGGATGCGCTCAATGGTCTGATACACACGCTCTACCGGATTGATAATGGAGCGACTTGTCGAAAGCACCAACAACATCACAATGATTGCTGCAGCAATAAAGACTGCAATCGCAAACATTTGCGTATTGCGAGCGTTCAACTGAGTTTGCTCTTTAGCCAAATTTACCACGAGCGTGACAACTTGGTCGCTTTCCTCAACTTTGGCTTTCATATTACCGAGCAAACCTGACTCAAGATTTAAACCAAGCTGAACTTGTGCATCAACCAACGCATTAAACTTAGCTTTGTAGACATCGACCAATGACAGCAGCTCAGTTTGCACATTGGAGCTTAACCCACTGGCTCGAATAGCGGTCTGAAATCGCGTAATCAGTTCATTGAACGTATTTCGATATTTATCGTCCAAACGGAGCATAAAATCTTTTTCAGTGCGTCGTAACTGCAACATCACTACCAGCAAACTATCGCTCGAGTTTTGTTTCAGTAGCGTTTCAACTTCATGCACTGCACCACGTAATTCGCCGTACAAACCATCTTTTGGGTGTAACCCGATGGTTTTTTGCAGCGTTACAACGGCTTGAAAGGAATCGTAATACTGTTTCGCCAAATGCCCGAACTGCGAAGTTTCCGTTTGTTTAATGTTTAATGCTTTAAACAAATCTTCTAGCTGTTGAGCTTTTGAATTCAGTTGTTGATACTCCTTATCAAACTTACCTAGCGCGTCAATGTCCTTATAAAACAAGAAATTTTTCTCATACTTACGCATGCTTAACTCATGAATATCGAGTTCTTCAGCAAGCTGTATGGTTTCATTGAGCTTCAACATGGTTCTGGCTTCATAAATGATGACCAGAAGCATGACAACCATTGCCACACCAACGACAAACGCGTTGATTTGCAAACGGCGCTTAATGGTAAAGTTTTCTAAAAAGCCCATTCGCCTCACCTTACGTTACTAAAACAAACACAATTATAGTCGTATATTCAGGCAATTGCGTAATACTAAGTTGCAATTTAACGGACAAAAATCTGCTTCAAATCAAGTAGCTGTAACGTATTGTAACTTTGGAACAATCCATTAGGCGGCATGACGCTTAGAAAAGGCGACTTGTTGCCACAATCGATGGTGGATCGTGTCGACATCTTGCCATTGTTTTTTGAGTAACCAATCGATTAAAGGCGATGGATCGCTCGGAAACTGGCAATAACCTTCACCGGTCGATTTCATCCAATCATCTAGGGCATTTGGGTTGAGGTAGTTCATAGATTGAGCGAGATTCAACTGCTCCAGAGCGACAATATTCGCTTGCTGCTCAAATTGGCCATGCAGCGGCTTTAGTAAGAGCTTCTTACCAAGCTGCAATGCTTCAGTAGAGAGTTCAAAACCGGCATTCGCGACCACACCACTTGAGTTGGTTAAATCACGTAAGAACCCCCTCTCGATGGAGCTCGCAAATGAATATGCTTAAGTGACTGATCGGTTGCTTCAGGGTGATAGCAATAAAACTCTTTATCTGGAAAATCGTTTAAGAAATCCACCACACTGGAAAGCTGCTCAAAAGGTAAATACACCAACACCTTGTTTGCGATGGACGGGCAATAGGTATTCGCTGGAGTGTGCGTTACAAAAGGAGGCAAAATGTGTGAATGGTAAGGACGCCAATGGACACCCAGATACACATCTGCTGGCGCAAAGTTTCGGATCAAGGCTCGGTGAAAAAACTGATTTCCAGGCGAGGGAACTGCGTCGTGCAGAAATGAGGCTTGATGACTCATCGCCACTACAGGCACGCCTTGTCGGCGCGCAGCCCAAGCTGATAGAGGCTCGAAGTCGTTAAACACCAAGTCATACTCAGAAACATCAAGTTTGTTCAAATCTTTAAAGAATTGACTCACCCCGAGTTGTTTAGCGGTTTTCCAAACTTTGATGCTGCCTTGTTCCGTGACAAACGACAGGCCCGCGCGCGTTCTAAACTCACCAAACGCCTCCATATCAAAGTACTTATCTTCAGAACGACCACTAAAGAAATAGTCAACTTCCACACCTTGCGCCGCAAATCCTTCCGCCATCATCCTCGCTCGCGTGATATGGCCATTCCCTGTTCCCTGCACACCGTAAAGAATTCTCATACTTTTCCCTGTAGATACAACGCCAATTCCGCACAACTCAGACCCAAGATAGCGCCTGCTACAATATCGAGAGGATAATGTACGCCCACGACCACACGTGAAATTGCGACGCCACTCGCCCAAACGTATAACATCAGTGCAAACTCTGGAAAGGCGGCAGCCCACAAGGCAGCAAACAGAAAAGCACCTGCACTGTGGCCCGATGGCAAACTAAATCGATCACTAGGCGTTAAAAAGGCCACTTGTTTAAAGCAATCACAGGGTCGAATTCGACCTATGTATTTTTTACAAATGAAGTAAACGGGGCGTTCTATGGCAAACCCAAGTAACGTTGTGATGAGCAAAGGCACGCCAAGTTCCGGCACCAAATAGGCAAACCCGAAACCTAAGATGACGTACATGCCACCATTACCACTTTTAGACAGCGTCAATGCGATGAGTCGCACCACTTCTGAACGTTTTGGTTTAAACAACACAAAATACAGCGCCGTATCAAATTCGCTTAGCCAGGCTTTCATTGCTTTTCTCTTTTTAAACACCTTGCACACAAATTCAGCATAGGTGGAAAAAATAACAACTAGGTGACAGTTTTAAGACATTAATATTGCGTACAATTAATGGGATTGATATGGCCGTTGATGGGAGTATACTGAGTCCAACAACCATAATATTTCAGAGGAAATCAGGATGGATTACAGCACTTCCGATCTGTGCGATCATTTTGTCGATGTTGTTGACGTGTTAGAACCAATGTTTGTGAACTTTGGTGGGCGCGCGTCTTTCAGTGGCCGTATAAAAACGGTTAAATGTTTTGAAAACAACGAAATGATCAGAGAAATCTTGCAACAAGATGGAAGTGGTCAAGTACTTCTTGTTGACGGTGGTGGATCAACTCGTCGCGCGTTAATTGACATCGATGTGGCTGAACTCGCGTTTGAAAACAACTGGGAAGGTATGGTTGTTTACGGTGCAGTTAGGCATGTAGATGAGCTAGAAGAACTCGACCTCGGCGTTCAGGCCATTGCGTCTATTCCTGTTGGTGCTGATAGTCTTGGTGCTGGTGAAGTCGGTGTACCTGTAAACTTTGCAGGTGTGTCATTTTTTGATGACGACTACTTATATGCAGACAGCACGGGGATCATCATATCACCTGAAGAGCTACTCCTAGAAACGCTCGAAGAAGACGAGGCTGACGAGTTTTAATGAGTAGTCCGTTAATCTGCTACCGTGAGAGTGACATCGAGTCATACACGGTAGCTCGCGCGAATGAAATTCGCGTTTGGCAACAAGTCGCCTTTCTCGATCCCAATAGCCACTACACGGATGCGTTAAAAGATGCCGCTGATTTTGGTATTCGCTACGTCTTAGTGGGTATAGCTGAGGATATAGGTCCACGAGCTAACTGTGGATTGGGTGGTGCAACGGAAGGCTGGAAAGCCTTCTTAAAACGCTTTTTGAACATCGCCAGTAATCAATTCCTCGATGCAGGAAAAGTACTCTTACTGGGCGAAGTCGACTGTCGGGATTTGCAGCAAGCCGCCGATTTAATCAAATCAGGCGAAGCGGATGAACTAAAGACTCTTCGTGATTTGTGTGAGCTGCTCGACCAGCGGGTCAGTGAAGTATTAACGGCAATTTTTAAAGCCGGCTTGGAACCGATTGTGATTGGCGGTGGACATAACAATGCTTATGGCATTATTAATGGTTTAAATCGAGCTCGCCAACAAAAGGTCAATGCGATTAATTTTGACCCTCATGCTGATTTTCGTCCATTAGAAGGTCGTCATAGTGGTAACGGTTTTAGCTATGCACATCAACACAAGTTGCTGGCCCATTATCATGTTATTGGTATGCATGAACAAAAAAACAATCAGCATATTTTGAATGGACTGCACGAAGCAAATGCGGGATATACGTCCTATCAAGATATTTTAGTTCGTCGCAAACTGAATTTAACCACGGCGTGCAAACAAGCATTATTGGATTTTGATACGCGTTTACCATTGGGTGTTGAAGTCGATGTTGATGCAATTAGCGGAGTCCCAGTCAGTGCCTTTACTAATTGCGGATTTACGGCCAATGATGCGGAGCATTTTGTGCATTTGGCCGCGAGTGAAAAACATGCTGCGTACTTACATCTGTGCGAAGCGGCACCAGGTAACCATCCGCTTGGCTTGGCACAAGGCATGAATGAAGCAGGTCAAGTATTAAGCGCGCTAGTTTGTAGTTACTTACAAGCCAGACAAGCTCGACTCGCTATAAGCTGAAGTGGGATGCTCTGCATTCCACTGCTTTAACCAAGAAATCATACCTACACTACTTAGTGGTCTTGCGAAGTAATAACCTTGTGCCCCATAAGTATTTAAGCTTTTCGTAAAGTTAAGCTGCTCGAGTGTTTCCACACCTTCGCACAACACTTTACTGTTTAACTGTTGCTGCATTTCAACTACACCCCGCACCATTGCTTTAAACTGACCTTGATGCTGGTGCTCTCGCGTCAACGATTGGCCAATTTTAACGTAATCGACAGACAACTTCGGTAACTTCGCCAACACTAGCGGTGCCTCACCAAATCCATCCACACAAAGTTTAACGCCAAGGGATTTTAGGCGTGCAATCATCGCGATTTCTTGCGGTGTCAGCGACAAAAATAACGCCGCTGGACATTCGATAATAAGTGAACCTGGGTTAAGCTGATGTTCCTGCAATACGCTATCAATAAACTCAATAAACTCTTCATGAAGCATCTCTGGGCCAAAAACATTCAAGCTAAGCGGAATGGATAAGTTTTCCATCTTTAATGCCATCGCAATTTCAGCGGCACGTTCAATAACAAACTGCGCAACGGGTAATGCGAGACCTGATAAGCGAATGTCATCAATAAACACGTTGGCAGCTAAAATTCCTTGTTTAGGGTGCTGCCATCGAAGCAGTAATTCGAGAAACTCAATGCCACCATCTTCGTGTCGAACAATCGGCTGGAAATACAATTCAAATTCATTGCGAAAGTCCGCATGGACAAGTTCCGCAAGGCGAGCCTGCTGCTCTTGCTTTAACGTCCGAATTTGTGGTTCATACGGGCAAACTTGCTGTTGAGGGTTACCATCCAAGGCTAAAAAGGCGTAGTTTAATATTTGGTCAAAATCACCATGAGCTTCGTCGCAACTGACATAACTCGCTCGCGCCTTAATTTCCAATGTACAGTTGGCGACATTAAATGGCTTCAGCGTGTTGTTAAACACATCGTCAAGTAACTGTTCATGCAAATGCTTGTGAACGTCGAGCCGACATAGAAATACAAAGTTCAGTCCACCTAAATGAGCCACTTTCTCATATCCTTGGCTACATGCAATCGATACCACTTCTTTGTGACGAAGTTGTTGACGTAGTCGATTCGCGGATTGCACAAGTAACATATCCCCGTAATCACGCCCTAGATGAAGGTTAATGTCTTGGAAACCTTCTAAGCGCAATAACACCAACACAGCAGGTATTGGCTCTGCAACTTTCAAATTGAGGAAAGCCTGACGCAAACTTTCTTTGTCTGCTACGCCCAAAGGATCGATCATTCGTTTTTGACGTGGAAGTGCGCTCTCAATATTGAGCGGTGCAGATTGCCAAAATAAGTTGATTTGGAGCAGTAAAATAGGAAGTGCAAACCACAGCACGGGCCAATCTGCCCGATAGTAAACACTTATTAATGCAAAGGTCAGTAACGAAGCAAGGCTTGTTACAGCAATTTGTGGAATGACTTTACTTCGGATAGCAATAAATAACTGCGACAACATGAGCCCAGCTAACACAAATGATAGCCACATTGTGCCTGAGCTAAACATCGCCAGTGTTGCAAGACTGGCGAGGACAAGCAGGCACTTTTCAAGTAATGGTCTGCGATAAAACACCGTTGCAAAAACGCCCATTAAGAGCGCCCCTGCGAAGCAGGCTTGTAAAGATCCGGATGCAATCCACTGAGACATCTGTGTCGGTACGCCTATTGCCGCACTTACCAACCCAATCAAAGACCCCATATTCAAACCATTGCTAAATCAACACTATTGAATAAGTTTACCCAAAATCCAGAGATTTAACAGATCATTTACGCCAAATTGATAGCTCAATTCTGCTGGGTGTTGAATATTCCACATTGCTAAATCGGCACGCAATCCAACTTGCAACATACCTCGGTCGCCAAGACCCAAAGCTTTCGCCGCATTAACAGTGACACCAGCAAGGGCTTCTTCAGGCGTTAATCGAAATAATGTACACCCCATGTTAAGTACCAGGCGCAGTGAACAAAGGGGTGCAGTGCCTGGATTAAAATCGCTTGCTAATGCCATCGCAACATTATGCTCGCGAAGTAATGCAATCGGCGGTTGCTGTGTTTCACGCAAGAAATAGTATGCCGTAGGCAGCAATACCGCGACCGTGCCTGCACTCGCCATGGCAATCACGCCAGTTTCATCGAGGTATTCGATGTGATCGGCAGACAAGCCCTGAAAGGATGCGACCAGCTCTGATCCATGCTGATTAGACAATTGTTCCGCATGACATTTCACTTTTAGGCCGAGCTCTGTCGCTTTATTGAAAACGCGTTTTGTTTGCTCGAAACTGAACCCCACGTTTTCGCAAAAAACATCCACTGCGTCCGCTAACTTTTCCTGTGCAACTTTTGGCAACATGACATCGCATACTAAGTCAACGTACTGTTCTGCCCTGCCTTTGTATTCAGGTGGCACCGCATGAGCTCCTAAAAAGGTGCTCTGAACAGTTACTGGATGATGTGTATCGAGCAAGCGATTCACTTCCAATAACTTAAGCTCATTTTCTAAATCCAGCCCATAGCCAGATTTGCTTTCAACCGTCGTCACCCCTTCTTTCATCAGACTATTTAGGCGTGTTTTTCCCAAAACAAATAAAGCTTCAACGTCAGCTTGTCGTGTTGCTCGCACGGTGCTCGCGATGCCGCCACCTTGAGCTGCGATTTCTTGATAAGAAACGCCTTGTAAACGCTGTTCAAACTCTTGCGCACGGGAACCCGCAAATAAGATGTGAGTGTGGCAATCAATAAGCCCCGGTGTAATCCATGCACCTTTCCCTTGAATAACGGGTGTCGACAGTGCGTCGAACTCAGGCAATGCATCCATTTGACCTAGCCAAATGATATTCCCATCTTTTACAAAAATGGCAGCTTGCTCAATTGCACCGTAAGGCGCCGCGATACTCGGATCCATCGTGGCAAGGTTTACGTCGAGGATCACTAAATCAGGGTTGTGCATGGGGTTACTCCAAAAAATTTTACTGAAGTGTAGCAAGCCGTGTTGTATATACAAGAGAAGCGTGCCATCTTTACTGTCAGCATCGACCAACATGACATCAAGAAGAACACCATGCAGCCAAAATTTGCGCTCATCAAGCAGCATATTATCGACAATATTCGCGCTTACAAATGGCAAGAAAATGATAGGGTTCCGTCAGAAAACGAACTCGCAGAACAATTTCAAGTTAGCCGCATGACCGCACGCCGCGCATTGACTGAATTGACCGATGCTGGAGTTCTAAACCGCAGCCAAGGGCTCGGCACCTTTGTAGCAAGTTTTAAGTCACAATCCTCCATGTTGGAGATCCGCAATATTGCCGATGAAGTTGCAGATCGCGGCGGCAATTACTCTTGCACCGTATTAACACTGGAGTCAATGTCGGCCATTGCGCCTATTGCTATCGCACTGGGTGTAGAAATAAACAGCCAAGTTTACCGGAGTGTCTTAGTTCACAACGATACCGAACAACCTCTTCAAGTTGAAGAGCGCTTTGTAAACCCAAAACAAGCACCACATTATCTGCAGCAAGATTTTTCTCAAATCACACCGCATGAGTATCTCACGCAAGTTGCGCCACTTACAGAAGCACGCCATACCGTAGAAGCCATCTCTCCAAACTCAGAGGTGTGTCAATGGCTAAACCTCTTTAACGAAGAGCCTTGTTTGCAAATTATCCGTCGTACGTGGTCTGCTGATGGCATTGTTAGCTTTGCACGGCTGATTTCACCTGGCAGTAAATACCGTTTGGGCGGTCACCTGACTTTCCGCCGCTAAGAAAACAGCGAACACACGAAGAGAAAAGCGGACCGCTTTTCTCTTCAAACAGTTGGGTCGTTAGATAGAATTGGCGTAACGCAGTCCAAGTGCCTCAATTGCACTGCCATCTATCACTCTTTGTTGTGTCTGTTGACTCATAAACTCAGGCATGTCGGTTCCTTTTTCGCCACAATGAGCTTGATAGTACTCAAATCGAGTCGGGTGAGCTGGGTAACACACGTTATAAATGTCTCGAGCTTCGCGCCAATTCGACAGCACAACATCAATTGCCGCGATGACATCATCTCGGTGAACCATATTAACGAGAGCTTGAGCCGAACTGCGTAACACTTTTCCTGCCACAAATTGCCCTGGTTCACGCTGTGGGCCAACGAGTCCAGCCAGTCGAAGTACTTTTCCGCCAGAAGACAAAACTTTCTGTTCAGCTTCTTGCAATACTTGTATTCGACGCGACGTTGGTGCAGCCAATGCGCCGGTTTCATCATAACGTCCGTCTTCTTCGGCATACACGCCCGTACTGGAACACAACAAAAAACCCCTGCATTTCATGGTGTTCGATAAACTAAGGGCCGCATCCAACATCGCAAGATACGATGAATCGGGATCACTTGCTCTTGGTGGGATTGCACAAACCCAATACGCGTCTGCCAACGTCAAATCATGGACCATTTGCTGGCCTTCGAGCGTAAATACTTTCATAAATGGTTCAGCAGACGGCGAGCGACTTGTCCCTTCAACATGATATTTTTTCTTTTCAAAATAGTGACATAGTGGTTTACCTAACCACCCTGCACCTAGAATAATTATTTCAGCCATTACAAATTTTCTGACTATACTTTTCTAAGATATTGGATGAATGTCATTGAAGCACAAATAAGCTGAAAAGTCTTACCGCAAACGGTAGCAAAGTGCCGTCAGATATGGTTTTATACTTGGATGAGCTCTATCCAATAACAATAATCCAGATAAAGAGATTGCCATGCTTGATAATCTGTCCTTTCGCCAAAAAATATTGGTCCTAATCGGCGGTACGATCGGTATTTTATTGATCGTCGCATCAATGTATTTCGTGAATCACATTGCCGATTTATCTCGCCAAGGTGTGCAGCGTGAAGCACAAAGCTATATTCATTCCGAAAAACTCTCTATGGAGTCGTATTTCAAGCAATATGGCAGTGTGGTAGAAACGTTTGTAACCAGCCCGCACGTTTTAAATTGGTTTACCGAATACTCACAAAGGGAAAGCGATCTTTCGAAAGATAAGGATTATCAAGAAGTCAACGCTGATTTTGTACGGATCAGCGGCCGTGATGAGAATTTACATTCTGCGTTTTTTGCTTCCGCAAAAACAGGGGAATATTTCAAAGAAAACGAACGTACCTCAAATTATAAAGAGGGTGAACCCTACTTTGCTTACAAGCGCCCTTGGTGGCAAGAAACGATGGCAAAAGGCAAACTTTTTGTTGGTGCGGTCTCTGTTGATATCAACACCGGTGCGGTCAATGCGGTAGTTCAACAACCGGTTTATAACGATGCTGGGCAACTAGTAGGTGTAGGTGGTGTCGACCTTAAGCTGAAAAAAATCAGTGAGCTGGCCGAAAACATTCGTTTTTCAGGGCAAGGTTTCGGCTTCTTATTAGATGATCAACTCAAAGTCGTTCACCTATCAAAACGTACGGGGCACAAGCTGTCTATTACAGATGAAGGTCCAAAAGGAAAAGAAGGGCTCGACGCGCTTGAAGCGCAATTCCCAGCAACGAGCGGCTTCAAATCACTCAATCAACAAATAAAATCGACACCGAAAGGCAACAGCATTGTGACCTTTAACGGTGAAGAATATTACGTGGTTTATGATTCATTGAGTTTAGATAAACCGCTGCTTGATTGGCACGTTGGGATTTTAATCCCCATGAGCTTCATTGAGGCGCCAGTCGAAAAAGCCGTCATGACGACCGTGACGACCGTAATTGTCATTCTCGGCATTGTCATTGCCATGATTATTCTTGCGACAAACATGATCACCAAACCTATCGTTGTGCTAACCAAGACGATGCAGGACATTGCCACAGGCGATGGTGACTTAACGCGTCGTATTGAAATCGACAGTAAAGATGAAATTGGTCAACTTGCTCTACACATGAATACCTTCATCGACAAACTGCGCGCGATGATGATTGATACTGCGGCACAAGCTTCCCAGTTAGGCAGTGCGTCGGAACAATTACGAGAAGTATCGAACAATACTAACCATGAGATCCAGCAAGAGAAAGAACAAGTCGATAGCGTCAGTGCCGCGGTTACTGAAATGGCGGCTACGGTTCTCGAAATTTCTCGAAATGCTCAAGAGACCAATCATGCAGCAGAGCAAGTGCAACGTATGACAGAAGATGGCATGTCGCGTTCTTCTCAAGCTCAAAACGTGATGACCAATTTATCCAGCCACATCGGTGAAGCGGCAAAAGTTGTTGCTGGTCTTGAACAAGAAACCAGTAGCATTGGCGCTGTGGTGGACGTCATTAACAGCATCGCTGAGCAAACTAACTTACTCGCACTTAACGCGGCTATTGAAGCTGCCCGTGCCGGTGAACAAGGTCGTGGTTTTGCGGTGGTTGCTGACGAAGTGCGTTCTCTTGCAAGCCGTACACAAGAGTCTACCGATGACATCCGTAACATGATCTCGCGCTTGCAACAAATTGCACAACAAGCTTCAACGATGATGCAACAAGGTCAAGACCAAGCGGAAGGCTCAGTCACTCAAACTCAAGAGGTGCTTCAGGCACTGCAAAATATCATGGATGCTGTGACGGTTGTTCAAGATCAAAGTCATCAAATCGCAACGTCGACAGAGCAACAAACGGTGGTCGCTGAAGACATTAACAACAGCCTTAACTCAATCAATGAACTCGTCAACAATACGGCGCACCATGCCGGCACATTAGCGTCGGAAGCCAGTGATTTGAATGATTTGGCCAGAGCGCTCAACGCTTCAGTGAATCAATTTAAACTCTAATTACTGCTACCGCTTAAAAGGTCGCGAAAGCGACCTTTTTTGTTTCTCCGTCAAGCTTGCGGCAGATCAACTTGGCTATTTTAATTTTCTCTTACACTTCGGACATCATTATTATCAATGAGTGCGTATCGTGATTAATTTGCCAATTTGGGATGATTCCCTAATCAAAAAATACAATATTTCAGGCCCCAGATATACGTCGTATCCAACGGCTTTATCACTTGAATCGGGGTATAGCCAAAAAGACTTACAGGCAGCGATTGATGGTTCTTCGTCCAAAGCGCTGTCTCTGTATATTCACATCCCATTTTGCCATCAGCTTTGTTACTACTGCGGCTGCAATAAAATCATTACCCGTCATCAATCAAAAGCAGATGTTTATTTAGACTACCTTGAAAAGGAAATTGCAGCCAAAGCGCCGCTTTTCCAAGACTATCGTGTTGAACAACTTCATTTAGGTGGCGGCACGCCAACCTTTTTGACCGATGAGCAGATGACTCGGTTGATCCTTATTCTCAATAACTCGTTTTCGTTTTCAAACGAGGCTCAACGCGGTATCGAAATCGACCCTCGCTCTCTTGCACCCAATATGATACGCCGTCTTCATGAACTTGGTTTTAATCGCGTGTCGTTCGGTGTACAGGACTTTAATGACGATGTGCAAGCGGCAGTCAACCGCCCGCAACAGGTTGAAGAAGTGTTAGCGGTATTGAATGAGGCTCGCACTCTTGGGTTTAAATCCATCAATATGGACATGATTTACGGTTTGCCGTTCCAGACCGTTGAAAGTTACCGAGAGACCATCGAGCAGTTGATTGCGCTCTCACCTGACAGAGTATCTGTTTTTAATTACGCACACTTACCTGATCGTTTCGCAGCGCAGCGTAAGTTGAAAGAATCCGACATGCCAGGTGCTGCAGACAAGTTAGCCATCTTCAAGCAAACCCTTCAACAAATGACACAAGCGGGCTATCAATTCATCGGCATGGATCATTTTGCCAAAAAAGAAGACGAACTTGCCATTGCACAGAATGAAGGTCATCTCCATCGTAACTTTCAAGGTTACACAACCCATGGTGAATGTGATTTGCTTGGTCTAGGTGTGTCATCAATTTCGCAAATTGGTCATATGATTTTGCAAAATGAAAAAGATTTAAAACCTTATTACCAAGCAATTACGGATAATGGCTGTGCGATTAGCAAAGGGATCACACTGCATCGAGATGATGAGATCCGCGCAGCGGTTATTAAACAGCTCATTTGTCATTTCGAACTCGATAAATCATCGTTTGAAGCACAATTTGAAATTACGTTTGATGCGTATTTTGCTGATGCAATTACCGCACTGCAACCACTCGTCGCTGACGGCCTTGTTGAGGTAAACGAAACAAACATCAAAGTCACTCGCACCGGTAATTTATTCATTCGTATTATCTGCATGTGTTTTGACGCTTATTTACAAAGCCAAGTGAAAAACACCCGATTTTCGCGCGTCATATAAGCGCTGTGTTGACACTCTAAAAAAAGGCTCAATGTCACATGACATTGAGCCTTTTCGTTTGTTGAGTTGTGGCTTTACTTCATTTCTGCAGCATTAGCAGCAACTTCTTTATTCACTGTATAACGGCCACCAGCAACATTCGTCGGCAAGAATGCCTCACTCAGCTGTGCAACTAAACTCGGCTCTAAAGCCAACTGTGCGGCACGTACATTTGAAAGGATATTTGCCGACTTGGTCGAACCTGGAATCGGCAAGACATCATCACCTTGCGCCATTAACCACGCCAACATCAACTGAAATGGGGTAATGCCCAATCCGTCCGAAATATCATAGAGCAAGTCATACAAATGTTGGTTTTTGTGCATATTTTCTGAGGTTGCGCGCTCTAAGCTGAGTCTGAAATCAGTTGGTTCAAAATCAAAACGAGCAGCTTGTCGAGAGCGTGGCACCATACCTCGACCAAGAGGAGAATAGGCAACAAAAGTGATACCAAGCTCTCTGCACTTAGGTAAAATGTGTTCCTCAACGCCTCGCGACCAAATCGAATATTCCGTTTGCAATGCGCTTATAGGATGAACCTTGTGCGCACGCTCCAACGTCGATGGGTCAGCTTCTGACAGCCCTATGGCTTTAATTTTCCCCGCTTTCACAAGTTCAGATAATGCACCGACGGACTCTTCAATGGGCACATTTGGGTCGATACGATGCAGATAAAATAAATCAATACATTCAACCCCGAGGCGCTGCAAACTTTGTTCGCATGCTTGTTTTATGTATTCTGGACGGTTGTTGTATTCACGGCGAAAATTTCCATCCGCCATGACTTCTTTGCCTCTGACGATGCCACATTTAGTCGCAACAACCAAGTCACCGTGGGTGCGTTTAATAAATTGCCCAATTAATCGCTCATTGTCACCATCGCCATAGAAATCGGCGGTATCAAACATTCTGACTCCACTGTCGTACGCGGTTTGCATGACGTTAAGCGCATCCGTTTGCGACAGTGCGGTGCCGTAGAACTCGGACATCCCCATGCAACCCAGTCCAAGATTAGGCAGCGTTTTATCAAGGTGTTTTAATGTGATGGTTTTCATCCTGCTTATTCCTTTTCACTGGATTGGAAAATCGTGTTTAGCTGCGCTTTTGTTGTTGCATCGAGTGCATAGTCAACCGCATTAAGGTTTGCGGTAAGTTGCTCAAACGATGACACACCGACTACGATGCTATCGACCTTTCTATTTTCAGCGAGCCACGCCAACGCAAGCGTCGCCATGGGCACATCGAGTTTTTCACTGAGCGTGCGCAGTTGTTGTGCTTTAGCAACGTGTCCATCATTCCAATACTTATCACGTAGCTGGGGGCTGTAGGTCGATAGCAAAGTATTTGGTTGCACATGTTGATCTAAATTTTTACCTGCCAAGATACCCGCAGCAAGAGGGCTCCAGCACATCAACCCCAATCCATACTGTTCTCTAAGCGGTTGAATTTCTTGCTCGACATAGTCACGCACTAAGAGAGAATATTCTGCCTGCTCAACAATCGGTGGTTCATAGCCCATTTCTTCGCAGACTTGAAATGCTTGCACCAATTGCTCTTTTGTCCAAGCACTGGTGCCCCAATACAAAATTTTTCCATCACGGATTAGGTCATCAAAAGTACGGATCGTCTCACGTAGCGGCGTATGTTCATCAAATCGGTGACATAAATACAGGTCGATATAATCCGTATCTAAACGCTTCAATGAATTCTCTACCGACGCTCGAACATGTTTGCGTGAAAGCCCTCGATCGTTAACGTCATCGCTCATTGGCCAATAGCATTTCGAACTTAAGACTAATTTGTTGCGGTCCAGTCCTTTAAAAGCTCGCCCCATTGCCTCCTCAGCATTGCCATACACATCGGCGGTGTCGAACGAATTAATGCCTTGTTCTACCGCATGATGAATAATTCGCTTCGAGTCGGTGTCATTTAACCGCTCGCCAAAGTTTTTCCAACCACCAACAGAAAGTATGCTCGCTGATAATCCTGACTGGCCTATTTTCCTGTATTTCATTTATTATCCTTAAATCTGCTTTGGGTAAACTATGCAATGCCACCGAGTTGCTTTACATGATTGGCGACTAAGTCGACGCTTAATTCAAGCGCGTCCAAATTATAGATAGAACCCGGCCCTATATACCCAACTTCTTGTTTTGTAAAACTATGCCGACTTTCACCTAATGTGTGGCTATACCAAGGTCGACCACTTACTTGCATTTCCTTTAGAAAAAGAGAAATATCTTCTTTAGAAATGAGCGGATCTGAGCCTCCGCCGACAAAGACCATAGGAACTCGACTTGCGTAGGAACTCAAATGGAGATCAGTACTTGGATTACCATGGATAGACACCGCAAGGTCTATCGCAGAGCTAGTTCTTGCCGCTTCGAAGGCTATCGAGCCACCGAGACAAAAACCGACCATAACTAATTTTGCCGCTTTGTTTTCCCAATGATTTTCCAACTCAGCAATGGCTTCTTGAATCCATTGCCGACAACGCGCTCTATCGCTCAATACTTCATACACCTCGAAACGCCCTTCCAAGATATAATGCACGGGATGTGTATTGACATTATATGGATGGAAAATGACGGTTTCGGCATTGAGCGCTTGGCTAAATAACCCCGCCATTCTTTGCATATATGCAGTATTTGCTCCTTGCCAGTCTGGCAAAAGCAACAATCGAATATTAGCGCTAGGATTGTTATTAAAACGAATAAAACCACTCGGTAAAGCAGTATTTAAAGGGAGCAATTGATTCGCTTTTTTAATCTGCATCTCTCTGATTTAACCCTAAATTTTGCATTACGATAAAATCAATGAGACCACTATTAAAAAACCGAATCAATATGCAATAATGAAACGCCTGTTTCAACAACCTTTAAAGCCGTAATATGTTTGAAATAGTTCGACAAATCAAAATAAACTAAAAAACACTCTTGACTTTCCGTCAATATAACTTTTTGTATTATTGACTCACATTAGCAATCTTGTTAGTATCCAAATTAACAACAAAAAAACAACCCACCAACATAAATCACATATAAAACCAATAGTTAACATTAGGAAGTGACAAACTTACAATTTAGTTCTTTAGGATAATAAAAGGATGTTTGAGCAAGAAAATAAAGGTATGAATTGGGATTTACTATATAACTATATGGTATTTTCTAAATGCGGCAAAATGAGAAAAGCTGCAAGCATGCTAAACATTAGTGTTTCAACGTTAAGTCGGCGAATGGAAAAATTGGAATCCGACCTTAATATGTCTTTGTTTAGAAGAAATGCAAATGGTATTGCTTTTACGGAAGAAGGCTATCGACTCGCAGAATATTGTAAATTACTGGATGGCAGTATCGCTGAAATTTCTCAAGCAATGCGCTTAACAGAAAACAATATTAGAAAAGTGGTTCGTTGTTCAATCGTTGCCGATATCGCTCGCTACTTGATCATTCCTCATTTAAATGAGTTTTATCAGAATAACCCAAATATTTTGATGGAAATGGATACGTCAATGCAGCTTGTTGATCTCGCAAATGAAGATTGGGACTTAGCCGTCCGCTTCTCCAGACCTGAACGTGGAGCACTTATCGTTAAGCGACTCGGTTCAACGCGGATAGGCCTCTACCGCCATCAAGAAATGCCCTTTGACCCCGACAAAAGCGTTCCATTTATTGGGTGGCACAAAAAGGATGCCGATTTTTTACCCAATGTTTTAGCAAGACAAATCGAAAACTACACGGAAGTGTTAAGAGTCTCTGACTTTTCTGAAGTCATATTAGCAATGAAAGACAAAGTCGGTATTGGTTTTATGCCTGACTATGTCGCCAAACAATTTCCTCAATTCGAATACGTAGATTTACCAGGAACATATCGAGATGTCGATATTTGGATGGTAGTCAGGGAAGCTTCCGCCAAAGCACCCCACGTTAAGCAATTTATGGCTTTTTTAAATCATCTTTTCTCCGACTTTAATTAATCTCCGCCAAATAAAAATGGGTTATTCATTATATTGAATAACCCAAATTAGAATCCTAATTAACAGTAACAAATTAAATACTGATTAACTTAGCCGAACTTTCATCTATCTTACGCTGAAACCGCTTGCTTTGATTCGTTGACAGATGAGGTACGAGCCTGTGTTGAGAACGCAAAGATCAAACCGAGTAACGCAAAGGATGCAGCACCAAAAGGTAGGAAAGTTAACCCGAGTGAGCTGTCGATGATGTAGCCACCAAACGCAGCAGCTAACGCGTTTGCTAGGTTAAACGCGGCAATGTTAAATGACGCGGCCATAACTGGCGCATCACCCGCTGCAATCATTGCATTTACTTGCAGTGGCGTAATCGTCGCAAACAACGCCGCACCAAATAGGAAGGTCAAAATGTACATTGGGATCATGTAGCTAGACAGAAGACCAATCGCCAGTAAGACAACAAAGAGGAAACCTAGCGTCGCATTTAAACCAAGGGTTAAATTCTTGTCTGTTAACCAACCACCGATTGGGTTGCCAACAGCCATACCTAATCCAAAAATAAATAACATCATTGAAATGTTACTTTCTTCAAACCCTGTGACGTCGATTAACAGAGGAGCAATATAAGTCAGTAGTGTAAACGTGCCAGAAAAACCGACCAAGGTCAGCAACAAAGCACGGATCACTTTTGGTTGTAATAATGTTTTGAATTCTGCGCCGATGTTTTGTGGCTTCTCCGATTTCACTTTTGGTACCAAAATAAAGATACCCACCATTGCGACAAAACCAAGAATAGCGCAAGCAACCGATGTACTTCTCCAACCGAATTCTAAGCCAATCATTGTTCCTAGAGGCGCACCTGCGATATTTGCAATCGTAGCCCCCATAAATACCATCGACATTGCGCGGGCTTGTTTGTCTTTACTGACCAACTGCGAGGCAATAATGGACGATAGACCGTAGAACGAAGCATGTACAAGCGCCGTAAAGACCCTTGAGAACAACAACGTTTCGTAGTTCGGTGCGAAAACAGCAATCACATTACCAATGGTGAAGAGCGCAAGTAAGAATACAACCACTTGTTTTCTTGGATACCTTGCCAAAATAGGCGTTAAAAGTGGCGCACCAATGACCACGCCAATGGCGTAGGCAGTAACAAGGAACCCAGCATCTGAAACGCTTATTCCAAAGTCTTGAGATACATTCAGAAGTAGTCCCAATATCACAAATTCAGTAGTTGAAATTGCAAAAGCCCCGAGGGCCAGTGCGAATACAGCTAATGGCATTTTTTATTCCTTAAGTAATTTATACCAATTTAATTTGAAGTAATTATTTAACTCCAAACAATAAAACAGTCACCAAGCACATTTGTTGACGTGTTTGATAATAACAATACAAAAAAGGAAATTATGTAATAAAAAATGCAACTCATGTTTCATTTTTAGGTATTGAACTAAAAACCCCTAATCAATAACATCATTTCAGTCCAGAAAAACGAATGAGATAAACACCAACACAAATCGAAATAAAAAATAAATATTTTTTAAATAAGATTTAAATCGAATTATTTGGACACTCAAAAACACAAGATTCGCAATTAAACAAAGGTATTAATTATGTGGAAAAACTCACACATTATTGTCGATGACATCTTCCAAGGATTTTCGGATGGCAACGACGCTGTTCTCACAAGAACCGAACTGTATAACAAACTGTTGAAAAATGAAGTTGATTTGGAAAATGTAAACTTCATCCTTGGCCAAGGCATCAACGAATTAGACCTTCGCAACATGTTGCGCTCTTTAGACGTTGATACTTCAAAATTTACGTTCGCCAACGAAAACAAGTACGTGAAAGCAAGCCAAAACAACACGCACAAGCATTATTTCCAAAACATTCTTGTCAGCGTGGCCCGTCGTCTAGAAAACAAAACGTATGAAATGGACTTAATGCTTGATGGCGGCAATGAGTTTTTCAGTGACCATATGACCGGCCAACACGTCCAAGGTATGGCGATTATCGAAGCCGCTCGACAAGCCTTTTTGTCCGTTACAGAACAGTTCTATCTGGCGTCAAAGGATGAGAAATTTTACTTTGTTATCAATGATATAAACATAAAGTACAAACGCTTTGTGTTCCCTGTAGCCTCGACCATTCAATACACTATTTTGGAAGAACGCTTAACCGATGACCGTATGTCTTTTGATGTTTCTGTCGATGTAATTCAAGACGGGAAGATCTGTGCAAATACGTTGGTGAGCTTCACAGTGTTTGAATACAACACGATCGATGAGAAAGAAAAACGCGCAGCGGCGAAAGTCGTCTCCTCATTGCTTGAGCAACACTCAACCACAGTTCTGGATAAAGAGCTGGCTTAAGTAATAGTTTTATAAGGAAATTGTGAAATGATTTTGTATACAATTAACGGCTCAGGCTCCGATTCCGTATTAGCTTTAGCGAAATGCTTAAATATTGAACTTGAGGTGAGACCTCGTTCGGAATTCCGCCCAGCACTTGAAGCTGTAAACCCAAGAGCTACAGTTCCGACACTTGTAGAAAGCCAAGATACTGCCATTACTGAAACGGCAACGATCTTACGTCTCTTAGCTAGACGTCATGGCCCTGAATTATTAGGCGAGTCTGAGTACATCCAAACCAAAGTTGATGAACTGGTAGGATTTATGAGTACGGTTGTATATCAAGGCTATTTATTAAAGTTTCGACCCGAATTC
This sequence comes from Pseudoalteromonas xiamenensis, assembly GCF_030994125.1. Lineage (NCBI taxonomy): Bacteria > Pseudomonadati > Pseudomonadota > Gammaproteobacteria > Alteromonadales > Pseudoalteromonadaceae > Pseudoalteromonas > Pseudoalteromonas xiamenensis. Next base: position 2,404,266 of record NZ_CP099917.1, on the reverse strand, counting down.
TACACCAGCGTTGAAGCCCATTACCCCGCAGTAGGCGAGAAAGCATTACAAGTACTTAAGAGCAACCTCCAATCTTGGGAGTTTTTCCTTACAGGCTCACAGTACTTAGTTGGTGACAAATTGACAATTGCCGACTTCTACGCATACGTATTGTTGAAATGGCAATCCAATATTGCTCCGCTCAACGAAACGGACACACCTAAACTGTTCCATTATTGGAACACGCTAAAAGCGCTCGAGTACTTTAAAAAATAACCCCTCCTTAAAGCCCTATTTTCCAATTGAAGGTAGGGCTTTTTTATCATACATGGGTATACCAAATGACTGATATCTACATTCAGGCCTGTCATTCTTATCTTCCCAATAAACGCATTCTTGTCACTGACGCTGTCGCAAACGAACTCTACGATGAAGACGAAGCGAGACGCGATGAATACGAATCTATTGCTGTTGAAGAGGAGTTATGGCCAATTGAAATGGCGTTGAAGAGTGTTCAAGAAACACTGAAGCAAGGCGCAAGTTCACGCGATGACATTGATTTTCTGACCTACAGCTTTATTCATCGGCAAGGCCATAAGCACTTGTGGCAGCCCGCGGCTTATTTACAAGACAAACTCGACTTGAATCATGCAATGGCCGTATCTGTAAATCATGGCTGCAATAGCATGATGCTCAGCACAAAACTGGCAATGGATCATTTACTTGCCAGTACTAGTCAATCCGCGCTTGTTGTTTGCGCAGACCGATTTGCTAATTCAGGCTTCGATCGTTGGCGTTCTGACTATGCAGTAGTTTACGGGGATGCGGCGGCCTCAGCGCTACTGTCCAAGCAATCTGGCCCACTCAAAATACTCCATTTTCAACAACAATCCGTTTCCAATCTCGAAAGTATGCACCGCTTCCAACGACCAGAACCTGAATCCATAGGAAGTGTTGCGTCCCAATACAACACACGGGAAGCAAAAAAAGCCTATATGAGCCATTACGGAAAAGAAGGGTTCATCAACAACATGCGTGTTGCACTGAATGGCATGAGAAAGCGCCTTATTAACGAAACAGCGCTTTCTGAATCTGTTGCAGATTGGATTGTTTTTCCAAATGTGGGGAAAAGCATTCTCAAAGGCCTCTATGAACCCCTGTTTTCTGACCTTGCAACGCAAAACTTATGGCACGTAGGAAAGACCATTGGACATGCTGGTGCGGCAGATCAGTTTCTTGGACTTGCCACTTTATTGAAGTCTAACAACCTGAAATCTGGTCAAAAAATATTGATGCTTGGCTCTGGTGCAGGGTTCAGTTGCAGCACCTTACTGTTGGAAGTGTGTTAGTTGATACGCGATGTTACGAATTAAAACCTCAGTCAGGGCATTATTTTACTTAATGCAATTCATTTTTAGAACCGCTGTTTCATTTATGCTCATTGCTTATAAATTCGTTCGTTCTTAAAATTAACAAACTACAACAACATTATTTTAATTTAATATAAACCGGCATTTTAATATGAAAAATGAAAAGTCAAAATCAAGTTTATATAGATATACTAGCAACATTGTGAAGCATAGAATAATCGTTATTTTACTCGTCGCAATAGCTTGTTTTCTAATTGGTCAAGGCCAAAATAAAATTGGAGTCAATACAGACTATAAATACTTTTTTGGTGAAACGACCCCTCAAATCGTCGCCATGGACGAATTAGAAGCAACCTACAGTAAAAACGACAACGTTTTTTTTGCAATTACCCCTAAGGATAATCAAGATATCTTCTCTAAAGAGGTATTGGGCGCGATTACTGAAACCACCAGCAAAGCATGGAAACTTCCTTTTGTTACCCGTGTGGATTCATTGTCCAACTTCCAACATATTGAAGCGAATGATGAAGGCTTAGTCGTTGAAGATTTGGTACGTCACCCTGAAGCGCTTTCAACACAGCAAATTGACAAAATAAAACGCGTCTCTTTACATGAACCGTTATTGTTGAATCGCATTGTTTCACCTGATGGAAAAAACGCCGGCATTAACATCATCATCCAGTTGCCCGGAGAGTCGCCGATGGAAACGTTCCAAATCGTTGGTGCCGCACGTGATCTCATCAAAGACATCGAAGCAAAGTACCCTGTCGACATCCGCCTAACGGGCGTGACCGTATTGAATGCAACGTTTGGCGAAGTGGGCGCATCAGATTTACAAAACCTAACGCCGATTATGAATGGCATTATGGTGGTATTACTGCTGGTCTTATTCCGCTCCATTTGGATGTTGTTAGCAACGCTTGCCATCGTCCAGCTTTCAAAAATGGCTGCGATGGGTTTAGTTGGTTACATCGGAATTCCAATTACAGCCCCGTCGTCAATCGCTGCGACGATCATCATGACGCTTGCTGTTGCTGATTCTGTGCACATCATCATGGGTATGGTGTCCGAAATGCGTAATGGCCTTGAACGCAAGTTTGCTGTCATTGAAAGTATTAAAAAACAATTCATTGCCGTACTGGTGACTAGCTTGACCACCGTTGTGGGCTTCCTATCTCTTAACTTTAGTGATGCGCCGCCATACCATGATTTAGGTAACATTACGGCTATTGGTGTTGTTGTCGCGTTTATTTTGTCAGTAACAATTTTACCTGCTCTGCTTACGCTACTGCCGATTAAAGTAAAACCGCAAAATAAAGCACAAACGATCACGGGCAAATTCTTCTCGTCCGTTAACCAATTTGTCATTAGAAGAAAGTTTTCAATTATCACGTTATCACTGCTCTTTATCGGTACGTGTGCTGCTTACATCCCGAAAATGGTCTTAGATGATAAGTTTGTTGAATACTTCACAAACGACATTAATTTCCGCGTTGAATCTGACTACATCTCAGACAATCTAACTGGTTTGTACACCATTGAATTCAATATTAAATCGGGTGCGACGAATGGTGTTGCAAACCCTGACTTCATGAAAAAAGTGGACGATTTTGCCAACTTCTATCGTGAACAAAGCGATGTCTACAACGTTAACGTGTATACAGACGTAATGAAGCGGTTAAACCGCAGCCTACATAGCGATGATGCGAACGAATACAAGTTACCAAAATCAACCACGGAAGCGGCTCAGTATCTCCTTCTATACGAAATGTCTTTGCCTTACGGATTGGATTTAACAAACCAAATCAACATTGAAAAATCTGAAACCAAAATGGTTGTAACGATGCGTGATGTGTCAACCGTCGAGTTACGCAAAGCTGCTGAACGTGGTGAAGCGTGGTGGCAAGCAAATGCTAAAAGCTACGAGCCAGTCATTGGTTCTGGTGCAACGGTAGTGTTCTCTCACATGTCTAAAGCGAACATTGAAGGCATGATCACGGGCACTATCCTATCGTTCATCCTAGTCACAGCGTTTATGTTTATTTCACTTCGCAGCTTAAAATACGGCTTGATCAGTATGGTCGCGAACATCTTCCCTGCCATTATTGCTTTCGGAATTTGGACCATTTTATACCAAGAAGCAGGTATGGCCATTTCCATCGTCGCGTCTGCAACACTCGGTATTATTGTTGATGACTGTGTGCACTTCCTATCGAAATACGTACACGCCAGACGTGACCTTGGTTACAACGCCGAAAACGCACTGGGTTACGCATTTAGCAGTGTAGGTGTCGCTCTTGTGTTCACATCTGTAACCTTGATGGCTGGTTTTATCGTCCTTGCGACGTCACCATTCCTCATCAACAGTACATTAGGCATCTTATCTGCAATTACCGTGCTTGCTGCACTGGCTATCGATTTCCTACTGTTGCCAGCAATCTTGCTACTCGTTGACCGTTCAACTCAGCCGCAAACAAGTACGGCGCAGCAAGATATGCCTTCACTAAGCACAAGCAACGTATAACCAAGCATTCATACAAGGAGTAAAAAATGAAACTGACTTTTAAACCTCTACTTATCGCATCAGCACTTGCGGTATGTTCAAGCTCACTTTATGCGATGGATAATCAGGGTGATCGCGGTTTGCAAATTGCCACTGAAATGGAACATCGCGACACGGGTTGGAAAGACCAAGAAGTAAACGTTGAAATGACGATGTTCAGCAGCACTGGCGATAAGAGTATTCGTTACATGCGAAACAAGGCTCTTGAAGTGGAAAACAATGGCGACAAAACGTTAGTTATCTTTGATCAGCCCGCAGACGTCAGTGGCACTGCATTTCTTTCTTTTACTTACAAAGAAGGAAGTGACGACCAATGGTTGTTCTTACCGGCTTTAAATCGCGTTAAACGTATTGCCTCTGACAACAAGTCAGGGCCTTTCATGGGCAGTGATTTTGCTTATGAAGACATCACCTCTCAGGAAGTCGAAAAGTACACTTATAAATACATTGGTGAAGACAAACTTGGTGAACGCGCGATGTTACAAATCGAACGATACCCAGTAAGTGAAACCTCTGGCTATTCGAAACAAGTTGTCTGGGTCGACGCTGAACACTACATCAGCCAAAAAATCGACTATTACGACCGTAAAGGATCTCTGCTAAAAACCCAAGAATTTGTGGATTACAAGCTCTATAACAACAAATTCTGGCGCGCCGACAAGCTAGTGATGGTTAATCATCAAAAGAAAACACGCACCGAAATTGAGCTAAAGGATTATGCGCTCAGTGCAGGTATTCCAGTGACTAACTTTAGTACTCGTGCCCTCACTCGTCTGAGATAAGCACGCACTGTATGCATGAGCATCGCTTGATGCTCATGCTCTAACACGAAGAAAGATTAAAAGGACTTTCGAGAATGAATACAGAATCAGAAGCTCAAGTGCTGATTGTGGGCGCAGGCCCGATTGGCCTAACAACAGGCATTCTACTGACACTAAATGGCATTCCTTGCCGGATTATTGACAAAAACAACCGCATTCCCAGTAAAGAATACTTTAGCCGTGCCCTCGGTTTGCACGCTCGTACACTAGAAGTCTTTGAAGACATTGGCGTCATTAAAAACATTATGACGAAGGGGCGCATTATCAATGGTATCGGTTTTTATGTTGAAGGCCGCCGAGTAACCGGTGTTTCCTTTCGGGAATTGCCAACAAGCTACCCTTTCATGCTAAGTATTCCACAAAGTGATACTGAAAGTATTTTAGAAGCCCGCTTAAATGAACTCGGTGTATTCGTAGAACGCCAGACAGAGCTCGTTGACATAGTTCAAAGCGACTTGTTTGTGACGGCGCAAATTCGTTTACCGGACGGTTTTTTACAAACCCAAGCATACGCATTTGTCGTTGGTACGGATGGTTTTCGCAGTAAGGTAAGAGACCTGTGCAACATCCCTTTTGATGGCTCGGAATACGAAGAGAGCTGGCTTCTTGCTGAATCGTATCTGTCACGAGATTTCCCAAGTGACGAGGCGAACGTCGTCATTTCTAAAAACAGTTGTTTCGCGGTCGTTCCTATGCCTGATGGCAAAACGCGAGTTACAGGGCCAGATACGAGTTCAATGAAAGACGTCGATGAGGTGGACTTAGCGCTCTTTGACACCGCGTTGAAAGAAATGGGTGCCCTTGCAAACATTTCTTACACAGACCCCGAACAAGTGACGCGTTTTCGAGTGCACAAACGCTTAGCTAGACACTACGCTAAACATCGCGTTTTCTTAGCGGGCGATGCCGCACATGTTCATAGCCCAGGTGGTGGACAAGGGCTGAATACAGGCGTTTTAGATGCCTATAACCTCATTTGGCGACTCAATTTAGTCATAAAAGAACAAGCGACTTTCGCTCTGATGGATGACTACGAAGTGGAACGCCGTCATGCGGGTGAAGTTACCGTCTTTGGCACTGATAAAGCAATGCAAATGCTACGTAGCAATCGCTCAGCCATGAGTAAATCCATTACCAATTTAGTTTTGCCTTGGTTAATGAAATCAAACTTTGGCAAACAATTGGCAGCGAATATGAGCCAAATATTCAATCACTATCGCCACAATTATACTGAGCAAGAACAGGATTACTATAACTGCTCTATCCAGCTTGGAGATCCGTTACTCAGAGTTGTTCCGCCTATCGATGTTGCGGGTGATCCACTTAAAATTCAGCCCAATGGTAAATTCACTTTCTTGGTTTTTTCGGCACACATGAAAAACGAAGCTCTTACTGCTGAATTGAAAAAACTTGTTGCCGTTGCAAAGAACTACCAAAACTTTTTCCGCCTCATTTTGATAGCTGATGCGCCAATGCAAAGCCTCCCTGATGTTGAGCTCGTCTTTGACAAATCCCGCTACATCCATAACGCATTTGGTATGAATGAACCAGGCGCGTATGTCTGTCGGCCCGATGGCATTATTGCCTCACGTACAAAAAGTGCAAATTTTGAATATGTCTTCGACACCTTCATTCAAAAGTCACTTCGTTTAAGAACAAACGAGTCGTCAGCGATGCGCGCAAGCGCCTAACTAAACTAGTCGATGGAAGTACTATGATGTTAAAACATCTCATCAATGGCCTGCTTATTGTTAGCTCTTCGGCATGCCTTGCTGGCAACCTGAATTGGAAAATGGAATCGGGTGTCGAGTTACGTGGGTTTGAGCATGCGGGGTTGGGCACAAATAGCGACGCTACGGTTTCATTGTATGCGGAGCCGGAATTTAGCTACGAAACGAGTCAGGGCACAGACATCTTTTCGGGTAAAGCATTTATGCGGGCTGACAACGAAGATGCACAGCGAAGTCACGCCGACATCCGAGAACTGTCTTGGCTTCACATCAATGAAGAATCGGACCTACGAGTTGGGATCAGCCGAGTTTTTTGGGGTGTGACCGAATCTCAACACTTAGTTGATGTCATCAACCAAACGGATCTCGTCGAAAATCCAGACGGAGAAGCCAAGCTCGGACAACCGATGATCCAATGGGCATGGATGCAGGATTGGGGTACGTTAGATTTCTATGCCCTCATTGGCTTTCGTGAACGCCGCTTTCCTGGTGAAGATGGTCGGTTTAGAACCCTCTACCCGATTGATAAACAGGCAGCAACCTATGAAGCCAGCAATAACAAAGATCGTATCGACTTGGCCGTACGTTATAGCCGCACAATCGAGAGTTGGGATTTCGCTGTTTCCCATTTTTCCGGCACGGCGAGAACTCCGGTATTAGAAGAGCGACCAAACATCGACGGTTTTAAGTACACACCCCATTACCCTCTATTGGAGCAAACCGGCTTTGTCTCTCAATATGTCCAAGGTGATTGGCTTTGGAAAGTCGAACTCATTAGTGCACAACAGCAGAATCAACGCTTTACCGCTAGTACTTTTGGATTTGAATACACCCAAGTAGGGGTCTTTGCAAGCCAAGCGGACTTAGGTTGGCTAGTTGAATACTCATTTGATGATAGAGGCACAAACGGGCCATCCTCTTTTGAACATGACTGGTTTGCAGGCTGGCGTTTATCGGCCAACGACCCCCAATCTTCTGAAGCTTTATTCGGTCTATTGTGGGACCCCGCTTCTGGTGAAAAGTCCGTCTCTATCGAAGCCAGCACTCGATTTGGCAACGACGTCAAAATTGCGTTCGAGATGCGCAGTTATAGCGGTGCTAAACCCGCAGATGATCTTTTCTCCGACGACGACAAACTCCTGTTCTTAAATTCAGAGAGTTACGCTCAACTTGAAGTTGCTTATTATTTTTAACCAAGGAATCCAGATGGAACACAATTACAAAAGCTACGCTTTTTTTGACGTAGACAACACGCTCATAAAAATAAAAAGCATGTTTTCCTTCTTAGAATTTATCGAAAAAGAAGCAAAACCCACAGTGACGATAAATCCCCAAGCAAAAGAAAACTTCCTCGCTTTGGCAAAACAGAACCAAGATAGGAATCTGGCAAACAAAGTCTATTACCAACTATTCAAAGGTATCGAGGTCTCTCTCTTTTACCGATTAGCGCAACAATGGGCAGACCGTCAACGCGAAGGGATTGCATCTCTCTTGCTCGAAAACACAGTGAAACGCTTACAAGAGCATAAAAATAACGGCACAGGAGTCATATTCGTGTCGGGGTCCTTTCCTGAATTACTTGCGCCTTTTATGGAAGCGCTGGATGCGGATGGCTGCTTAGCCACCAAAATTGAAGAATTTGATGGCGTACTCACAGGTGAAATCGACGCCCCACAAACTATCGGAGAAGGCAAAGCCGTCGCGGTTCGCACTTTTCTTGCTGAGCAAAATGTGTCACCAGAACAGTGTTTTGCGTATGGCGATGACATCAGTGATGCCCCAATGCTCCATGCCGTGGGAACCGCTACGGCCATCATTGGCAATCCCCTGTTAGAACAAGAAGCAGACAAATATCACTGGAAAAAACTACACGCTCAGTTGTAGTGAATTCACTTTATTTAACAAACCGAAGGACACGAAAAATGAGTTTATTAAAAGATAAAAAAGGCATGATCGTAGGCGCAACATCTGGAATTGGTCGTGCTGCAGCAACGTTATTTGCGAAAGAAGGTGCGGAAGTTGTCGTGATTGGCCGCCGTGCAGAATTACTGGAGAGCCTCGTTTCTGAAATCAAGGAGGCCGGAGGTAAAGCACATTACATTGTCGCAGACATTGCTAAAAGTGATGACATCAAGCGCATGACCGATGAAGCACAAACGTTGTTAGGACGCCTTGATTTCGCCTTTAATAACGCAGGAACAATCGGGAATTTCGCTCCTATTTTTGACCAAAGTGAAGCTGATTGGGACCACACCATCGGCACAAACCTAAAAGCAGTGTGGCTATCGATTAAAGAGCAAGCGATTGCAATGCGTGCTCATGGAGGCGCTATCGTTAACACGTCTTCATGGCTTTCTAATGGTGGCCTGATTGGGTCTACAGCCTATTCCGCAAGTAAAGCGGGTATGGATGGCATTATCCGCCCTGCCGCGCTCGAACTTGCTCAATATGGTATTCGCATCAATAACATTAATCCTGGTGGTGTTGATACTGAAATGACCCGCGAAGCATTTCAGCATGATGAGCAAGTGCTAAGTACGTTTGCAAAGTCTCATCCATTAGGGAAACTAGCTTCCTCAGAAGAAATCGCTGAACTTGCCGCGTACCTATTATCAGACAGAGCTAGAAACATCACTGGCCAGGCTATCTTTACGGATGGTGGATATGCCATTGCGGGTCAAAGGGGCTAACGGTGCGAACCAATCAACTTTTCAGAACTCGAAAATCGCCATTAATGGCAATTCTCGCTTCACTGTTCATTGGGTCGGTATCTGCTCAAGATGGGATGACTCAATGGTTCGATGATGAAACTCAATCCGAACGTATTGTCTTACCTGAAGGCTATAAGTATCCGAATGGCATTACTCACTCGCCAAAAGGCCGTGTTTTTGTTGGATCTGTCGTATCTGGCGACATACTTGAAATAAAGCCAAACAAGAAAGTACGCGTTGCATTTCCTGCTTCCGAGCAGATCTTTGCAGGGACAAGCTTGCGTTTCGATGAGAACACGAACGTTCTTTGGGTTGCGTCACCAGACTTCCTTGGTGTAACGGATAGTGATGGTAACGTCACTCGCAGGGCCCATCGAGTGGCCGCAATCGATGTGAAAAAGCGCAAAGTCCTGCGCATTTGGACCATGCCGAATCACGGATTCTGTAACGACATAGCTTTGGATGGGCAAGGTGGTGTATTTATTTCAGATAGCATCGCAGATCTCGTGCATCATATTGATTCACCCAGTGCGGAACTTGAACCTTATGCAACCAGTAGCCTGTTCTCGCCTGGCGAACTTGGGCCTGCAGGCATAGTCCAGCTAGCAAATAGCGACCTGATTGTTGGTCTATATAGTGCCGGAGAATTGCTACGAGTAAGCGGAAACGACCGCTCTGTTAGCCGTATTCCACTCCAGCGCAATTTAGAAAATCCTGATGGCATCTTCGCAATTAACGACAATAAAATCTTAGTTCTTGAAGGTGGAGCAAGTAGTGGAAACGGTAAGCTCGATCTGATTGATTTTAATGGTGATGCACCATATGCCGTTCACACGCTTGTCGAACATATTGAATCCCCACTAAATCTGACGGTAGTGGATGACAAAGTTTATATTACAGAAAGCAGGATAAGGCATTTACTTATTAAAGATACAGGTTTACCAGTACCTGAGGAGTTCTTTATAAGAGAAATCGACCTATCTAGCAATCCGTTTTACGAAATAGAATAACTTACTCCACAATGCCCCGATCGGACTGCCTTGTCGGCATCCTAGTTGGGGCATTTTTATTTTCGATCAATTCTTTATCCTCTGCTTGCAATCACCACGTGCTTTTATGCATACAAAGAAACCGTTCGTGATGATACTGCGCCATCGAGTGCAATTATTTCAATAAGCAACACTCATAACCTTAAATAGACTCGGCAGTTTTCTCTGTTTGCCACTTCAAATCATACCTAAATTTATTTTCTAATATTCAGGTAATTAAAGGACTACATGAGTTTTGAGCCGGCTCGACCCTTAACATCCGACATTGAGTCTAGGGTAATCTTACCGTTGAACAGTTAACCAGCAATAAATTGATTCGGAGTTTCATTCACGCCTTTATCAGAGGTTCAACGAAGATTCGCAATGTCAGAAATCAGAGCATAAATTAAATATAAGAGATGATTGGCTGAACATACACTGCATTGCTGATTACTTGGAAGACAATAGTAAAAAGCTTGATCATAGCGAGCATCATTTGCTTTGGTCAGAAAAGCCTCGTCCGGCTGCACTTCCGTTAGTAGCTCTGCGAAGGCAGATACATTCGACGCGAAGCTTCATAGCATGGTGTAGGTGTAGGTCAGAATTTACCGAGGTACGATGCTACAGGAGCCATTCCAACACCGAACTTCGTTTTTTGGGGATCGTTTCTCGAATTGGTCTGAATTTTCTAGAAAAAAATAAAGCAAAAAAGCCCGACTCTTTCGGATCGGGCTTACTTTAATTAAGAGTCGGGGGCGCCCAGCCTGGCGATGTCCGGTCTACGGCCAGAGGCCTTCGACGTTCAAAGCCGGTGAAGCAAAACTGTTTGCTTCCCTAATCGACTTTTCACCCTACTTTCACGTAGCACATCCCTAAACACGTAATAAATAAAAAGGCCTCTTCTTTCGAAGAGGCCTTTTTATTTAATTAGAGCCTGGCGATGTCCTACTTTCACATGGCAGCTGCCACACTATCATCGGCGCTGTTGCGTTTCACTTCTGAGTTCGGCATGGGGTCAGGTGGGTCCACAACGCTATTGTCACCAAGCATAAGCTGGTCGTCTACTCGCTACCGCAAGTAAACTAAATCTGGAACGCTAATATTAATGTCTTTTACTTCGTCGTTGTCTACTTTAGTCAATACTTAACTTCTAACAACTAAACCACTTTGGCGTTGTATGGTTAAGCCTCACGGGTAATTAGTACAGGTTAGCTTCACGCCTCACAGCGCTTCCACACCCTGCCTATCAACGTTGTAGTCTCCAACGGCCCTTTAGTGGAGTTAAACTCCAAGTGAGAACTCATCTCGAGGCTCGCTTCCCGCTTAGATGCTTTCAGCGGTTATCGATTCCGAACGTAGCTACCGGGCAATGCCATTGGCATGACAACCCGAACACCAGCGGTTCGTCCACTCCGGTCCTCTCGTACTAGGAGCAGCCCCTCTCAATTCTCAAACGCCCACGGCAGATAGGGACCGAACTGTCTCACGACGTTCTAAACCCAGCTCGCGTACCACTTTAAATGGCGAACAGCCATACCCTTGGGACCGACTTCAGCCCCAGGATGTGATGAGCCGACATCGAGGTGCCAAACACCGCCGTCGATATGAACTCTTGGGCGGTATCAGCCTGTTATCCCCGGAGTACCTTTTATCCGTTGAGCGATGGCCCTTCCATTCAGAACCACCGGATCACTATGACCTACTTTCGTACCTGCTCGACGTGTCTGTCTCGCAGTTAAGCTTGCTTCTACCATTACACTAACCGAGCGATGTCCGACCGCTCTTAGCAAACCTTCGTGCTCCTCCGTTACTCTTTGGGAGGAGACCGCCCCAGTCAAACTACCCACCAGGCACTGTCCGTAACCCCGATTAGGGGCCAACGTTAGAACATCAAACATACAAGGGTGGTATTTCAAGGACGGCTCCACAAGAACTAGCGTTCTTGCTTCAAAGCCTCCCACCTATCCTACACATGTAGGTTCAATGTTCAGTGCCAAGCTATAGTAAAGGTTCACGGGGTCTTTCCGTCTAGCCGCGGGTACACAGCATCTTCACTGCGATTTCAATTTCACTGAGTCTCGGGTGGAGACAGCGTAGCCATGATTACGCCATTCGTGCAGGTCGGAACTTACCCGACAAGGAATTTCGCTACCTTAGGACCGTTATAGTTACGGCCGCCGTTTACCGGGGCTTCGATCAAGAGCTTCGTCCAAAGACTAACCCCATCAATTAACCTTCCGGCACCGGGCAGGCGTCACACCGTATACGTCATCTTACGATTTTGCACAGTGCTGTGTTTTTAATAAACAGTTCCAGCTACCTATTCTCTGCGACTCCCGTCTGCTTACACCGCAAGGGCTTAACAGACAAGAGCGTACCTTCTCCCGAAGTTACGGTACCATTTTGCCTAGTTCCTTCACCCGAGTTCTCTCAAGCGCCTTAGTATTCTCTACCTGACCACCTGTGTCGGTTTCGGGTACGATTCAATATGAACTGAAGCTTAGAGGCTTTTCCTGGAAGTAGGGCATCAACAACTTCACACCCGTAGGTGCTCGTCTCGTATCTCAGCTTTAGCGACCCGGATTTGCCTAAGTCACCAGCCTACATACTTTCACATGGACAACCAACGCCATGCTTGCCTAGCCTGCTCCGTCCCCCCATCGCATTCATATCAAGTACGGGAATATTAACCCGTTTCCCATCGACTACGCTCTTCAGCCTCGCCTTAGGGGTCGACTCACCCTACCCTGATTAACATGGGATAGGAACCCTTGGTCTTCCGGCGTGCGGGTTTTTCACCCGCATTATCGTTACTTATGTCAGCATTCGCACTTCTGATACCTCCAGCATACCTCCCGGTACACCTTCAACGGCTTACAGAACGCTCCCCTACCCCGCAGATAAAATCTGCAGCCGCAGCTTCGGTGGTATGTTTAGCCCCGTTACATCTTCCGCGCAGGCCGACTCGACTAGTGAGCTATTACGCTTTCTTTAAAGGGTGGCTGCTTCTAAGCCAACCTCCTAGCTGTTTTAGCCTTCCCACATCGTTTCCCACTTAACATACACTTTGGGACCTTAGCTGGCGGTCTGGGTTGTTTCCCTCTTCACGACGGACGTTAGCACCCGCCGTGTGTCTCCCGGATATTACTTACTGGTATTCGGAGTTTGCAAAGGGTTGGTAAGTCGGGATGACCCCCTAGCCTTAACAGTGCTCTACCCCCAGTAGTATTCGTCCGAGGCTCTACCTAAATAGATTTCGGGGAGAACCAGCTATCTCCCGGTTTGATTAGCCTTTCACTCCAATCCACAAGTCATCCCCTACCTTTTCAACGGGAGTGGGTTCGGTCCTCCAGTCAGTGTTACCTGACCTTCAACCTGCTCATGGATAGATCACCGGGTTTCGGGTCTATACCCTGCAACTAAGCGCCCAGTTAAGACTCGCTTTCGCTACGGCTACCCTATTCGGTTAACCTCGCTACAGAATATAAGTCGCTGACCCATTATACAAAAGGTACGCAGTCACACCACGAAGGTGCTCCTACTGCTTGTACGTACACGGTTTCAGGTTCTATTTCACTCCCCTTACAGGGGTTCTTTTCGCCTTTCCCTCACGGTACTGGTTCACTATCGGTCAGTTGGGAGTATTTAGCCTTGGAGGATGGTCCCCCCATATTCAGACAAGGTTTCACGTGCCCCGTCCTACTCGATTTCACTGTGTATAAGTTTTTGTGTACGGGACTATCACCCTGTATCGTTACACTTTCCAGAATATTCCACTAACTACAACACAGCTTAAGGGCTGGTCCGCGTTCGCTCGCCACTACTAACGGAATCTCGGTTGATTTCTTTTCCTCGGGGTACTTAGATGTTTCAGTTCTCCCGGTTCGCCTCCTATGGCTATGTATTCACCATAGGATACCTATAAATAGGTGGGTTTCCCCATTCGGAAATCCTAGTCTCAAGCGCCTCTTACTGGCTCAACTAGGCTTATCGCAAGTTAGTACGTCCTTCATCGCCTCCAACTGCCAAGGCATCCACCGTGTACGCTTAGTCACTTAACCATA